>CAXSHQ010000267.1:0-5639 GCA_964236875.1 uncultured Acidobacteriaceae bacterium | reverse complement strand
GAGTAGGGACGGCCGCCGGGCCGTTCCGGTGTGTATTTCGGTGGTTTGTACGGCAATCTCTGTTGCCTGTGATGCGGGCCGAGGCTGACGCGCAGGTACGAGGCGACCACGTTCCGACCCGGCCGCGCGCAGCACTTCCCATCATACGGGCACGTATAGTGACGCTAAGCGGGGCCCGAGAGTTTCCGGGCGCGGAGATACGCGCGCGGAGACGGGGACGGCCAGGGAGACGGCTAGGAATGGTCACGCAGCAGACGGCCGATGACACAGGCCGCCAAGTCGCCATTGCCTCGACCAAGGCGCCGGGCCTGCCGCTGCTGGTCGGCGTCCCGGCCTCGTTCTGCAGCCGGAAGGGGTGTGGAAGCGTCTCCAGTGCGGCTGCCGCTGGCAGGAAACCAACGATCCCGACGGGCCTTCCCTCCTGCCCGCTCCGGTAGACTGAGGAGGATGTCCATGGCGCCCATCATCGAAGCCAGCCACCTCGGCAAGACCTACCGCTCCGGCAAGCTGGAAGTCGCCGCCCTGCGCGATGTCAGCTTCAACGCCGCGCCGGGCGAGTTCCTGTCCATCGTCGGCCCCTCGGGCTCCGGAAAATCCACGCTGTTCTACGTTCTCGGCGGGCTCACCTCGCCCTCCTCCGGCACTCTGACGATCCAGGGTCAGGACATCTCCCGGCTCTCCGACCCGGAGCGCACCAAGCTCCGCCGCGCCCACATTGGCTTCGTCTTCCAGCGCTTCAACCTGCTCCCCACCATCTCCGCCTACGACAACATCGAGCTCGCCCACACCATCACCGGCACGAAGCAGCCGCTCGATACCAAGCTGCTCGACCACCTCGCGGGCCTGCTCAACATTGCCGGCCGTCTCCACCACCGGCCCAACGAGCTTTCCGGCGGCGAGCAGCAGCGCGTTGCCATTGCCCGCGCGCTCATCACCAAACCCGCCATCGTGCTCGCCGACGAGCCCACCGGCAACCTCGACACCGTCAACTCCGACGCCGTGCTCGAGATGCTGCGCGCCGCCAGCCGCGAGATGCACCAGACCGTGCTCATGATCACGCACAACCCCGAAGCCGCCCAGATCGGCGACCGCATCCTGCACATGCGCGACGGCCAGGTCGTCAAGATCGAAGCCGCCCGCGGCTCGGTCGTCCACTCCGCTGCGGTCTAGCGACTCACGATGCGTGCTCAGATGGCCGAGCTTCAGCCGCGCCGTAACGCAGCTGTTTGCACGCGATTTGAGCCGCCAAGGCGGCACTGGCTCGCATTCACGGCCGCCGAATGTTCACCGTGATTGTGGTTTCCACTTCAACGGCACGCCCATTAAGAAGATAGGGCCTGTAGGTCCATTGCTTGACTGCATCGAGTGCCGCTTTCTGCAATACTTCGGGCCCCGTGAGGACAGCTAAGCTCTCAACGTGCCCATCGTTTCCGATCATGGCGTGCAACACGACCGTACCCGAGGCTTCTCCGCCGGTCGGATCCACCGGCGCTACCTCGTGTTCCAGCAATCCTCTCATCACTCCACCCGAGATGCGTAGCGGTCCGTTCTCTGGCCTTGAACGCGGACCTTCACTTAGGTTGAAGTTCACCGTGATCGTGGTATCCACCTCGGTCGGCTCGCCGTTCAGCATGTAGGGCCGGTACGTCCACGTCTTCACCGCATCCAACGCGGCTGCGGCCAGCAGCTCATTGCCGGAGACCACGACGAGGCTCTCGATGTGGCCGTCCTTGCCGATGATCGCGTGCAACACCACCGATCCGCTGATGCCCTGCGCTTTCGCGTCCGCCGGGTACACCGGGTGGTCGCCGCCGACCTTGAGCCCCGCGACGACACCGCTCGACATGCGCACGGGGCCGCGCGGTCGAGGGGCGGGCTGCACTTGCGCCGGCGGGCTCTGCGCCTCCGGTACGCTGCCCGGCTCGGCCGCGGGCTGCGGCACCTGTGCGCGTGCTGCGCCCGCGACACTTCCCGCCATGAGAGCGAAGGCAAGGCAAGCCAAAGTCGATCGAAGCATAGCGAATCTCCTGTGACGGCGTTCCGGCGAGTCTACGCCACGGTCTGCAAGCTTTCCAGCGCGTTCCTTGCGCCCGATGCGGTATGCTGGCGAGCGTTCCCCAACTCACCGCCCGCAGGAGTTCCCTCATGCTCGCTCTCCGCCGTTTTGCCACGGTCGCTGCCCTCGCCGTCGCCTCCACGTTCGGCATCGCTCCGCTCGGATCGCAGACCGCCACCAAGCCCACTGCGCAGGCCCCGGCCAAGGCCTCTCAGCCGGCTCCCAAGGCGACCACTCCCTCGGCTTCCAAGACGGCCGCGCCGTCCAGCACGGCCCCGGCCGCCCCCAAAGGCCAGCTCCTCGACATCAACACAGCCACCGCCGACCAGCTCAAGGCGCTTCCCGGCATCGGCGACGCCTACTCGAAGAAGATCATCGACGGCCGGTCCTATACCGCGAAGAACCAGCTCACCAGCCGCGGCATCATCCCGCAAGCCACCTACGACAAGATTTCCGGCATGATCATCGCCCACCGGGCCGCCCCCGGTAAGCCGTAGGGCAGAGCAGGCTGATCCGTGCGGCCCGGCTTTGTCCGGGCTGCACGGCTTTATGCCGCAAAAGTCGCACCGCCGCCGATTCCCCGGCTGCCTTTTCCCCAAGACACCCCTGCCCGGAATCGGATACAGTAGACACAGGCTCCAGTGCACCAGCTCCAGTGCAAACCCGTGCGCTCCTTGCGCACCTGAAAACAGGCAGGACACACTCCATGGCCTCAACCGCAGTGGACATCGCCGGACACGCACATACGAGCCCGGACGGCAGACCGGCCCCGGCATCCCGCCGCAAGCAGCGCATCGCCGCGCTCGCGGGCTTGACCGCCCTGCTGCTGGGCCTGCCCGGCTGCCAGAGCATCGCCGTCAACGCCGGCAACGTCGCCACCCTGCGCGTCATCCAGGCGTCCCCCGACGCGCCCGCCATCGACTTCGTCGAAAACGGTACGGCCTTCCTCTATAACTTCGGCTTCAGCACGGTGACCACCACGCCTATCGTCTTCTCGCCGGGCACCTACAACATCGCCGCCGTCCAGCACGCAACCAGCACAGTGCTCGCTTCTTCCAACGTGTCCATGGCCAACATGCACGCCTACACCGCGCTGCTGGTGAACGTGAACGCCAGCTTGCAGGAAACCATCCTGCCGGACCAGAACACGCCGGCGCCGTCCAGCCAGATTTCCGTGCGGGTGCTGGATGAGACCACCAGGATCAACACCGGCGTGGATGTGTATCTGGTGCCTAACAACGGCAAGATCTCGACCTCCACGCCCATTGCCACCGGCCTCACCTTCGGCTCCAACACCGGCTACATCAATGTGCCCGCCGGCACCTACGCCATCGCGGTGGTGCCCACGGGCACCGTGCCGAGCTCCAGCACCGGAACGCTGCTCACCGGTCCGCAGACGACCTACTCGCAGGGCGCCGTGCGCACCTTCGTCCTTGTCGATCAGCAGATCGTCACCTCGCAACCGGTGCAGGCCCTGGCGCTCGCCGATTTCGATTACAACGGCACTACCACGTAGAGTCGTTTCCTTCAGGTGAAGTGCTCGCTCAAGCACACAGGTGTCGTCCTCAGCAAAGCTCAGGCATGCCCTGAGTTTGACGAGGGGATCCCGCATTCCGCTTGCAGCGGCACGACAACCAAGAAAGCTTTCCAGCTCTCCCGAGGCGTCGTCCCTACCCCTCTGCTCTTCGAAAGTCGCGGCATTTCGTAGAAATATACTTTCCGTGTCCGCCGCAACCTGCGCGCGCACCCCTGTGTCTATTTCCTTCGTATGCGGAGCGCACCTCCGCAGAGCGTAGCGGCCCGGCAACCCTGACCGCCACCGAAAGGACACCGTCATGAACCTCAGGAAGCTTACCTTCGCAGCCGATATCGCCGTTCTCCCCATCGCCATGGCCAGCGCGCAAGACCAACCAGCAGGCCCGTATCGGCCAGGGTGTTTCCAGCGGCCAGATGACCCCTCGCGAAGCCTCGCACGTCGAACACCAGGAAGGCGCCATCAACCGTGAAGAGCACGCCATGCGCGCCCGGGACAACGGCCACCTGACCGCGCAGGACCGCCACACGCTTTCGCGCCAGCAGAATGCGGAGTCGCGCAGGATCTACCGTGACAAGCACAACGGGCGCACCGACCCCGGCGTCGCTCCTCGCTAACTTTGCTTCAAAGTGGAAGGCCGCTCCATCGAGGAGCGGCCTGTTCGTTCCCGAGGCTGAGCTCTACTCCGTATGGCTGCGCCGCAGGAACGCACCGAAGATGGCCAGCAGCGGAACGCCGATATTGAGCAGCAGGACATACCCGGTGTGAACGCTCCCGGCACTCTTGGTCAGGTTGATCACGCCCAGTCCGAACAGGAGCATCGCCAGGCCGACGCCATGCGAAACGGGGTTCCGCCCGCCCAGCACCGCCGCCACATATCCGCCCAGGATTGCGGCCGCGAAGGTATACACCAGGCTGGCGACCTCGTACCCTGCCGTAGGCGTGTCATAGCGCAGATGGAGCGCGTGATAACAGACCCAATAGCCAAGTCCGATGACCGCGTAGTCCACGATCAACCCGGCCAGAACGGAAAGCGTGCTGCGCAGCCACGGAGCCATGCCCGCCACTATAGCAGCCTCCCCGCCGCGCCCGCGCTTGCAAAGCAAACGGGCGTCCCATACACCAGGACGCCCATCCATTTGCTGTCTTGCCGCCTTGCTAGTACCGGTAGTGCTCGGCCTTGTACGGTCCTTCCACCGGCACGCTCAGGTAGTCCGCCTGCTTCTTGCTGAGCGTGGTCAGCTTCACGCCAATCTTCTCCAGGTGCAGCCGCGCCACTTCTTCATCCAGCTTCTTGGGCAGTACATACACGCCTACCTTGTAGGCGTCCTTGTTGGCCCACAGGTCAAGCTGCGCCAGCGTCTGGTTGGCAAAGCTATTGCTCATCACAAAGCTCGGGTGCCCCGTCGCGCAGCCCAGGTTCACCAGCCGGCCTTCCGCCAGGATGAAGATCGCGTTGCCGCTCGGGAACGTGTACTGGTCCACCTGCGGCTTGATATTCAGCCGCGTCACGCCCTCGGCGGAATCAAGCTCCGCCATCTGGATCTCATTGTCGAAGTGCCCGATATTGCAGACGATGGCCTGATCCTTCATCTGCTGCATGTGCTCCAGCGTGATCACATCGAGATTGCCGGTGCAGCTCACGTAAATATCGCCGCGGCCCAGCGTCTCTTCGATGGTCGTGACCTCATAGCCTTCCATCGCCGCCTGCAGCGCATTGATCGGATCGATCTCCGTGACGACCACGCGCGCACCCAGCCCGCGCAGGCTCGCCGCCGAACCCTTGCCGACATCGCCATACCCGCACACCACCGCCACCTTACCCGCCACCATCACGTCGGTCGCCCGCTTGATGCCGTCCACCAGCGACTCGCGGCAGCCGTACAGGTTGTCGAACTTGGACTTGGTGACCGAGTCGTTGACGTTGATGGCGGGGAACTTCAGCTCGCCGCGCTTGTGCATCTGATAGAGGCGGTGGACGCCGGTGGTGGTCTCCTCGGTGACGCCCTTGACGGCGGCGAGCCGCTCGGAGTACCAGCCCGGCTCCGA
>CAXSHQ010000266.1:5235-6827 GCA_964236875.1 uncultured Acidobacteriaceae bacterium | reverse complement strand
ACCATCCCGACCAAGCTGATCGACCGTGTCGCTACGGTATCGATCGGCGGAGAGGCCTGGTAGACGTTGTACATCCTGCCGGCCCAGCCTTTGGGTGTCTTCGAGATCCGGAGAACGAGGCGTATGGCGCGCTGCGGCGTTTGCAGCGAACCCTGCCAATCCGCGGCGATGTCATGAGGATCGTGCGCGGCGGGAGTTGGTGCGGGCACGGGTGCCTGGGCGACGAGCGCAGACAGCGAGGCGGCGGCGAGAGTGAGGAGAAGAGCCGGGGTGAGCAGACGCTGCCGCCAGCGGGGGTGGGGTGAACTCGAAGACATGCGTTTCCTCACGTTGACTCTGCGGGAGCCTGCAAGGGGCAGGGGCGCGGAGTGGTGCGGGGCCCGGGGTGATGCGGGATAGACGTTCGAAGAATGTGCTCCGCTCACCGGGACCTATCTTTTCTTTGCGACAGAAGTTGCATGTGGGCTGCCGCGGACCGTTGCTGTGAGATTACGGGATGCGTGACGCATCGCAGCACGCATCGCGCGAGTTTTCCGTGCTCGCTGTATCGAGGTACGCAGCGCGGGCGCCGCCGGTTCCCGCAGTTTCCTGGGCGCGATCTTTTGTCACACGGCTGGCGAAGAATGTTGCGAGGGTAACGATGACGCTGCGGGTTGAGGATGCAGAAAGGACAGCGGGCTGTGCCGGGCTGTGGGTGGCCCTGTCATGCGCTCCTTAGCGGCAGATGACGATGCGGCGACGTAAAGTGTCGAGCCCGTGTGGTGTACATTCAAAGCATCAACTGCAACTGAACAGGCTTCCGAGCGATACGCGTGCGCTCCTGCACACCTATCCACTCCGATTCGAAGCTTTGAGCTCCGCCCAAACGGGGTGGGGTGCGAGCTGTCATTGCCGGCACATCCGCGTGCCGCGCGCGTGCTTTGTTGTTTCACAACTCTCGAAAAGTGAGGGCGGTTCAGCATGGGGTTGACTCGACGGGACTTCCTGACGCGGGTGGGGCACGCGGGTGGATACAGCGCGGCCTTTCTGGCCATGCAGGGCCTGGGGCTAATGGAGGCCAAAGCGGCGGCGCGCACGGAGGTGCGGGCAGCGCCGGGATCGGGCCGCGGAACGCGCGTGGTGGTGCTGGGTGGCGGCATCGCGGGGCTGGTGGCGGCATATGAGCTGCGCGCGCTGGGCTACGAGGTGACGCTGCTGGAGGCGCGGGGGCGCCCGGGGGGACGCAACTGGACAGTACGCGGCGGCGACAAGATCGTGCTCACCGATGGCTCCTCGCAAACGTGCACCTGGCAGGATGGGCACTACCAGAACTTTGGGCCGGCGCGCCTGCCTTCGATCCATCCGAACATCCTCGGCTACTGCCGCAAGCTGGGCGTGGAGCTGCAGGTGGAAGTGAACATGACCAACTCCGCGCACCTGCAGAACGACGCGGCGAACGGCGGCAAGCCGGCGGTGCTGCGTCAGGTGGTGAACGACACGCGCGGGCATGTGAGCGAGTTGCTGATGAAGTGCATGAACCAGGGCGCGCTGGATGCGGAGCTCGCGCCGGGGGATCGCGAGAAGATGCTCGGGTTCCTGCGCCAGTATGGTCC
>CAXSHQ010000266.1:0-5225 GCA_964236875.1 uncultured Acidobacteriaceae bacterium | reverse complement strand
GGCAAGTACGTGGGCAGCGAACGCGCGGGCTACGCGAAGTTGGCCGGGGCGGGTGAGGAGACGGGCGTGCTGCTCGAGCCGATCGACATGCACACGCTGCTGGATGACAACTTCTGGCAGGGCATGCTGTTCGACCAGCAGTTCGATATGCAGGCGACGATGTTCCAGCCGGTGGGCGGTATGGACCGCATCCCGTATGCGTTCACGAAGGCGCTGGGCTCCATCGTGAAGTTCAACGCGCCGGTGACGGAGGTTCGCAAGACAGCGAAGGGCGTGGCGGTGATGTACCGGGAGAACGGCGTGGCCAAGAAGATCGAAGCGGACTTCTGCCTGTGCGGGCTGCCGCTGACGACGCTGAAGAAGATTCCGAACGATCTCGAGAAGCCGTACCAGAAAGTCATTGACGAGTGCACGTATGCAGCGGCCTACAAGGTGGCGTGGGAGGCGCGGCGTTTCTGGGAGCAGGACTACAACATCTACGGCGGGCTGGAGTTCTGCAATGTGGGCTGCAGCCCGATATGGTTCCCCTCGGCGGGCATGTTCTCGGAGCGCGGCGTGCTGGTGAGCGGCTATACGGATGAAACCAACTCGGCTTTCGGGAAGATGAAGATTGCGGAGAAATTCGAGGAAAGCCGCAGGTCGATCGAGCGGCTGCATCCAGGCCATGGCAAGGAGCTGGAGAAGCCGATGTATGTGGGCTGGGGCAAGGTGCCGTACAACGAGGGCTCGTGGATACGGAGCTATGCGGCCGGCCCGCCGCGGCAGCGCAGCGATAATGCCGCGACGACTCAACCAGGGGCAGGAGGCGCTGTCACACAGCAGGCCCCGGGTGTGGCGGTGAACAAGAGCACGGGCGCCGCAGCAGCACCGGCGGCGGCGCGCACGCAATCCAACCCTGGGTATGACACGCTGATCCAGCCGGATGGACGCGTGATCTTTATCGGCGACCATGTGAGCCATATCGTGGCGTGGCAGGAAGGCGCGGCGGTGAGTGCGCTGCGCGGTGTGCAACTGCTGAGCGATCGCGTGAAGGCGGCGCGGCTGGCGAGTACGGATAGCGTGACAGCTTAGAAGGGGAGAGAAGCGCATGAAGAGTTTCGGCAGACTTGTTGCAGCGATGGCGATGTTGGCGGGTGTCGGCCTGGTGCAGGCGCAGACAACGGTGAAGCACATTCAGACGGAGAAGGCCGCCATCGCGACGGGTGTGTGGGCGGGCGATACGTTCTATCTCAGCGGGCAGCTTGCCGACCCGGTGACGCCCGCGGACGCGGCCAAGGGTACGGCCGCCGAGTACGGCGACACCAAGGCGCAGGCGGCGAGTGTGTTCGCGAAGATCCAGAAGGCGCTGCAGGCGCAAGGGCTGGACATGAAGGACGTGGTCAAGATGACGGTGTTCCTTGGGCCCGATCCGAAGACCGGCAAGCTGGACTTCGCGGGCATGCAGTCGGAGTACGTGAAGTACTTCGGGACCAAGGACCAGCCGAACAAGCCGGCCCGCTCGGCGTTCCAGGTGGCCGCGCTGGCTGCGCCTTGGGCGCTGCTGGAGATTGAAGTCATCGCGGTGAAGAGCAAGTGAACCACTGAGTACTCTCATAAGCACTCCCAGGACAGCGCCGGCTATCACTCACAGCTGGAAGGAACCTGAAGTGAGCTGCGTGACGCCGCTCCTCATCAGCGCCCTTAGCCGTATCGATGCCGAGAGCGGGTTAGCTCCTGACAACGCTTCCTGGGCTAGCATGACGGCATGTCCAACACGAACGTGCGCCCATCCGGCACTGAAGCCGTCGTAGAAACCGTCAGAGCCTGCCCGGTGGAGCAAGCGATTCATGTCATCGGAGGCAAGTGGAAGTTGTTGTTGCTGCGCAGCCTTCTTCTCAATGGCCCGCAGGGATACAACGGGCTTCTGGCGAGCGTGGCGGGCATTTCCTCCAAAGAGTTGACTCGCAACCTTCGTGAACTTGTCTCCTCGGGCCTGGTGGCGCGAGGCGCGGGCGTGTCCGCGCGTACGGCGCCTTATTCGCTCACCCCATCGGGCAGTGGGCTCATGCGCACCTTCAAGGGCCTGGTCCTCTGGGGACAGAAGACCTGGTACGCGGAGTAGAGTACGCACCTTTCGGTGCGTTGACAGCGCTATTCCGCAACCGGAAAATGAGGGTCCAGGAAGACCCGTTTGCGAAGAGTGTCTGTGCAAACGGCTTCTCTCTACCTTCGAAGGAGCACTCCACCCGATGCCTGCTGCCGCCGGAACCAAGCAAAGCCCCTGGACCTTGAAAACGCCGCCCGGTTCTTCCGAATTTCAGGCGTACCGGGATCCATCGGCAAACCCGCCAGCTCTTGTCGTCCAGGTAGGCAAGACAGAGCTTCGATACGACTTGCGCTGCCTGGAGGACCTTCAGCAGATGCTCAAGGCACATGGTGACTGGATGCTTCTCGGCAGCGCGGATGAGCAGAAGCCTGCGGCTGAAGGGACTGTCGAAGCCTGGGCGCGTTCGGCGGAAAATCCGGTAGGCGGTTGGTACGGTCTCAAGAAAGGTTTGCGAGGCCGCTTTGCGATGTATGTGCCCCCCGTCATGAAAGTGCTGGGTATGGCGGAGATCGAAGAGAACCCTCGCAACAACCGGATACGGGCTCTGTAGAGAACGGATCGGCCGGCTCCTCGGAACACGCGCGCAAGGCAAGGGCCTGACGTTTTCGTCAGGCCTTTACGCTTGTACGGCGTGCTGCTCAGGCGTATATGCGATGCAGCTCGCTGGGGATGTAGAGCTCCGCGTGGAGAGAGGCGTTGACGGTGGATGACGGCGGCATGTCCATGCACTTGACGAAGGCGGTCTGGAACTTCTCCATCTCGGGTTTGGTGCCGACGGTGACGCGCACGTAGGTGGGCATCGCCGACCAGGTGCGGCCGATGGCGACGTTCTCCTTGAGCATGGAGGACATGAACTCGCGCCCTGGGCGCTTGACGTCGACCATGAACATGTTGGCCTGGGAGCCGGGAAGCACCTTGTAGCCGCGCTTGTCGAGGAACTCGATAGTCGCGGTGCGGATGTCGGTGTTGATCTTGCGGCGGATGGGCACCAGGGTGTCATCGCGGAGGCTGGCGCCCGCAGCGGCAGCAGCCAGCAGCGAGGTGGAGGCAACCGAGCGCAGGTGGATTTCCGGCGAGATGGTTTGGAACTTTTCCAGCAGGTCGGGCCGGGCGGCGGCAAACCCGGCGCGGACGCCGGCCATGCCGTAGATCTTGGAGAAGGTGCGCAGGACGATGATGTCCTGATCGGCGGCAACCTGGTCGAGGACCGACTCTGCGTCGGAAGTACTGGAGAAGTGGATGTAGGCCTCGTCGACGATGAGGACCGAGCCGGCGGGTTTGTTCTTGAGCAGCCACAGGATGTCGGCGCGCGGCGTCATAGTGCCGGTGGGGTTGTTGGGGTTGACGATATAGAACGCGGCGGCGTTGGGGTCGGCGGCGAGCATGGCTTTGACATCGTGCGCGAAGGTGGGGGTGAGCGGCACCATCTTGCAGGGAGCCTTGGCGGCCTGCGCGGCGCGCGGGCCCTGCTCGTAGCTGGGGTCGGCGCAGACGAGGCCGCGCTGCGGGCTGATGCTGGACATCAGCGCCATGTCGAGCGGACCGCCGGAGCCGGGGAAGAGCTCGACATAGCCGGGCTTGAGGCCGTGCTGCTCCGAGAAAGTCTTGACCGTCGCTTCGGCGACGCCGAACTTGTCATAACGGCCGCCGGTGGGGCCAGCCTGCACAATGGCGGCGAGCGCGGAAGGGGCGGGGCCGAGCGGGTTTTCGTTGGCGCTGATGATGACGGCGTCAGGGGGCAGGTGGCGCATGGCGTCCATGTCGCCGCCACCGCGACGGCGGGGCGTGTCGGAAGCCAGGCGCTGCTGCTGCGCAAGAGCTTGCGGAGCGAGGCCGGGGAGGGCCGCAGCGGCTGCGGCGCCAGCGCCGACCATCCGCATGAAGTTACGACGAGAGACTTCCGAAATACGCTGATTGGATTCCATGCCACTCTCCTGTGGGGAAATGCTTTTGAGTACAGAACTGCGTGCGCGCTGCGAATGGGCTGCGTGTGAAAAGCAAATGACCGACGAGAACGAGCGGGTAAGCTGATCCGTCTTGCCTCAGTTGGCGATGAGGCATTTTGCTGCAGAAAACTGTTGTGGGAAGAGATTCCATTCCCAAGCTATCGGAGAAATCCGGCGAGAGCAAGACGGAAGTTGCAGGAAAGCGGTGGAAGACGAGGGAGCGAGGAGTCGTGTGGAGCGGAGAAAAGCGGGCGGCAACAAGCCTGGAGCTTCGAGATGTCCAGCTTGGAGCGCTTCTGCCGGGTGCAGAGGGCGGTGGCGTATATCTTTTGGAAGGTCAGCCCTTCGAGGCGCACACGAGTGGGAGAAAAGATGCGGGCAAGCGGAGAGAACCGGCGGGAGTTTCTGAAGGGCACGGTAGCAGCGGCGGCCGCAGCGGCTATGCCGAAGACAGCGGAGGCGCAGCGCAAGGCTCCCACCGAGATGCAGGGACCGAAGCCAAACATCATCCTGTACCTTGCCGACCAGTGGCGCTGGGACTTTCTGGGTGCGAAGAACCCTTCGGTGCGCACGCCCAACCTGGATGCACTGGCGGCGCGCGGCAAGAATTTTACGCAGGCGGTGTGCAACCAGCCGGTGTGCGCGCCTTCGCGGTCGGTGCTGTTCACCAGCCGCTATGCGACGGAGACGGGTGTGTGGCGCAATGGGCTGGAGCTGAACAAAAGCCTGCCGACGCTCGCGGGCGAGTTGCGCAAGGCGGGCTATACGGCCAACCTGATCGGCAAGTGGCACCTGGCCAAGGAAGACGAGAAGGATGGCGGCAGCACGGGGCCGGTGAAGGCCGAAGACCGCGGCGGGTTTCTTGATTTGTGGGAAGGCGCGAACGCTATCGAGCACACGACGCACCCATACGAGGGCACGATCTGGGACCGCGACAACCAGCCGATCGAGTTCAAGGACCAGTACCGGGTAGACTTCCTGACCGACCGCGCGGAGCGGTTTCTGCGGCAGAAGCAGGAGAAGCCGTTCTTCCTGTTCATCTCGCAACTGGAGCCGCACCAGCAAAACGACATGGGCCAGCCCATTGCGCCGAAGGGCGTAGCGGCAAAGTATCTGAACAGCTCTGCGCCGGAAGACCTGCGTGCGCTGCCCGGGACGTGGCAGGCGCAGCTGCCGGATTACTACGGTTGCAT
>CAXSHQ010000265.1:1543-6849 GCA_964236875.1 uncultured Acidobacteriaceae bacterium | reverse complement strand
ACCGCACTCGCCTGCGCTTGGCTCAGACTCCAGCTATATGTCGATACTGCCTAGGAGTCAAACGTATCGAAAATCTCTTTCGGTGATCGACCTGCAGCCGTCACCGCGCTGAAGGCGCGATCTATACCAGCGAGGGGCGAAGCCCCTCGTGAGATCCGCAGTGGCTGGAGGGCTGAAGGCCCGATCTATAGCCGCGATCCGCAAGTCCAAAACTCCGTCCTAGATCCCTGACCCTCCCTGCAAGCCAAGCTGCGCGCGCATGCCCGCCACCTCCGCCGTCAGCTTCCCCACCGCGGCCATCAGCGCCGCTTGATCCTGATCGTCACCTGAAGGACTCTTTCCCTTCACAAAGAACGTCCCATTCGGCTCCAGCACGCACAGCGCCACATCTTCCGGCTCATTGAAGCCGTTCCGGTTCAGCGCTGTGATCAACTCCTCGCGCGTCAGCCGCTCCCGCTTGCACGCCGCCACATCCACCTTCCCATCGCGGATCAGCGTAGCTGGCTCACCTTCCATCGCTTTGTTCATCGCTGGTGTCCGGTACAGCAGCCACATCACCAGCCAGTTGATCGTCAGCAGCGCAAACGCCCCGATCACCCCTCCCGTCACCGAGTTGTCCTCTCCGATGATCGCGTTCTGCACCGTATTCGACAGGCTCAGCAACACCACCAGGTCGAACGGGTTCAGCTGCGCCAGCTCCCGCTTGCCGAACAGCCGCAGGAACACCACCAGCACCACATACACGATCGCCGGGCGAA
The DNA here is from genome assembly GCA_964236875.1 of uncultured Acidobacteriaceae bacterium. Lineage (GTDB taxonomy): Bacteria > Acidobacteriota > Terriglobia > Terriglobales > Acidobacteriaceae > Granulicella. Next base: position 6,091 of record CAXSHQ010000265.1, on the reverse strand, counting down.
GCACCTTCTCAAGCACTGGAAGGGGCAGGTGGAACATGCTTTGGCCGATGCCATGCATCACTGTACTTGCAATCAAGGGAGCGCCTCCTGGGACGGCGCAAGGCCTGCGCGGGCCCAGTGTCCGCGCCGCCGCTCGGCGTCGTCAGCGCCCATCGTACCTGCGCTTCCGGGCGGTTGCGGAGCTTTCCTGTCCCACGCCCCCTCTCGCCGGTGTGAAACTTTCCACCTCCAACCCGCGACAGACGAGGGTAGCCGCTGACGGAGGTCACGGTACGGTCGGAACCATTCTTATGTGCCCTCCGCATCTCGCACACGTAACCTTGGATTGTACTAGGCGGCTGCCACAAAAGTTGCATAATGCTGGTATTTCCCGGGAGTTTCCAAGGGACCCTCCGAGTCGATACGCTCAGAACCACAGGGAAGTCTGTTATCTTTCCTCTAACTATTGGTCCAGGGTAATAGTTACCCTCGATCCCGCCACAAAGGACGGAACCGGCCATGGCCAAACCTCTCCGCAGCGAAGATCCCCGTCCCCGGGACACCCGCCTCCGCGACTTCGGTGTTCTCGATACCGGCGCCCGCAGCAAAAGCGCCACCACCACCTCGATCACGGTAAACGTCCTCGTCGCCCTTCTGGTCATTGTGCTCGGCGCCGTCGTCAAGACGCCCAAGAAGATCTCGGACAAGCTCAGCTCCATCTCCCTCAATGAGCCGCCTCCGCCGCCGCCCAAGCCCATCAAGATGCCGCCGCCGCCCAAGCTTCCGCCCCCGCCCAAGGTGGAGCAGCCGAAGATCGAGCCGCCCAAGATCGTGATTCAGCCCAAGGTCGAGCTGCCCAAGCCCGACATCAAGCCGATGCCGGTCGTTGCGCCCAAGGTGAACCTTGCCGCGCCCGCGCCCAAGAAGGTCGATCCGCCGCCCGCTCCCAAGGTCGTGAACCTGGCCAACGCTGCCGCCGCGCACATCGCCAACAACGACGCCCATCCCTCGGCCGTCCGGATGGGCAACCCGGAGATCCGCGCCCTGAACGGTCCTACGGTCGCCACCCCCGTCAATCTGGCCGGCGGCATCCATGGCATGCCCCCGGGCAACACCGGCAGCGGCCCCCACGCGACCAATGTCAGCTTAGGTAGCGGCTCGCCGCTGGGGAGCAACCTCAACGGTCGTTCCAATGCCGCGGTTCCCGTGGCCGGCCTGCGGAATGGTACGGTCGGCGGCACCGGCAATGGCACGCACGGCCCCGTTGTCCAGCAGGTCTCGATGGGCCAGGCTCCCCCTCCTGCAGCCTTCACCCATCCTCCCGCCGTCGCGGCTGTCGCCGTCGGCACACCGCCTCGGCTCACCTACAAGCCCACCCCGAATTACACCGAAGAGGCTCGCTCCGCCCACTTGGAGGGCAATGTCACGCTGCGTATCCGCGTCAGCGCCTCCGGCGCGGTTCAGGTGCTTGGCGTTGTGCATGGCCTCGGTCATGGCCTGGATCAGTCGGCCCAGCAGGCTGCCGCGGGTATGCGCTTTACCCCGGCCAAGGATTCCACAGGCCGTCCCATCGATTGGGAAGGCCCCGTCACCGTGTTGTTTCAGCTGAGCTAAAGCTCCCGGCAATCCAGGGAGCCCCGAAGTCTGTGTTCCTGCGGGCGGCTTTTCTCCAGAGCCAATCCGCATCGTCATTTCGCTAGCCCGCAAGTCTCACCCGAGCACCGTCCTCTCGCCCGGGAACAAGGAGTCCCACACCGCCTATGAACCTCCGTACGAAGTTCACCGCCGTCACTGCCGCTGCCTTTCTGGCGGCCATGACCCTTCCCGCCGGGGCTCAGTTCCTTGGTATGGGCAAAAAGAAAAGCGACAACGGCTTCAACCTCCGCAAGCCCACACCGGCGCAGAACGCGCTGCTGGACAAGGCCATTACCCGCGAAGCGCTGGTCATCAAGACCGTCAAGGAGCGCTCCCCGCTGGTAGAAACCTATATTCAGAACATGAAGCCGGATCCGATCATGGGAGAAACCCCGGAATCCGACACCCACTTCCTCGCCCGCGTGGACTTTGGCAAGGTGATCGGCGAAGCCGGCTACGCCACCGAGAAGCGCTCCGAAGGCGGCAAGATGGGCTTCTTCAAGGGCTCGCTGAGCTACATCACCGGGCTGTCCAAGAGCCTTCACCTCACCTACAGTGACGCCGGCTTCGTCCGCATGATCCTGATCGACACCCAGGGTCCCAACTCGGACGGCTTCAACCGCCAGAACTACACCTTCAGCTACGTCCGCAACGATTTTTTGGGAACCATCCCGACCATCGTCTTTGACGTCCAGCCCATCCACCACAACGCTGGCCGCTTCTTCGGTCGCATCTGGGTGGAGCGCAACGGCGGCAACATCGTTCGCTATAACGGCGATCTCGCCGGCACGCAGGCCGATATCTCCGAGTACTTCCACTTCGACTCCTGGCGCACCAATGTCCAGGAAGGCCTCTGGCTCCCCACCTCTTCCTACATCGAAGAAACCGACCCCAAGAGCCCCAGCCACGTGCTGAAGTTCAAGGCCGTCAACCACATCTGGGGCTACCAGCTTAAGGTGCCGCCGCCGGACGCGGCCCAGACCGACATCCAGGTGGGTGGCGACGTCGTCGACGCCAGCAACCGCGCCCAGGATGTGGGTCCGCTCGAAGCGCAGCGTGAGTGGATCCAGCAGGCCGAGGACAACGTCATCGAGCGCCTCGCCCTTGCCGGCCTTATCGATGCGCCCAGCGACTTCGACAAGACCCTCGCCGATCTCGCCAACAACATCCTGGCTTATAACCAGATCGCCGTCACCCGTCCGATCAAGGTCCGCACGCTCCTCACCGAGCCGCTGGAGTCCCTTTCGGTCGGCAACACCATCCTGCTCTCCAAGAGCCTCATCGACACCACCGCCGTGCAGTCCGAAACCGGCGCGCAGCAGATGGGCAACCTCAACTCTCTGCTCGCCTTCCAGGTCGCGCACATCATCCTCGGCCATCGCATCGACACCAAGTACGCCTTCTCCGATCGGCTCCTGTTCCCCAACGAGGCCGCCTTCACCCGCCTCCCCATGGGCCACACCGATCCTGACAACACTGCCGCCGCCAAGAAGGCGCTTGAGCTCCTGAACGCCAAGGAACTCGTTGATGGCGAGCAGTACTTCGGCCTCTACCTCCAGCAGCTCAAGGTCCGTGAGAACGGCCTCAAGGCTCTCACCACTCCGCAGATTGGCGACAGCTTGGTCAAGGTCGACGGCAGCTTCTGGCTGCAGGCGATGGTGTCCAAGTCGCCCAAGCTCAACGACAAGGACCTGAAGCAGCAGGCGGCCATGCCGCTGTCCGGCTTCCTCGACTACAACCCCTGGACCGACCAGGTGGTCCAGATGCACACCACCTTCGAGCCCCTGCTCAGCGAGCGCGACAAGATGCCGTTTGAGGTCACTCCCGTGTACCTCAAGCTCTCTTACTGGAAGGAACCCGCTCCCCCGGCGCCCGCACCTGCGGCCACTCCAGCTGCGGCTCCCGCGTATGCCACGGCTCCGGCAGGCGCAACACCGGGTGCAGCGGGCGTTGCCGCTGCAGGCAGTACGGCACCCGCCGCTGCTCCGGCGACACCCGGCCCCGCCGTAAATCCGCAACAGAAGTAGGTGGGCCACTATCACCAGCACGATACATATCGCTTAACCACCGTATCCCCGGGTAAATCCCGGGGATACGCTTCTCAGGAGACTTCTCATGACGCGCCGCCTCGGTTCCGCCGTACTCATTACTGCGATTGCCTCTTTTCTTTCAGCCGCTGCCCACTCGCAGGCAATGCCAACAGCCCACCGGGACGCGGGTGAGATTCGCGCGGGTCTTGCCTACACCAATGCAAACAGCGACCAGGTGGGCAAGCGAATTGCCGGCTTTTCCGGCTATGGGAGTTTCGGTCTCCTGCCGCACTTCTCCGTAGAGGCCGATATTCACCTGTTGCAGTACCTCACTCCTCAGGACTACGGTCAGCGTTCTTATGAGGCCGGCGGCCGGTTCTTCTACCGCTACCGGCGCTACGAGCCGTATGTCAAGCTCATGGGTGGTATAGGCCAGAGCATCGCTCAGGAGCCGTATGTTCGCATTCCCGGAACGCCAGGCACATACGGCCTGTTTTCTGGTGCAATTGGGATGGACGTTCTCGTGCCGAAGAAACTCGTCGTCCGTGGTGAATACGAGCAGCAGGTCTGGCCGACCTTCGCGCCAAACAACCTCACTCCCTCCATGTTCTCCATTGGGCTCGCATACCGCATCAGGTAAAGCAGTTTCCGCGTGAGCCGCCACTGCGACGGAGGCAACTTCGCGCAGGCGGTCTGCCAAGGCGGGTCCAGAAAATCTCGAAAGAACTGCTTCGGAAAGTTGTACCCTACGGTAAACGCCGGTACAGAACTTCCGTCCTACCGGGTGGGGGCATGTTTGAAGAAAGCTATTGCAGCACTGTTTTTCCTTTTCGGCGGAGTGGTCGCCTTCGGCCAAGCCCGCCCCACCGCCGCCCGCGCCGGTGACCTCCAGATTGGCCTCAGC
>CAXSHQ010000265.1:0-1518 GCA_964236875.1 uncultured Acidobacteriaceae bacterium | reverse complement strand
TACTCCTCGGCCGATTCCGACTACGTGCCAAACCGCATCCGCGGCCTGGGCTTCTACGCCGACTTCGACTTCAAAGAGCACTACGGCATCGAGCTCAACTTCCATCAGCTCGGCGATCCCAAAACCATCGTGTATGAGCGCACCTACGAAGCTGGCGGCCGTTATGTGTACCACCCGCAGCATTTCGACCGCGCTGCGATTTACGGAAAGGCCCTCTACGGTCGCGGCGTCTTCAACTACCCGCCGCCCTACCCGCCGCCCTACCCGCAGGACCAGCCTGCCGCCAATCTCGCCTACAACCTGGCGGCGCTCGGCGGCGGCATCGACATCGCCGTCCACCCCCGCATCAACGTCCGCGTCGACTACGAATACCAGAAGTGGTTCAGCTTTCCCCCCAACGGCCTAACCCCCCAGCTCATCACCCTGGGCGTCGCCTACCACTTCCCCGCCGGCAAGCCCCACTAGGCTGTTCTTCTGCAGGTGCCTCTCGCTTCGTCAGAGAACGCCGCGCTTCATCAGAAGGGCTGCGCTTCGTCAGAAAGGCTGCGCTTCGTCAGAAAGGCGTCATCCTGAGCGAAGCGAAGGATCTCAGTAGTCGCTCGGAGCAGAACTACGCCTCCCGAATCCGGCGTAAAGCAGAAGCCGGTATAGAGCGCTAAGGGCGCGCTCTATACCAGCGAGGGGCAATGCCCCTCGTGTCCACTGACATCTCCGGCACACTCCCGCAATCAAACCCTCGACAAGCCAAAACGCCCGGCCAAAGGCCGGGCGTTTGTGCATGGGCACTGCGTAACCTTAGAAGTGGTAAGCGACCCCGATTGCCGGCATCGACAGCAACTCATACCGGTTCGTCTTGAAGCCGTCGAGTGCAAGGCCGAAATCCGGTGTCTTCAGCAGGAACCCGCGGTACTCGGCGCGGATATCGAAGCTCGGGTTGAGTTCATAGGCCAGGCCGCCTCCGAACAAACCACCGATGTTGGTGTTCTGCCTCGAATCGAGCTTCTGTGTCCCATAGTCTTTGATCGGCGTGAACACGAAACCGCCGACACCGATTTGCACGAACGGATTGTACCGTTTGTAGTTGCGCGAATAGACATAAGCGCCGCTGATCTCTTGAACCCGCGTGTGAATGTAGATAAACGCATTCTGCGCATGGGCGGCCTGCACATACCGCAGCGAGGTCTGCAGGTACGAATAGTTCACTTCCAGCTGGCTCCGCGGCGTCACCGAGTACCGGTAGCTCCCCAGAAATCCCGCTGCCTTGATCGTGTCTTCCTGCGCACCCTGGCCGTGCACGGTTGGCCCGATAATGCCATAACCGCTGGCGCTGAAATCCTGTCGGCTCTCCTGGGCACGCGCCCAGCCGGAGGCGCACATGAGGAGCGCGCCAAACAACAAAATCTTCTTCATGCTTCGAGCAATTCCCTTCAAGAGCGCACGTCCACCCCTATGCGGGCGTTGCCCTTGCCGGGTCGCGCGCCGTGCAGCATACGCTCCATTGTACCCGTTAGACGGACA
>CAXSHQ010000264.1:0-6856 GCA_964236875.1 uncultured Acidobacteriaceae bacterium | reverse complement strand
GGTGGGGCTGGGGCAGGTGCTGGACATTGTGCCTAACCACATGAGCCTGGGCGAGCAGAACCGCTACTGGTGGGATGTGCTGGAGAACGGCAACGGCAGCCGCTATGCGAGCTTCTTCGATATCGACTGGAACTCGGCGGAAGAGCGGCTGCGCGACAAGGTGCTGGTGCCAGTGCTGGGCGATCAGTATGGCCGGGTGATCAATGCCGGGGGCATCAAGGTGGTGCGGCACGGAAGCACGTTCACGGTGGAAGCGGCCAGCCAATCGCTGCCGGTAGCGCCAGAGACGCTGTGCATCCTGCTAAGCAGGGCGGCGGATTATGCGAAGAACGATACGTTGAGCTTCATCGCCGCCAGCTACGCGCGTCTGCCGACGAAGAACTATGCGGAACGGAGTACAGTGCTGGCGCGCCACCGCGACAAGGTGGTGCTGCATGGCCTGATGGATCGGCTGTGCGCGGAAGACAGCGGTGTGTGCGAGGCGATCGACCAGGCTGTCGCTGAGCTCAACAAGGATTCCGACGCGCTGGACTCATTCCTGCAGCAGCAGCATTTCCGGCTTGCGTACTGGAGGACGGCGGACCAGCAGCTGGGTTACCGGCGGTTTTTCGATGTGAATACGCTGATCGGCTTGCGTGTAGAGCGCGGCTATGTGTTCGACGAGACGCACGAGATGGTGACACGATGGCTGCGCGAGGGTGTGCTGGATGGCGTGCGCGTGGACCATCCGGATGGGCTGCGAGACCCGCAGCAGTACTTCGAGCGGCTGCGGAAGACGGCGCCGGAGGCATGGATCATCGGCGAGAAGATCCTGGAACCCGGTGAGTTCCTGCGCGAAAGCTGGCCCATCGAGGGGACAAGCGGCTACGACTTCTTGAACGTGGCGATGAGTGTGCTGGTGGACCCTCAAGGCGTGCGCGAGCTGGGGCGCATCTACGCGGAGTTCACCGGCGATGCGGGGGAGTTTCCGCCGCTGGCGCATGATAAGAAGCTGGCGGTGACGCAGGAAGCGCTGGGCAGCGACGTGAACCGGCTGACCAATCTCTTTGTAAACATCTGCGAAGCCCACCGCGAGCAGCGTGACTTCACCCGCGCGGAGATTCGCCGCGCGATCCGCGAGACGGCGTCGTGCTTTGCGGTGTATCGCACCTATGTGGTGCCGAGCCGCAATGAAATCACGGACGAGGATCGCGAGTGCATCGCGAAGGCCACCGAATGCGCCAAGAATCGGCGTCCCGATATCGACGCCGCCCTGTTTGACTTCCTGCGGGATGTTCTCGAGTGGAAGCTGGAAGGCGAAACGGAGAACGAGTTTGTGTACCGCTTCCAGCAGTTCACCAGTCCAGTGATGGCGAAGGGCGTGGAAGACACCGCGTTCTACTGTTACAACCGGTTGACGGCTCTGAACGAAGTGGGCGGGAACCCGGCAGGCGATGGCATGACGCTGGAACAGTTCCATGCGTACAACGCCACCATGCAGCGTACCCACCCGCTGACGATGACGACGCTGAGCACACATGACACCAAGCGCAGCGACGACGTGCGCGCGCGCCTGCTGGTGTTGAGCGAAATGCCGGAGCGGTTCAGCCGCAAAGTAGCGGCGTGGTCGGAGCGAAATGCGAGATACAGAACCGGCGATTTGCCCGACCGCGGCACGGAGTGGTTCCTGTACCAGACGCTGATTGGCGCCTGGCCCATCAGCGCGGAGCGGCTGACGGCGTACATGCAGAAAGCCATGCGCGAAGCCAAGCTACGCACAAGCTGGGTGGCGAACAATGCCGAGTATGAGGGGGCCTTCGGCGCGTTTATCGAGAGCATTCTGAAAGACGAGGAATTCGTTGCCGAGTGCGATGAGTTTGTGGGCGAGCTCTTGGTTGCCGGGCGAGTGAACTCGCTTGTGCAAACGCTGCTGAAGCATGTGTCTCCGGGCGTGCCGGACATGTATCAGGGCGCGGAGTTATGGGATCTCTCCCTGGTGGATCCGGACAACCGTCGGCCGGTAGATTATGCGCAGCGCCGCAGGCTGTTGGCGCAAGTGGAAGTTCTGAACGTAAGCAGCGTGATGGAGCGGATGGACGAAGGGATGCCGAAGCTTTGGCTGGTTCATCGTGCGCTGAAGCTGCGCCGCGAGCGGCGAGAGCTTTTCGGTCCGGAGGCGGAGTACCGTTCGCTGATGGCGAGCGGCCCCAAGGCGGAGCATGTGGTTGCGTTCGGACGCGGGGACAAGCTGGTGGCGGTAGCGCCCCGGCACACGGCGAAGCTGACCGGAGATTGGCAGGATACGATGCTCGATCTGCCTGAGGGTGCCTGGCGAAATGTGTTGACCGATGCGGATGTAAAGGGTGGCGTGTTGAAGGTTTCAGAGCTGCTGGCCGAGTTTCCGGTGGCGCTGCTGGTTCGAGCGTAGAGAGCGTAGAGGACAAGAGGGAGCAAACGGATGCACCAGTTTGGCGTATGGGCGCCTAAGGCCCAGAAAATGAGATTGAAGCTCGGCGAGCAGGAGCTGGAGATGAGCGGCCCCGATGCGCGCGGCTGGTGGCGGCTGGACGTGCCGGAAGCGGAGTGCGGGGCCGACTACGCCTACCTGTTCGACGATGACCTCACGGCGTACCCGGATCCGCGCAGCCTGCACCAGCCGTACGGCGTACATGGCATGTCGCGACTGACCGATCACAGCCGGTTTCCGTGGACAGATCGAGGATGGCAGGCCAAGCCTCTTTCCGCGGCCGTGCTGTATGAGCTGCACATTGGAACCTTCAGCAAGGAAGGCACCTACGAAGGCGCGATCCAGCACCTCGATCATTTGGTGGACCTGGGTGTCACGCATATCGAGATCATGCCGGTTGCGGAGTTTGCGGGCGATCGCGGCTGGGGATATGACGGTGTGGCGTTGTATGCGGTCTTCGAGCCGTATGGCGGACCGGATGCGCTGAAGCGGCTGGTCGATGCGTGCCATGAGAAGGGGCTGGGGATCATTCTGGATGTGGTTTATAACCACTTCGGTCCTGTCGGTAATTATGCGAACAAGTTCGGTCCGTACCTTACGGACAAGTACCACACACCCTGGGGCGCGGCGGTGAACTTCAACGAAAGCGGCAGCGACGAAGTGCGCCGCTTCTTCCTGGACAACGCAGCCATGTGGCTGCGGGACTTCCACTTCGACGGGCTGCGGCTGGACGCGGTGCATGAGTACATCGACCGTTCGGCGGTGAACTTCATGGAGCAGCTTTCCGCGGAAGTGGACCGGTTGGGAACCACGATGGGCAAGAAGTTCCTGCTTATCGCGGAGAGCGATCTGAACAATCCGCTCTTCGTGCGTCCAAAGGAGGCGCGCGGCTTCGGCATGGATGCCCAGTGGAGTGACGACTTCCACCATTCGCTGTTTACGCTGATTTATGACAAGGAGCCGGGCCGAGGGTACTACGACGATTTCGGCAAGATGGAGCACCTCGAGAAGGCGGTCACGAAGAACTTCGTGTATGACGGCAACTACTCGGGCTATCGCGGGCACTCGCACGGAAGACCGATCGACAATCTGTCGGCGCATCACTTCATCAACTATTCGCAGAATCACGATCAGATCGGGAATCGCGCACAGGGCGAGCGGCTGGAGCACCTGACAGACCTCGCGACCGCAAAGGTGGCGTTAGGGCTTACGCTTCTTGTGCCCTATGTGCCGATGGTGTTCATGGGAGAGGAGTGGGCCGCTACGGCGCCGTTCCTGTACTTCGCGGATCATGAAGATGAGGAGATGCGGAAGATGGTTTCCGAAGGACGCAAGAAGGACTTTGCGCACTTCGGATTCGACCAGTTCGAGATTCCGGATCCTGAGGCGATGGAGACGTTCGAGAAATCCAAGCTCGACTGGGACGAAGTTCATGAAGGCAAGCACGAAGAGATGTATCGGTGGACGAAGGAGATGATCCACCTGCGCAAGTCATGCGTGGCGTTCAACGACGGCGACCTGGGGCATCTGCGGGTGCAGACGGACAACAAGCGCAAGACGCTGTGGATGCAGCGCGCGGAGTATCGGGTAGTGGTGAACCTGGGGACGGAGCCTGCGAGTTTCAACCTGCTGGAAGGCGAGTGTGTGAAGGCGGCTTCCAGGGAGCTTGCCGCGGGAGGCGCGGAGACGCTGGAGCTTCCGGCGATGACGCTTGCTGTGCTGGTGAAGCCGGAGCAGTGCTGAGCCGTTTGAGGGAACGATCATATGAGTGCAGACAGCACGACGCCCATCCGCACGATCAGCAGCCGCGAGGTGTACCGCAATCGGTGGACCAGCGTGCGCGAGGACGTCATCGAGCGCTCGAATGGGCAGCGCGGGATCTATGGCGTGGTGGACAAGGACCCTGCATGCATCGTGATTGCGCTGGAGCGCGACGCGAGCGGCAGCGAGTCCGTCTGGCTGGTGCGACAGTTCCGATACACGGTGGGGGCGACCTTCTTCGAGATGCCGCAGGGAGGGTGGGAAGATCCCGGCGCCGATGTGGAGGAGATGGCGCATGGGGAGCTGCGTGAGGAGACTGGCCTACGGGCGAAGCGGATGACGCCCTTGGCCAAGCTGTGGATCGCGTATGGGGCGATGCGGCAGATGCACCATGTGTTCCTGGCGGAAGGGCTGAGCCGTGGAGAAGCGGAGCGCGAGCCTGAGGAGCACGACATGACCGTGCATCGTGTGCCGGTGTCTGAGTTTGAGGCGATGCTGCTGGATGGGCGAGTAATGGATAACTGCACGGCCGCGGCGTGGGGTGTGTATCGGGTGTGGCGGGAACGGGGTTAGCCTCTTCCGATTCTCTACGCTGCTGCCGATGCCCGCCGTTCCTGCACTTCGCGTATCAGAGACTCCAGCGTTCCCTCGTGCATCTTGGGTTGCACCACTGGCGCGGGGGCTGCCATCACTATCGGCTGCCGGCGCTGCCGCTCTAACTCGGCTGCAGACACGAACACCGGCCCTCTCACCACCGCGGAGGTCAAAGCGGACGGCTCATGAGGCTGCTGGGTTCGCACTCGCGTAGTTCGGGGAAAGCGGTTCACACTGCCCCTGGGGCGCCCGCGGCGTTGAGCCGGCGCCGCCTGCAGAAACGGCTCGGGCGCAGGGTCCACGATCGTCACGGCGTCGGCATTGTCGGCCGCGTCACCTGCGCTCACGTCTTGAGGCGAAGCCGGCATTTCCAAGGCGACCTCGAAACCTTTGGGGCGAGTCGCGAGGATGGCAGCGATGGTATTCCGGGCAGTTTGCAAGCGTTCCAACTCCGCATTGACTTCGCGGAGAAATTTGGCAATAAGCATCGCTTTTCATTGTAGACAAACACGTGTGCATTTCGCAGGCGAGGCACAGGGCGCAGCTACAACCTGTGCCCAGCCTTGTTCCCACGGGAGCGTACCGCTACCCTGTAAGGGTGCCTCTCGCCCTAATGACCTGCATGCGCCGCGCGCTGCCGCTTGCCTTTGCCGCTGCGCTTCTGGCCGGCACGCCCGCCCGTTCGCAGGACCGCATCGAGGTGCATGCGACTGCTACGGTCGAGCATTTCTCCGACATTCCCACCGGTGTTGCGGGCACTGCCGCCGGATACCAGTTGCAATATGCGGGCCTCACGCGGCCGGGGTTCTCGGGCGGTGTCACGGTTTCGGTGCTGCGCCTGCCGCTGCTTACGGTTGGCGTCGACGTTCGCGGTGCGGCGTCGCATGGAACCAGCGATTTCGACGATGCGCTCTTCGGCCTGCGGTTTGCCGCCAAGCTGCCTCACGCACGTTGGAAGCCCTGGGTGGAAGGCGCCGCAGGCTTTCTTGCTGCGCGGCAGGCGAACATCTCTCCCGCAGCTTCCGGCCAGACGACCACCACCGGCCAGTACGCCAGCCACTTTGCCCTGTATGAAGGCATAGCCGGTGTCGATTACCCACTGCGCAAGCACCTCAATATTCGCATCGTGGAAGTCGGCCTGGGGTCCAGCTTTGGCGCCACGCGCAACACTGCAGTGTTCCAGGCCAGCACGGGTGTCGTGCTGCATTTCTAGGGGACCCCAATCAAGTCTTTGGCTGGACGAGCGAAACGCAGATTTCCTTTGAAGGTGTAGGTGAGGAGATTCGCTTTAGGGAAGGTCTGATCGAGTTCGCAAGCATGCCCTCAGCGGCTAAAGCCGCGGGGATTTTGCGGCGTTTACGGCGGGGCTGAAGCCCCGCCCTGACGAAACAGAGACTGTTCAGGGGCTCCTTGGAGTGACAGTCGTCTTCCTGCAAGGGAAAGGGCTTCGCCCTGGAAACACTGGCACCTGCTTGCATCTCGCACTCCGCTAAACTCGTCTACACATACATCCCCAGGTTTCACCGGAGTCTCCCGTGCGCCTTTTGCTCGCCGCCGCTCTCTTGTCTGCGTTCCCGTTCTCTGCTGTCCTTGACGCGCAGGGTAAGCCCGCGCCGCTTCCTTCGCTCGCGCAGCCGGCTGTCTCACCGGACGGCAAGGAGATCGCCTTTGTCTCCGGGGGTGATATCTGGACCGTGCCGACCGGCGGCGGCGATGCGCACCTGCTCGTGTCGGACCCAGCCGATGAATCGCGGCCGCTCTACTCGCCCGACGGCTCCAAGCTGGCGTTCAACTCCACGCGCACCGGCGGCAACGACATTTACGTGTTGACCTTCGCGACCGGCCAGCTTCAGCGCATCACGTTCTCGGACGGCGCGTCGAACCTGGACGCGTGGTCGCGCGATGGGGAATGGCTCTACTTCACCTCGACTGTGAACGACGTGTCCGGCCAGGGCGACATCTTCCGCGTCCGCACCAAGGGCGGAACGCCGCTCGAGGTTTCCGCCGAGCGCTACATGAACGAGTTCGAGGCGGCACCCTCGCCGGACGGGAAGC
>CAXSHQ010000263.1:0-6908 GCA_964236875.1 uncultured Acidobacteriaceae bacterium | reverse complement strand
CAACAGTAGTGAGTGAGTAGTGCTTAGCGAGAAATATCGACTAAACACTAACCCCTTATCACTAACCACTTGTTACTTCAGACTGCCCTTTACTCCCGGGCCGGTCGTAATGGGCATGCCGGTCTGCGCCTGCACGGTGAGCCCTTGAGACGTCACATTGGCATAGGCGATTCGTGCGCCTTTGGCCGCGGAGATCTGCACGTTCTTGAGCTGCACGTCTTCGATGGGAGCTTCGGGTAGACCGGCAATCTCCATCGCGACTTTTGCGCCGGTGACCTTCACGTTCTCGATGTGGATGTGCGCGAAGTGCGGGGTGAGGCGCGTGACGGGCACGGCTTCAGCCTGGTCCGGCCCGTAGCCCTTGGGGCTGCCGTAGTAGTCGGTGATCTGGATGGCCGTGCCGACATCTTCCATGGTGATGTCGCGGTAGGTGAAGTCGCTCAGAGTGTTTCCGCGGTCGCGTCCGCTTTTGAGGCGGATACCCTGCGTGGTGCCCTTGAACGTGACGCGTTCGGCGAGCACATGCTGCACGCCACCCGCGACTTCGCTGCCGACACTCAAGCCGTGGCCTTTGAGGAACGTGCAATCGCGGATGGTGACGTCCGTGGTGGGATCGTTGGGACCGTCAGAGCCCGGCTGGCCGCTCTTGATCGCCACGTTGTCGTCGCCGGTGTCGATGTACACGTGGTCGATGAGCACCTTCTTGGAGCTGAAGGGATCGATGCCGTCAGTGTTGTGACCTGCGGGTGTAGGCGCGAGGATTTTCATGTTGCGGAAGGTGACGTCCTCGGAGTAGTAAGGCACGATTTGCCACATGGGCGAGTTCTGCACGGTGACGTTTTCCATGAGCACGTGCTTGCAGTGGTCGAAGACAATGAGGCGCGGGCGCGGCTGGCCGGGAGTGCTCCACCAGCTTTCCCCGCGGCCGTCGATGATGCCGCCGCCGCGAATCGTGATGTCCTCGGCATTGGTGGCACTCAGCAGGCTTTGCCGGCCTTTGCTCTTGAAGACGGGTATTTCGGGGTAGTCATCATGATTGGTGCTGCCGGCCAGCGTGGTGCCGGCGGCGATCTCCAGGGTGATGTGGCTTTTTAGCACGAGCGGCGCGCTGACGAACATGGGTGCGCCGGAGAGACGAACCGTACCGCCGCCCGCGCAGTCGTCGATCGCTTTCTGAATGGCAGCGGTATCGAGGCTTGTGCCCTCGCCCGCAGACTTGGTAACCGCGCAGACTTTCGCGGCGTGCGCGGCCAGGCAGCAGAGGGAAAGACTCGTCACAACAAGAGCGGCACGAAGGGGGAGCTTCAGCGAAGGCATAGGGAGAAGTCTCGCCCTTGTGCGTGGCGACGTCAATCGACGAGTGTTTATGCGAAGCCGGCGGGACGCTCGTGGGCGACGTTGAAGGCCTGCTCCAAAGCCATGCCCGCGGAGCAGAGGGTGCCTTCATCGAACAGCCGTCCGATGAGCGTGATGCCGTGCGGCACGCGGCGGGGCGGGTTGAACTTGGGCAGCGGATGCTTCGGGTCAGGCGCCCAGTCGCTCCTTGCTTCGCTGACCTCGACGAAGCCCGCGCGGAGCGTAAGCGAGGGGTGGCCGGTGAAGTTGAAGATGATCAGCTGCTCATTGCGCAAGGAAGGCACGAGCAGGAGGTCTACCTGCTCGAAGACCTTGCTGATTTCGTGCGCGACCTTGCGGCGCAGGCGATCGGCCTGCACGAAGTCCACCGCGCTGAGGAAGCGCGACTGGCGAAAGGTATTGGGCCAGGCGTCGGGCACCTGCATCTTGAGCTGGTCGACTCGGCCGTCGAGCGTGATGTCCTCAAAGGCGGCGGCGGCTTCGGCAAAGAGGATCACGTTGAGCGAGTCGTAGGGCCAGTCGGGCAGGGTGATGGGCACCACCTCTTTGGCCAGCTTCTTGCATGTCTCCAGCGCGTGGCGATCGACATCAGTGGCGGGGGTTTCGTTCATCCACTTCGCTACATAGCCAACGCGCAATTTTCCGATATCGGTCTGTTCCGGAAGCGTGGAACTTTGACCATCGAGGGTTGCAACATCCCCTTCGTCATACCCCGAGATGATATCCAGCACGAACCTCGTGTCTTGAACGCTCCTTGCCATCGGACCGAGTTTGTCGCACGTCCAACTCAGCGTCATGGCACCTGTTCGCGGCACACGCCCGAAGGTGGGCCTCAGGCCCGTGACACCACAGCGCGTGCTCGGGCTAATGATGCTGCCTTGGGTCTCTGAGCCGATAGCAAAGCTGACGAGGCCAGCGGCTACGGCAGAACCCGGTCCTGCACTGGAACCGGAAGAACCCTCCTCGAGAAGCCATGGGTTCATGGTCTGTCCGCCGAACCAGATGTCGTTGAGCGCAAGCGAACCCAGACTGAGCTTCGCAACCAACACCGCCCCGGCCGCATTCAGCTTTGCCGTGACTGCCGCATCTTTCGTGGGGATGCGGTTCCGGTGGAACTCGGCCCCCCACGTTGTTGCAATACCTGCCGTGTCGAGAAGGTCCTTGGCTCCCCAGGGAAGACCGTGCAGCATACCGTGCCACTTGCCCGCCGCCATGTCTGCATCAGCTTGACGGGCCTGCTTCAGGGCGTGTTCCTCGCACAACGTAATCACGCAATTCAGCTTGGGTTGAAAGCGCTTCAGCCGCTCCAAGTAGATCTTCGTCAGCCGCTCCGAAGTGATGATCCGGTGCTGGATCCACACAGACTGCAGCCAAATGCTGGAGAACGCTATCTCGGCATCGGAGTCAGGCAAACGCGGGGGATGATCGACTGTGCTCATCAATGGGCCGGAGCCATGACTCGTGCAGGAAAGGGTGCGGTTATCCTCCGGCCGCCACACCGTCGCGGGTACATCCGTTTCGCCGAGCGTGACCTTGCGCGGGCCGTTGCGACGCTCGAAGAGTGCGGCCATGGACTGCTGCCAGTTCCCGGCGGCTTCGGCGCGGTGCGCTTCAGTCATGTGGACCTGGGTAAGCTTTTCGGCCGCGGCGAAGGTGGCGGGTGTGACGGCTGGGCCGACCGGCGGAGCTGTGCCGAAAGCAGGCGGTGCGCCGGGTGTTTGCGGCGTCTGCTTCTTTGCTGATGCCACACCCTCCGCGCCCGCCACTGCCGCACCCATGAGGCCCAACGCACCTTTACCGAGAAACTCCCGCCGTGACCCTCGCTTGCTGTTCGCCATGCTTTGCCCTTCGCTGCGTTACCTACTTCTTTGCAGTCTGCTGCTGAGGAACCACCGTCAGCGTGATCTCGCTGGGGTACTTGTCGGAGTGGTGGATCTCGGTGTGCGCGACGACGCTGGTGGTTTCGTCGAAGTTGTTGCCCCCGGTGTTCAGGTTGCGGTCAAAGCGCGGAAAGTTCGCGCCGGCGACTTCAAGGCGGATGCGGTGCCCGGTGGCGAAGAAGTTGCTGGTGACCATGGGCGTGAGCGTCACCTTGTAGACCTTGCCGGCTTCCATCATCACGGTCTTATCGTCGCCGTCGCGGTAGCGCAGGCGCTGGATGGTTTCGTCGAGGTTGTAGGCGTTACCGTCAGGCAGCACGTCGATGAGCTTGGCGGTGACGTCGGTGTCCTTCACGTCCGCGCTCACGTAGTAGGTAACGGTGATGGGGCCGGAGACCTCGATGCCTTCAGCCAGCGGCTGCGAGGTGTAGATGAGGATGTCGTCACGGGACTCCATCTTGCGCTGGTCGAGCGCGCCGCCGTTGCCAACAATGGTGTTGGCTGCGCAGCACACGTTGCCGCCATAGCTGGGCGTGGGGTTCATGGGGTCGTAGGTGAACTTGTCCGGCATGTCGGAGCGGGCGAGATGCTTTTCAAGAGGCGCGCCGCCGGATGGGACTACGTCCGTGGTGAAGTGCAGCGGAGAATTCGTGCCTTTCGCAGGGCCGATGGGCAGCAGCTCGCCGTCGCCGCTCATGGTGTTGGCGTGGCCGCCGCTGGTGAGGCGCAGCGTGACTTCTTTCGCGCCTGCAGGCGGCCAGGTCTCCGCGTGCTGCCACTTGTTCACGCCCATCTCATAGTAGGTGACCTTGGGCTGCTTGGCGAGAAAGCCGTTGTCTTCACCCTTGAGGAAACGGTCGAACCAGGCGTAGGTCATGGCGTCATAGTCCAGTCGCGCGTCGCCCATATCGCGCTCGCCGACTACCGTGTGCTCCGACGCGCGCTTGTAGCCGCAATGGAGTGTGGGCGCGATGACGGCGTACTGCTGGTCGCGCGTGGGGTTGGTCTTGTCATTTCGGACGAAGTTGTACGCGGCGAGATTAGGGCCGGTGGAGACGTCATACCAGGTCATGAACCAGAACCCGGGAACGTGGATGGGCATGGTGTCGGACTGCCAGATACCGCCCTTGCGCCACGCGGGATCTCCGGGCACCCGCTCGATCATAGCGCCGCCGGTGTCTACAGGCATCTTGTCGGCGAAGATGCCGGCAGGGCCGCCCGCCGCCTTGATGATGTCCTTCTCGGGCAGATGCTGAACCGCTTTGGCCCAGTCGGTGACGACGGGCGCGGCCGCGAGGTCGAAGCGCTTTGAGCCCTCGATCAGGTCGGCCTGCGAGGTGTTGGGCGGAAACATGGGCCGGATCTGGTTCTGCTCGTCGGCGATCCAGTCGATGAACAGCATCTGCACGGCGCCACCGCGGTACCAGTTGCCCTGCTCGTTGTAGGGGCCGACCTTACCGACGCCCGCGCCGAAGCTCTGCGGGATGATGGTGGTCAGCGCCTTGTTGCCGAGCGAGGCGGCGGCAAGCTGCCACTCCGCGGTGGAGGAGCAGCCGATGAGGCCGATCTTGCCGCTGGACCACTCCTGCTTGGCCATCCAGGTGAACTGGTCATCGGCGTCGGTCATGGGCGCGCCGAGGATGTCGTAGTTGCCTTCGGAGAAGAAGTGGCCGCGCTCATTCATCTCGACGAGCACGTAGCCTCGCTTGACCGCATCGAGTTCCTGGGACATGTCGCGGTAGGTGCCGAGGCGGACATCCCAGAAGTTGAAGTTGTAGGGCGTGCGGCTGAAGATGATGGGATAGCGCTTGCTGGTGTCCTTGGGCCGGTAGATGTCGGCGGCCATGCGCTTGCCGTCGCGCATGGGGACCATGACCTTCCGGTCAACGATGGCAACGGACTCGAGCTCCTTCTCGACGGCTTCGCGGCGCGCTCGCCTGGCTTCCTGCTGCTCGGGTGTCATGTTGCCGCCGCGTTGGGCCAAGAGAGGTGCGGCTGCCGAGAGAGCGAGAAGGGTGAGGACGCGGGCAAAGCGCATGCGCGAAACTCCTGAGCTGAAGGTGTAAGAGGACGATAGCAGAATCACCGGCGTATGCTGACTTCTGTTCCTCTGCCGGTTTACGCTGATTCGAACGATCAGTTCTCGGGGACATGGGAAGCGAGTTCTATAATTGTCAGCGAAGCGCTCGTGTATCAGCGCGGCTTAGCATCGTCAGGAACGACGGGAGCGTATGGGAAATAAGCCACAGACGGACTTCCTCTTTGCACCGCCCTCGTTTACTTCAGGCGCGGCAAGACTGGTGGACTGGTATGGCGACTTCGACGAGTACAACACCAGCCCAACTTCAAGCGAAGCTGACAGCAAGGCAATCGCGGCTGATTGGGCCGTTGTCGGCGAGGACATCCGTACGGCCCTCGGAGAGTTTAAGCGCGCATCATGAGTGATGGTCCGGTCCATGACTCGTCGATGGAGCGACGTACACCGCCAAACATGGTGGTGGAATCCGTTGAACACATCTGGTCTGGTCCGTTACCTCCTCCGGCCGTTCTTGCCCACTATGAGCACATCTTGCCAGGCGCGGCTGACCGCATTATCGCGATGGCCGAAAAGCAGCTCGATCACCGGCAACGGCTTGAGCATGGCGCCATCACAGCAAATATCGATGCTCAGAAACGAGGCGTCTGGCTCGGCTTTCTCATTGCCCTGATCGTTGTCGGTGGTGGCATCTGGATCATTCTGAGTGGACATTCTACCGCCGGTCTGGTGGCTATCGTGTCTGCGCTTACTGCTCTGGTGGGAGCGTTCGTCTATGGAAGAAAACGCCAGAAGGGGGAACTCGAGCGGAAGAACCCTAAGGGGAGTAAGCCAGCCTCCTAAGTTCCACTTGTAGGATTCCGGTCAGAGTCTTTCATCTCCATGCCCGTCGCCACCCTTACTCTCGAGCTTGCCATTGAGCACGCGCAGTCGCTCAAGGATCGACGCCAAGTAGTGCGATCGCTCAAGGACAAGCTGCGGCACGGGTTCAACATCTCCGTGGCCGAGCTGGATGAGGCGCTGGTTTGGAACCGAGCGACGGTGGGCGTGGCGGCTATTTCGTCGTCAGGTGCTTACCTGGCTGGGCAGCTTCGTGAGGTAGAGGAAGCGGCGCGCCGGATCTGCGCGGGGCTGGGGTGCGAGATCATCGATAGCTTTGTCGAGGCGGATGTGGTGCTGGATATGTGAGTGTTTCACCGCGAATCTCTCGCGGGTGTGGATGCATCTATGGGTCGCGCCTTCAGCGCTTGACACGTTTAACCGGCGGTGACCCAGGCCTGCGCTACGCTCCGACCTGGGCTGGTATGTGTCGCGCCTTCAGCGCTCTGTAAGTACGCGGTGCTAGTATGCGCCGCGAGTGCGTAGCACGGCGTGGAAGGTGCGCAGGAGGATCTTGATATCCATCGCCAGCGACCAGCGGTCGATGTAGCGCAGGTCGAGCTTGATCGCGTGCGCAAAATCGGTATCGGAGCGGCCGGAGACCTGCCAGAGGCCGGTGATGCCAGGCTTGACGGAAAAACGCCTCATCAGCCACGCTTCGGAAAAGCGCTCGACGTCACGCGTGGGCAGGGGACGCGGGCCGACCAGGGACATCTCGCCGCGCAGCACGTTGAAGAGCTGTGGCAGCTCGTCCAGCG
>CAXSHQ010000262.1:5685-6998 GCA_964236875.1 uncultured Acidobacteriaceae bacterium | reverse complement strand
CAAGAGCGTGGACTCCGCGCTGCGCTTCGGCTGCAAGGGCATCAAGGTTCGTGTTTCGGGGCGTTTGAACGGCAACGAAATCGCGCGCTCCGAGTGGTATCTGCAGGGCCGGCTGCCGCTGCACACGTTGCGCGCGGACATCGACTACGGCTTTGCCGAGGCGAAAACCACCTACGGCGTCATCGGCGTGAAGACCTGGGTCTATCGCGGCGACATCTACGAGCAACGCAAGCGCCGCGAGCAGACGCCATCAGTCACGGCGGGCGCTTTCCAGAGCTAAGACCCGGGCCACGGGGTTCAGAAGGCAAAGCTTTCTGGACCCTAAGCCCCAACTTCAGTTTGGCGGAAACGCCGAACTTTGCTACACTAACTTGGTTTGGCCCTGAGTCTGCCCTTCGCCCTGCGGAATACCAGTGGAGCTTGCGGCAGAGACCCCGGTCAGCGTTCCAGTCCACCGCCTTTGCGAGTGGGTTCAAGTTCGCACTCATAGCCCCGCAGCACACGAGCTTTCAAAGGAATTCCTATGCTTCTGCCCAAGAAGGTTAAATACCGCAAGCAACAGCGCGGCCGCATGTGCGGCAAAGCCTGGCGTGGTTCGGATCTGGCATTCGGCGACTTCGGCCTCAAGGTCATGGAGTGCGGCTATATCACCGATCGCCAGATCGAGGCGAGCCGTATCGCAATGACGCGCTTCATCAAGCGTGGCGGCAAGGTGTGGCTGCGCCTGTTCCCGGACAAGCCCATCACCAAGAAGCCGGCTGAAACGCGTATGGGCAAGGGCAAGGGCGCACCGGATCATTGGGTAGCGGTCGTTCGGCCGGGCAAGATCCTGTTCGAGATGGAAGGCGTGCCGGTCGAAATGGCCAAGGAAGCGATGCGTCTGGCCAGCCACAAGCTGGGCCTGAAGACCACATTTGTTGTCCGGCCCAACATGGCCGTGGAAGTTGCGGCGAAGTAAGCCGCACGCGGGCCTGGCCCGCACAAGTTCGAGAAGTTAAGAGGAAACGCAGTCATGGAACTGGACAAGATTCGCGAGCTGAACGATGAGGAGCTGAAGGCGGAAGAAGTACGGGCCGCCGAGCAGCTGTTCCGCATTCGCTTTGCCAAGAGCCTGGGTAAGCAGGACGGCACCAAGAACATTGGCGGGCTGAAGAAGGACATCGCCCGCATGAAGACCATCGCGCGTGAGCGGCAGCTCGCCGAAGTGAAAGCAGGGAAGGCATAATGGCCGACACGACAAGCAGCACGGCAGCAAGCGCCGCTCCGGAGACGCAGGGGAACCGGCGGAACGAGAAGGTCGGCAATGTGGTGTC
>CAXSHQ010000262.1:0-5675 GCA_964236875.1 uncultured Acidobacteriaceae bacterium | reverse complement strand
AGGAAGTATGGCTGACACAGTTACCACTCCCGCAGGGCAGGATGCAGTGCAAGCTGCCGGTACAACGGAAGGCGCGCGCCGCAACGAGAAGGTCGGCCTGGTGGTTTCCACCAAGATGCAGAAGACCATCGTGGTCGAAATCGAGATGCGCAAGGCGCACCCGAAGTACAAGCGCGTGATGAAGTCGAACAAGAAATTCTACGCGCATGACGAGCAGAACTCCGCGCGCGTCGGCGATGTGGTTCGCATCCGCGAGACCCGCCCCTTGAGCAAGCTGAAGCGCTGGAACCTGGAAGAGATCATCCGCCGTTCGTCGCTGTCGAGCCTGGCGGAAGAAAAGCCAGTCGCGGCCGAGTCGGCCACCAAGTAAGGCGCCGCGGTCAGCGGTCTAAGTAGTTTCAGCCGCATACATGCGGCGTGGTGAAGAGGAGATTCGCGATGGCAGTACAAATGCGCACCATCCTGGACGTGGCCGACAACTCCGGCGCGCGCAAGCTCCAGGTGATCCTGCCGCTGGGCGGCGGGCTCGGCAAGAAGGCCGGCCTGGGCGATGTGGTGACGGCAGCGGTGAAGGAAGCTTCGCCCGACGGCACGGTCAAGAAGGGCAAGGTCGTGAAGGCCGTGATCGTGCGCACGCGCAAGGAGTATCGGCGCCGCGACGGCACCTACATTCGCTTCGACCAGAACGCAGCCGTGGTGATCAACGATGCCATGGAGCCGGTAGGCACGCGCGTGTTCGGGCCGGTTGCGCGTGAGCTGCGCGAAAAAAAGTTCCTGAAGATTGTGTCGCTGGCTCCGGAAGTCATTTAGCGGGTCGGCAAGGTAGCAGAAGCGGGTTCCGGCCCCGCCTGATTCATCGGATCGCCGAGGACGCAGAGGAGAGCAGGGCAATGGCAAAGATCAAGCGCAACGATCAGATCGTGGTGATCGCGGGCAAGGACAAGGGCAAGCAAGGCCGCGTGCTTCGCGTGATCGCGGACAAAGGCCGCGTGTTGGTGGAAGGCGTGAACATCGTCACCAAGCACAAGAAGCCCAATCCGCAGACCAACTCGCAGGGCGGCATCCTGAAGCAGGAAGCGCCGATCCACGTCTCCAACGTGTCGCTGATGGATGCGGACGGCAAGGCGACCCGGGTTGGCTTTCAGGTTGAGGGCAAGGTGAAGACCCGCGTGGCGCGCTCCACCGGCGCAACCATCCAGGAAAAGAAGTAAACCGACGTTTGGAGCACCCCACGAAACGGTAGACGGCAGCACCATCGCCACCCCGGCACCGTGGAGAAAGAGACAAGGATCATGGCAGCACGACTGAAGGAAAAGTACGCGAGCGAGATCAAGCCGGCGATCCAGAAGGAGCTGGGGCTTGAGAACGTGATGGCGGTGCCGAAGCTGGAGAAGATCGTCATCAACATGGGTCTGGGGGAAGCCACCCAGAACGTGAAGATCATGGATCCGCTGCTCGCCGACCTGGGCGCCATCGTCGGCCAGAAGCCGGTGATCACGAAGGCGAAGAAGTCGATCGCGGCTTTCAAGCTGCGCGAAGGCATGCCGATCGGTGCAATGGTCACTCTGCGTGGCGACACGATGTATGAGTTCCTAGACCGCCTGATCTCCGTGGCGCTGCCCCGCGTGCGCGACTTCCGTGGAGTATCGAGCAAGAGCTTCGACGGACGCGGCAATTACACGCTCGGCCTGCGCGACCAGTTGATCTTCCCGGAGATCGATTATTCGAAGGTGGACAAGATCAAGGGCATGAACGTGACCATCGTCACGACAGCCAAGGATGATAACAGTGCGCGCTCGCTGCTGAAGGCGTTCGGCATGCCGTTCCGGCAGGGCGCGTAAGGGATCAGGTTTAGGTTTCAGAAGGCGAAAGCCGAAGGAAGAAAAGAATGGCTACTACTGCAAAGCGCGTTAAAGACGCACGCAAGCCGAAGTTCAAGAGCCGCCAGCATAACCGCTGCCAGCTGTGCGGCCGCCCGCGGGCGTATCTCCGCAAGTTCGGCATCTGCCGCCTGTGCTTCCGCGGCCTGGCGCTCAAGGGAGAAATCCCGGGCGTCGTCAAGTCCAGCTGGTAAGGCTGGGCTCGCGACGAGCTGCACGACCTGCCCGGCGGTTGCAAGAGAGCCGCCCTGCATGAGTACTTCCGGTGTGAGCCGTTCAGGCGAAGAACACCACAGACATTTCCGCTGGTTCTCCGGCTCGCTGCGAAAAGCAGCGCGGCTCGGAGCGAACGGGGAGTGAAAGGACAACGATGAATCTGACGGACCCAGTAGCAGACTTCCTGACACGCATTCGCAACGCGCACCGTGCGCGTCACCAGAAGCTGGATGTACCGGTAAGCAAGTTGAAGAGCGAAGTCGCCCGCATTCTCAAGGAAGAGGGCTACATCGCGAACTACAAGCCGGTCGACGAGAATGGCCAGGCGCTGCTGCGCGTGTACCTGAAGTACGGCACCGACAACACACCCGCGATCCGCGACCTGAAGCGCGTGTCCAAGCCCGGTTGCCGCGTGTACGTGGGCAAGGAAGAGATTCGGCGCGTGCAGGGTGGACTCGGCATCAGCATCATGACCACCCCCAAGGGCGTCATGACCGGCCGGCAGGCTCGGCGCGAAGGCGTCGGCGGCGAGATTCTCTGCGAAGTCTGGTAGTGCGAGGGAGCAGGGCCCAGCGCTTGTGGCCCAGCAGAACTTTCTGGATCATGGGCTCTGAGCCCTGGTCCTTGTAGCACCGGCTGCAGTGGAACTCTGAACATCGAGGGACTCGCAAGCCACAAGGATTGGAAGCAAATGTCACGAATTGGATTGAAGCCGATCACGCTCCCCAAGGGCGTGAAGTACACGCAGGGCGCCGGCTCGGTGATGGTGGAAGGCCCCAAGGGCAAGGTTTCCGCGCTGGTTCCCGAAGGTATCTCGCTGAGCGAGAAGGATGGCGTGCTTTCGGTGGAGCGGCAGAACGACGGCCAGAAGGCGCTGCATGGCCTGGCGCGCGCGCTGGTGTTCAACGCTGTCGAAGGCGTGACCAACGGCTGGAAGAAGGAGCTGGATGTCGTCGGCATCGGCTACCGCGTGGAAATGAAGGGCAAAACCACGGTGGTGTTCACGCTCGGCTACTCGCACCCGATCGAGTTCCCGCTGCCCAGCGGCATTGATGTTGCGATCGATCCCAAGCAGACGCACCTGACGGTCAGTGGCATCGACCGGCAGAAGGTGGGCCAGGTGGCCGCCGACATGCGCTCGCTGCGCAAGCCCGACCCGTACAAGAACAAGGGCGTGCGCTACTCGGACGAGAAGCTGAAGAAGAAGGTCGGCAAGACCGGAGCGAAGTAAAAGCAGGGCTTAGCGTCCGGGGTTCAGAACAAAGTTCTAAGCCCGAACCCTGGCCCCTTGCTCATCACCGAACGTCGTCAGAGGCTGACGACGCCCTTAGGAAGGAAGACCATCATGATCAACGCACCCAAGCGCAACGCGATCCGCCAGCGAGTTCACTCGCGCATCCGGAGCAAGATGAGCGGCACGGCCGAGCGGCCGCGCCTGAACGTATACCGCTCGCTGAATCACATCTATACCCAGCTCATCGACGACGCCTCGGGCACGACGCTGGCGTCGGCCTCGACGGTAGCCAAGAAGGGCTCGGAATCCAAGGCCGGTGGCAATGTGGATGCAGCCCGGGAAGTCGGCAAGCTGATCGCGGAGCGCGCGCAGGCTGCGGGCGTGAAGAAGGTTGTGTTCGACCGCGGCGGGTACCTGTATCACGGGCGCATCAAGGCTCTGGCCGATGCGGCTCGCGAAGCGGGCCTCGAGTTCTAAGCTAACCCACAGGCGGCGTAAGACCGCCCAACCGCAGCCCATCGAGGTTGCAGCCCCGGACCGGTGTGCCGGGGACACATACAAAGGATGCACGCATGGCGATGAAAAAGAGACTCGACGGCAACCGGATGAACCTCAAGGATGAGGTCGTTTCCATCAACCGCGTGACCAAGGTGGTCAAGGGCGGCAAGAACATGAGCTTCGCGGCGCTGGTTATCGTCGGCGATCCGTCAGAAGGCGTGGTCGGCTATGGATCGGGCAAGGCGAAGGAAGTGCCGCAGGCGATCCGCAAGGGTATCGAAGCGGCGAAGAAGAACCTGATCCGCGTCAACCTGACGCAGACATCGATTCCGCACCAGGTGCTCGGTCATTTCGGCTCGGGCCAGGTGCTGCTGAAGCCGGCGCCGGAAGGCAGGGGCGTGATCGCGGGCAAGACCGTGCGCGCTGTGATGACGGCGGCGGGCGTGCAGAACGTGCTGACCAAGAATATCGGTTCGGCGAACCCGCACAACGTGGTCAAAGCGACGTTCGATGCGTTGAGCCAGCTGCGCGACAAGGCGGAAGTGGCGGCACTGCGCGGCAAATCGGTAGACGAACTCTAGGGTTAGGACTCGAGGTTTAGGGTCCAGAAGGCAAGGGGCAGCAGCCCCGGAGAAGAAACAATGGCAGCCGAAAACATGATCAAGCTTCAGTACTTCCGCTCCAAGATCTGCACGCCGGTCAAGCACAAACTTGTCATCAAGGGTTTGGGGTTTACGCGCCTGAATCAGATCGTGGAGCGGGAAGACACTCCGTCGATTCGCGGCATGGTGAAGAAAGTTCCGCACTTGGTTCGCATCGTCGAGTAAGAGGCGAACGGTGCTTCTTCTCCTCCTTCTTATCCTGCTCGTCAACGCTTTGGTCTTCTGGCTGAAGTCACGAATAGACGAAAGCACGGAACGGATCGAGAAGAGGCTTGACGCAATAGAGCAAGCTCTTGCAGTTTCAGCGACAGCTTGGTGAAAAGAGAGCGGACGAGTCACCATCCGCGTAAACACATGCGAGTCAGCTTTCCGGCTGGCGTTAGCGAGGACAACATGGCACTGAATCTCAGCAATCTCCGCGCCCCTAAGAAGGCGAACGAAAACAAGAAGCGCGTGGGCCGCGGTATGGGCTCGGGCATGGGCAAGACGTCGACCCGCGGCCACAAGGGCCAGGGATCACGTTCGGGCTCCAGCCTGATGCGCGGCTTTGAAGGCGGCCAGATGCCGCTGCATCGCCGGCTGCCCAAGCGCGGCTTCACGAACATCTTCCGGGTGGAGTACACGGTGCTGGGCCTGGACCGCATTGCTGAGCTGGGCGAGACCGAGCTGACGCTCGAGAAGCTGACCGCGCGCGGCATCCTGAAGAAGCGCAACGGCCTGGTGAAGGTGCTGGCGAACGGTGAGCTCACCTCTGCCGTGACGGTGCATGCGCACAAGTTTTCCGCGGCAGCGGTCAAGGCGATCGAAGCGGCCGGCGGCAAAGCAATTGTGATCGGCGCGGCGGCGGCTCAGGCAGCGTAAGCAGGCAGGCCGAAGCGAATGCTTCGGTCCTCCCGCTTTTGCAGACTGCCTAAATTCCGAGGCCGCTCCTTGTAGAATGGAAGCAACAGCCCACACCTGAAGAAGCCGATTGCAGCGTGGCCGTCCCGGTGGGGCCTGAAGAACATAAGGCTCACAGCAACGATGCTCGAACGCATTCAAAACATCTTCCGCATTCCCGAGCTACGCAAGCGCATCGGGTTCACGCTGGGCCTGCTGGCGGTGTATCGCCTCGGCGCGCACATTCCCACGCCGGGCATCAACGCCGATGCGCTCGCGTCGTTCTTCAACAGCAACTCAGGCTCC
>CAXSHQ010000261.1:969-7065 GCA_964236875.1 uncultured Acidobacteriaceae bacterium | reverse complement strand
ATGGCGGTGGGGCGCAAGCCGCTGCAGGATTCGCCGACGCCTTCAGGGAATGCGGTGGCCGCTACGATGTTGCTGCGGCTGCATGAGCTGACTGGACGCGCGGCGTTGCGTGCTGCGGCAGAGCGGACACTGCGGTGTTTTGCGGGTGTGGCGGAGCACCTTGGGTTGTATGCGGCGAGCTATGCGCTGGCGCTGCGTCGTTCGCTGGAGCCTGCGATGCAGGTGTGTGTGGTGGGGGCGGGTGCGTCGGCCGATGAGTTGGAGATGGCGGCGCTGACACGATTTGCGGTGAACAAGAGCGTGGTGCGGCTGCGCGCCGAGCAGCTTACGCCTGAGGGTTTGCCGCCGATGCTGGCGGAGACCTTGCCGCATCTGCCGGTGGTCGAGGGGAGCTTCGCGGTGGTGTGTTCGGCCGGCGCTTGTCAGGCATCGGTGGGAACGCCGGACGAACTGATCGGGGCGTTGGCTGGCGGGTAGGCGCGGTCTCGGAGCTTCGATGTGGTCCAGCTTAGATCTGGCGCGCCGTGGTTTCGATCAGCTACGAGGTGCGTGAGCTGCGAGGTTTGTGATTCCGAAATCGACTTCTGAGGTGGTTCCTTTGAGGTGTAGTGACGCCCCGGGGGAAATGCGGTGATCCTGAGCTTCGCTCAGGATCACACCTGTGCGTGAGCGGACACTATATGGAGGGAAACGCTCTTACGTGGCAGGTGGGGCTGTGGGGTCGGGCTTCTGGAGGATGAGCGTGCTGGTGGCGCTGCCAAAGGAGATGTGCTCCTTTTCAAAAGCGATGAGGACGCGGCGGCGGAGCTCGCGGAGAACGCCGTCACGCTGATTGGCGCGGACGCGGAGGTTGATCGGGTAGAGGACTTCATGGCCGCTGATCCTGTCGACGCCGAGGATCTGCGGGTCGGCGATGATGACGTCGTGGAGGGCTTCGTCGGCGCGGAGCTCGGCGGCGAGACGGGTGAGGAGAGCTATCACGCGGTCGGGATCGACGCCGGTGTCGACGCTGACGGTGAGGGTGGCGACGGAGAAGTCGCGCGACAGGTTGGAGACGGTGGCGATCTGGCTGTTGGGCACGATGTGGAGTGTGCCGTCCGAGTCGCGCAGCTTGGTGACGCGGAGGGTGAGGTCTTCGACGGTGCCCTGGAGGCCGGCGATCTTGACGACGTCGCCGACGCTGTACTGGTCTTCCAGGAGGATGAAGACGCCGGTGAGCATGTCCTTGAAGATCGACTGCGCACCGAAGCTGATCCCGAGGCCGATAACGCCGGCGGAGGCGATGAAGGGGCCGAGCGGAACGCCGATCGCGCCGAGGACCTGGAGAGTGACATAAAAGCCGATCAGGGCGTAGGCTGTTGCGCGCGTGATGCTGGCGACGGTGCGCAGCTGCGCGGAACGGCGGGCGTTGCCGACGAGGTGGTCGGCGCGGCGGCGCAGGCGCTTGACGAAGAAGAGGACGATGCGCTGGAGGACAAAGGCGATGAAGAGCGTGACGACGACCTTGGGAAGGCCGTCCTGCACGAAGGCGAGGAACTCATTGTGCCAGCCGCGCTCGACGCTGAGGAGATTGTGCTCTTCCTGCGGGATGGAGGCGGGGAACGACAGGGATCTCAGGCTTTGAAAAGTCACTGTTTATGAGCATAGAGTAGAGGCACGGAGCAGCGGCAGGGCTGATCGTTAGAGGCAGGGTGAGGAAGCGGCTATGCAGTTGAGCAGGCGGTCGGCAGCGGGGCTGGTGGCGATCAACGCGGTGGTGGCGGCTATGCCGGCGCGTTTGCAGGGACAGCAGCAGCCATCGCAGATGCAAGCGCCCTTTCCCCAGCAGACGGGCCGCCCGACGATGACAGATGCTTCCGGAAGTCGCGGCATAGACGATCCGGGAGCGATGGGACGCGCGATGCGCGACCGGATGAGGATTTCCGCGGAAAGAGCGCGCAATAATGACCGGCGGAAGCGCATGCTGGCCGACACGGATAAGCTGCTGGCGCTTTCCACGGAGTTGAAAGCGGACGTGGAGAAGGCGAGCAAGGATGACCCGTTGCCCGCGATGATTCGGAAGGCCGAGGAGATCGAGAAACTGGCGCGTGATGTGCAGCAGCGGATGAAGGATTGAGTCACTGGCAACAGCATGGA
The DNA here is from genome assembly GCA_964236875.1 of uncultured Acidobacteriaceae bacterium. GTDB lineage: Bacteria > Acidobacteriota > Terriglobia > Terriglobales > Acidobacteriaceae > Granulicella. The sequence continues at coordinate 4,929 of CAXSHQ010000261.1, read as the reverse complement.
ATGAAAGCAGGGGCACGGCAGGAGCAGAGGGGGCGACTATGCAGCTATCGAGGCGTTCGGCAGTAGGGCTTGTGGCGATGCACGCGGTGGGCGCGATCTCCGCGGTCCGCTCGCAAACGGGACGACCAACGGATCGACAAACTTCGCAGACAGGGCAGTCGCCGTTTCCTCAGCAGCCTGCCCATCCCACGATGCCCGATGCATCCAACCGCGATCCTGACGACCCGAGCGGGCCCGGACACGACATGCGGGAGCGGATGCGGGTTTCCGCGGAGAAAGCCCACGCAGACGATCGCCGCAAACGAATGCTGGCCGATACGGACAAGCTGCTGGCTCTTTCCACGGAGCTGAAGGCGGACATCGAAAAGGCGACCAAGAACGAGCTGTCGATGGAGGTGATCCGGAAGGCCGCGGAGATCGAGAAGCTGGCTCATGACGTGCAGCAACGGATGAAGAATTAGGAACGCCCAGTAGGTGTTTGCCGCAGGACGGATCTATAGGTCGGGCCTTCAGCCCCGAGAGTTTTCTCTCACTTGTACGAGGGGCGTTGCCCCTCGCTGGTATAGTTAGCGCCTTCAGCGCGGGATACTCTGTCGTTGCCGGGGTGCTATGAGATAGCGGCTGTGGATGCGGCGGTGAGCTGGCGCGGGTTATGAAGCCAGGGCCGTTCGGGAGGCGGTAGAACACGGAAGTGCGGCGGCGGGTAACCACTGTTGGCGCGTTCCGGTGGGCAGGGTAGGTAAAATCGGACAGGCGGCCCGGAGGGCGCGCCACGAACGTGAGCGGAAGGGGAGAGGCCTTGGCGCAGAGAGCATCCCGCAGCATGAATGGCGCAACCCTGACGGCGGAGCGGCCGGTGAGCCGGGGCGGACTGACGCCCGAGCAGCTCATCGAGTTCTACCGGCTGATGTATCTTTCGCGTCGGACAGACGACCGCGAGATCCTGCTGAAGCGGCAGCAGAAAATTTATTTCCAGATTTCGTGCGCGGGACATGAGGCGCTGCTGGTGGCCGCGGGCATGGCGCTGAAGCCGGGCTATGACTGGTTCTTTCCCTACTACCGCGACCGTGCGCTGTGCCTGGCGCTGGGGAATACGGTGGAGGAACAATTGCTGCAGGCGCTGGGCGCGGCGACCGACCCGGCGAGCGGCGGGCGGCAGATGCCTTCGCACTGGACAAGCACCAAGCTGCACCTGGTGTCGCCGTCGTCTTCGACCGCTACGCAGTGTTTGCAGGCGGTGGGATGCGCGGAGGCGGGGCGGTACTTTCGAGAGCGGCCTGAGTCCGCGAAGAAGCCCGACGGTGGGGGCAGGCCGGCCGACTACCGGGCGTTCAAGGATGTCTCGTTCGAAGCCGACGAGGTGGTGTATGTGTCTATCGGCGAGGGGTCGACTTCGCAGGGGGAGTTCTGGGAGTCGCTGAATTCGGCTTCAAACCTGAAGCTGCCGGTGCTGTATGTGATCGAGGACAACGGGTATGCGATCTCGACGCCGGTGGAAGCCAATACACCGGGCGGCAACATCTCGCGGCTGATCGCGAACTTTCCTAGTTTTCACTTCGCGGAGATCGACGGCACGGACGCTGTGGCTTCGTACGAGGCGATGGTGGAGGCGGTGGCGTACTGCCGGGCGGGGAACGGGCCGGCGGTGGTACATGGGCATGTAGTGCGGCCGTACTCGCACTCGCTTTCCGACGATGAGCGGCTGTACCGCAGCGAAGAAGAACTGCAGGCGGATGCGCTGCGCGATCCGATCTCGCGGATGCAGATGTACCTGCTGCGGGAAGGCATTCTGGATGAGGCGGGGATCAATGCGCTGGAGCGCAAGGTAGACGAGGAAGTGCAGCGGGCTGCCGACCGCGCGCTCCAAGCAGTGCTGCCTACGCCGGACACGATTTTGACGCATGTGTACTCGGAGGATTTGAAGCCGACGGACGAGAGGTTTGCGACGGAGGTGCGGGCGACGGCGGACTCGAGCGAGCGCACACTGCTGGACCTGATCAATGCATGCCTGCATGACGAGATGCGGCGCGATGAGCGGTTGGTGGTGTTCGGCGAAGATGTTGCCGATGCGACGCGGGACGAGGCCTTGCGCTCCGGGCGGATCAAGGGCAAGGGTGGCGTGTTCAAGGTGACGCACGGGTTGCAGAAGGAGTTCGGCAACGATCGGGTGTGGAACTCGCCGCTGGCGGAAGCGAACATTACCGGACGCGCGATCGGCATGGCGGTGCGCGGGCTCAAACCCGTGGTGGAGATCCAGTTCTTCGACTACATCTGGCCAGCAGTGCACCAGATGCGCAACGAGATGAGCGTGATGCGCTGGCGGTCGAACGGGCAGTACACGTGCCCGCTGGTGATGCGCGTGCCGATCGGCGGGTACCTAACGGGCGGATCGATCTATCACTCGCAGTCGGGCGAGAGCATTTTCACGCATACGCCGGGGATTCGGGTGGTGATGCCTTCGAGTGCGCTGGATGCCATTGGACTGCTACGGACGGCGATTCGCTGCGACGATCCGGTGCTGTTCCTGGAGCACAAGCGGCTGTATCGCGAGACGTATGGGCGTGCGGCGTACCCGGGGCCGGAGTATGCAATCCCGTTCGGTAAGGCGAAGATCGTGAAGCCGGGCAGGGACCTGACGGTGGTGACCTATGGCGCGGTGGTGCCGCGTGCGCTGCAGGCGGCGCAGCGGATGGGGCGCGAGCGCAAGGTGGATGTCGAGGTGATCGATCTGCGCAGCCTGAGCCCGTATGACTGGGAAGCCATTGCGGAGTCGGTGCGCAAGACCAGCAAGGTGCTGGTGGCGCATGAGGACATGCTGAGCTGGGGATACGGCGCGGAGATCGCGGCGCGGATCGGTGATGAGCTGTTCCACGACCTGGATGCGCCGGTGCGCCGGGTAGGCGCGATGGACACGTTTGTGGCCTACCAACCGCTGCTGGAAGACGTGATCCTGCCGCAGCCGGAACGGCTGTTCCAGGCGATGAGCGATCTGGCGGCTTTCTGAGGAGGCTCTGATTAAGCCCCGGCTGGGCCAGCGAAACGCAGATTCCCTTCGGGAATGACAACAAAATAGCGCTGCGAATATGGGGAACCCAGTTTAACCAGAACCTCCCGAAGGCGAAGCTGGGTCGGCCAGAAGTTGGCGGGAGCGTGATCCTCTCCAGTTTGCAGATGTGAGTGATGAGTCGTCAGTTTGTTGAGAAATGGGCTGGCGGAGACGAAATGTCAGGTAGTTTGGATTTACCCGCAACTCCTTGGGGAGTGTGCGGGTTTGTTTCCGTAGCGCCCCGCATTCGTGCGGCAGTTTGCCTTGCACATTCGCTACTCAGGGAGTCCGCCCGTGAACCCTTCCATCCGCCTTTTCCATGCCACTGTTACGGCTTCCAAGGGAGCTGTGGTCTCGGCGCTTTGTCTCGCTCTGGTCACGCCGCAGGGATATGCCTTGAATCCGGATGGTGCGGGGAAGGATGTGCCGGTGAGCCGGCCGGGAGCGCCGTTGAGCGCCGACCAGAAGGTGGGGCATGCGTTGAACCGGCTCACGTTCGGGCCGCGTCCTGGGGATGAGGCGGCGGCGAAGACGATGGGGCTGGACGGGTGGTTTCAGCGGCAGCTGCGTCCGGAGAGCATCGATGACGCGGCGTTCCAGGCGCAGCTCGGGAAGTTTCCGGCGCTCGAGCTTTCGCCTGAGGAGCTGATCCGGCGATTTCCTTCGCCGCAGGTGCTGAAGGCGGCGGCTGGCTTGAACAAGGGCGGTGGGCTGGGGCGCTATGCGGGCGTGCAGATCCCGAGCGACCCGGCGACCCATGCGGTGTACGAAGACGCGATCTACGACTACAAGGTTGGGCCGAAAGGCCAAGCGGGCGCGGCGGCGAAGCAGGCTGGGAGCGCAGGGTCCGGCGACGACATGATGATGTCCGGCGGGGCGGCGAACGGGGCCGGGCAGGCCGGGAGCATGGCGGA
>CAXSHQ010000261.1:0-957 GCA_964236875.1 uncultured Acidobacteriaceae bacterium | reverse complement strand
CAGCAGGTAAGGGAAAGGGCAAGCGGGAGGCGCTGCTGGCGGCGGCTGCGCCGATGAGCGAAAGCGATGTGCAGGCGGTGCTGACCCTGCCTGCGGACCAGCGGTACCAGCGGCTGATCGGAATGGCTCCGAAAGAGATGCTGAGCTTCCGGACGGGCTTGCGGGGTTTCGAGCGGCTGCAACTGGTGCGGGGATTTACGCCGGGGCAGATGGAGGTGGTGGCCGCGATGACGGGGCAGCCGGTGCGCGTGGTGGGCGCGGAGGCGTTGGAAGCGCGGCTGCTGCGCGACGTGGCTTCCGACCGGCAGCTGCAGGCGGTGATGACGGACTTCTGGCTGAACCACTTCAATGTGTATGCGAGGAAGAATCAGAACGAGCCGTACTTCCTGAGCTCGTATGAGCGGAACACGATCCTGCCGCATGCGCTAGGCAAGTTCGAAAACCTGCTGGTGGCGACCGCCGAAAGCCCGGCGATGTTGACGTATCTGGATAACTGGCAGAGCGTAGGGCCGGATTCCCCGGCAGCGCAGCGCAGCAAGCGGGTGCAGCAGTTCGCGGACCGAAACCCGAACCGGCCTGGTCTGGGCGCGCTGGCGCAGCTTACGCCAAAGGGTATCAACGAGAACTATGCGCGCGAGCTGATGGAGCTGCATACGCTGGGCGTGCGGTGCGAGGTGAGCGCGGACCATCCGGCGAGCCAGTTGGAGCCTTCCTGCGGCAAGGGTTACACGCAAGCGGACGTGACGAACGTGGCCAAGGTTCTGACCGGATGGACGATCGAGAAGCCGTTTCAGGGCGGCAAGATGGTGTTCGACGAGAACCGGCACGAGTACGGCTCGAAGACGGTGCTTGGGACGACGATAAAGGAGGGCGGCTACAAGGAGGGCATGGAGGTGCTGCATATGCTCGCCACCAGCCCGGCCACGGCGCACTTTATCAGCTACAAGCTGGCGGTGC
>CAXSHQ010000260.1:1026-7071 GCA_964236875.1 uncultured Acidobacteriaceae bacterium | reverse complement strand
AACTCGCCATTGCCCGCCACCGTAAAGATCTGCCCCGGCGTCAGCACTGCCAGCGACCCTGTCGCGCTTCCATACACCAGCGTCCGCCCGTACACCTGCGTGCCGTCGCTGCTCGTCACCACCACGGCCCCGCGCCGCTGCCCCGGAAACTTCGGCGTGAACAGCACGTTCACCGTGCACGCCGCTCCTGCCGACTCATTCGGGTCGCAGCCGCTTCCCGGCGCCAGCACAAAGTCTGCCCCGCCAATCCCCTGGGTTACCGCGGTCGTCACCGCGCCGCTGCCGCCCGCCGTCATCACCACCGTCACCGGAACGGCCGCCGACGGCTGCCCCACCGCCGTCGCACCCGGGACGATCACCGGCACCTGCGCGGACAAGCCACAGCAAAGCGCAAGCGCGCCCGCCAGAAAAGCAGCCAGTCGTCCGGACCGCTTCGAAGAGAATCCGTGCGAGGGAACAAAGGAGACGGCAGACTGCTGAGAACTAAAGAAAGAGGGCATCACTTGCTCCGTGGCGGGGTACCGGATCGAACCAAAGTAACCATATCCAGAGTCACTTCTGTCCCTATGTACGATTACCCATCCAGAAGAAAGGGACAGTACGACTTCCGCCTCAGCCTTCCCACTTTCGGGGAGCAGAACAGCTCCACCTGCCTCCCACGCGAGCGGTATTCGTCTGAAATCCCGTCGCCTGGCCCGCCGGCATCACAATGCACAGACCGCCGCCCATGCCCAACGACGACATCACCGCCCTACGCTCCGCCGGAACCGCCGTCATCGCGGACGTCTTTGACCGGCTGCATCGCCAGCCGCCGGTTCTCGACAACAGTCTGCTGCCCGTCGGCGACTTCGAGCCCTTCGCCGGCCCCTGCTACACCGTGACCGGCGAACCCGAGCTCTACGCCGGCAACGACCGCCTCAAGCTCGAAGCCATCGACGGCATGCCGGAAGGCGCGGTAGCCCTCTGGGCCGCCAACGGCGCGCTCGGCGTCTGCTGCTTCGGCGATCTGCTCGCCACCGCCATGCGCGCCCGTGGCTGCGTCGCTGCGGTCGTAGACGGCGGCGTCCGCGACGTCAGTTTTCTCCGCACCTGCGGCATGCCGGTCTTCTCCCGCTATCGCACCCCCGCCCAGGGAGTCAGCCGCTGGCGCGTCACCGCCTACCAGGTCCCAGTGACCGTACGCGGCGCGCTCCGCGACACCCTCGCCATCCATCCCGGCGACATCCTCGTGGGCGACGCCGACGGCGTCATCATGCTTCCTGCGGATCTAGCCCCGCAGATCGCCGCCACGGTCCGCACCATCTCCGTCACCGAAAGCGAAGCCCGCGCCGAAATCCGCGCAGGCATGCCTCTCCTCACCGCCCTCGCCAAGTACGGCCACCTGTAACGGTTGAAGCCTTCTCCTAACGCTGTAGCTTCGCCTTCTGAAGGGCGTCATCCTGAGCGTAGCGAAGAGCCTGCCCTGAACGAAGTGAATGGGATCTCCGTAGTCCGTCGAAGCAGAACTACAACTTCAGAAGAACCCCTGTAGAAGGAAGGCGATGGAGCGCAAACCTACCGCCCCGTCTCGATAAACGTCACCTTATTGATCTCCCGCAGCGTCGTGATCCCAGCCCGCACGCGGTCCAGCGCCGAATCCCGCAGGAACGCCATGCCCTTGTCCCGCGCCTTCTTGCGGATCTCCGACCCGGGCCGCTTCTCCAGCAGCATCTCGCGGATTTCATCATCCAGTTCCAGCAGCTCGTGGATCGCCGAGCGGCCGCGATACCCAGTGCCGCCGCACTCGATGCAGCCCGGCCCTTCCTTGAACACCACATCGCGCCACTCGTCCGGCTCCAGCCCGTTAGCCTCCAGCTCCGCCCGCGTGTAGTGCACGTCGCGCACGCAGAACTCACACACCTGCCTCACCAGCCGCTGCGCCAGGATGCAGTTCAGCGCCGACACAAAGTTGTACGGCTCCACACCCATGTTCAGGAAGCGCCCCAGCACGTCCACGACGTTGTTCGCATGCACCGTCGTAAACACCAGGTGGCCCGTCAACGGCGAGGTGATCGCGATCTGCGCTGTCTCCGCGTCGCGGATCTCACCCACGAGGATCTTGTCCGGATCGTGACGCAAAATCGACCGCAGCCCACGCGCAAACGTCAGACCCTTCTTCTCATTCACCGGGATCTGCGTGATGCCGCGAATCTGGTACTCCACCGGGTCTTCGATGGTGATGATCTTGTCTTCTTCGCTCTTGATCTCGTTCAGCGCGGCATACAGCGTCGTCGTCTTGCCCGAACCCGTCGGCCCGGTGACCAGCACCATGCCGTACGGCTCCTTGATGTACCGTCGGAAGCGCGTCAGGTCCTTCTCCGCGAAGCCCACCACATCCAGCGATAGCTTGGTGAACTTCTCCGACATCGACTCCTTGTCGAGCACGCGGAGCACAGCGTTTTCGCCATGCACCGTCGGCATGATGCTCACACGGAAGTCGATCAGCCGCCCCTTATAGCGCACGCGGAAGCGCCCGTCCTGCGGCACGCGCCGCTCCGCAATATCGAGCTCGCTCATCACCTTGATGCGGCTCAGAATCGTCTGGTGATGCTCACGCGCAATCGGCGCCATGGCCTGTTGCAGCACGCCGTCGATGCGGTACTTCACCAGCAGGGAGTCGTCGAAGGTTTCGAGGTGAATATCCGAAGCGCGGCGCTCCAGCGCCGTAAAGATCGTCGTATCCACCAGCCGGATGATCGGCGAAATGTCATCGTCCGCCGTGATCTTCTCGATCGAGATATTCTCGTCCGAGTTCTCATCCCCCAGCAGCACATCGAACGCCAAACCCTCGGTCGCCTCATCCAGCACGCGCTGTGACTGCTCGGTCTTCTTCAGCAGATCCGTGATCTGGCTCAGCGTCGCCACGCGCGTCACGATGCGCGTCCCCAGCAGCCCCGCGATCTCGTCGATCACCATCAGCTTCGAGGGGTCCGACACCGCAATCGCCAGCTTGCCCGCATCCTGCTCCAGCGGCACAAAGTTGTAGCGGAACATCATGTCTACCGGCACGCTCTTGAACAGCTCATGCTGGATCTTGAAGTTCTTCAAGTCGACAAACTCGGAATGGTACCGCCGTGCCAGCACCTGCGCGCGCTCGGCTTCGGTCAGCGCATCGGGGCTCAGCGGCGTTGCAACGGGGATCGTAGCCATAAAACGTAAGACTCCACTTCAAAACTTCGGTTTACCAGATGCAAGGCACTTCGCCGGAATCGCGGATCTTTCTGTCCGAGGTCACAAGCGGCAAACCGTGAACGATCGCGGTTGCGCTAATCAACCGGTCGTGCGGATCGCCCGGAAAGTTCCTTGTAAACCCCATCGATTGCTCAGCTACCCGTGCGGTGATAGGCAGTACAACGTAGTTGCGCTCCACATAGCGCAGGAAGTCAGACAGAGAACCCGGCAGCGTGATCTTCTTCCTCGTTGCAACCATGGCGACCTCCCACAAGGTGGAGTCCGCTATCGCCAGCCCAACGCTGTTCGCGCGTGCTGCCCTTATGGTTACGCTAGCAGTTGACGAAAGCGCCGCAGGATCGCTTGCCGTCCAGATTAGAGCCTGCGTATCCAGCAGGATCATCGCAAAGCGTCCCATTCCTCCAGCGAAGTGCTCGGCTCATCTAAATCGGAATGTATTTGGATTGGGCCGAAATAGAGGCTCGCAAAAGGATCAGGCTCTTCCTCGGCTGGGAGCAGCGTGACCACGCGCCTGCCGTTCTTCGTCACGGTCAACGGAATCCGTTTTTCCTGAACTTCATCCATGAGCGCCAAACACTCTGCTTTGAACTTGGCTGCCCCAACCTCGCGGTGTGCGGTTCTCATATGACCACCCTAACATCGTCATGGCCGCCGCTACCCGCCGCCACCTGGTCCGCCCGTGACACTCCCCAGGCTGAAGATCGGCAGGTACAGCGCGATCAGGATCGCCACTACTACGACTCCCATAAAGATCAAGATCAGCGGCTCGATCAAGCTCATGATGGCGGCCAGCGAAGTCTGCACATCCTCCTCGAAGAACTCCGCCACCGAGTTCAGCATCTGCGGCAGCGCGCCTGTGCTCTCGCCCACCTCAATCATCTCAATAGAGAGCTCCGGAAACACACCCGTCTTCTCCAGGCTGTTCGACAGGCCCTTGCCTTCGCGCACCGTCTCCACCGACCTGTACACCGCCTTGGCGATCTGCTTGGACTCAATGGACCGCGCCGCCGTTTCCAGGCTCGGCACCAGCGGCAAACCGCCCGTCAGCAGCGTCGACAAGGTCCGCGAGAACAGCCCCACCTGGTAACGCAGCCACACGCCGCCCACGAACGGCAGCGCGATGCGTACACGATCCACCGTCGCCATACCCGCCTCCGTTTTGGTCCAGCGGAAGAGGAGGACTCCCAGCAGCACCAGCACCACCAGCGCATAAATCCCGTAATGCTGCGCATTCTGCCCCGTCGAAAGCAGTAGCACCGTGAGCGACGGCAGCTGCGTCCCCAGCTGCGTGTAGAGCTCCGCAAACCGCGGCACCACAAACGTGATCAGGAAGATGAACAGCCCGACCACCATCACCACCAGGAACGCGGGATAGATCAGCGAAGCGCGCAGCTTCTTGCGGAACGTCAGCGCCACACGTTGGAAGTCCAGGTACCGCTGCAGCACTTCTTCCAGGTTGCCGGAGCGCTCGCCTGCCAGCAGCGTCGTCGTGTACACCACCGGCACATTGCCCTGCGCCTCGAATGCCGACGAGATCGACTCGCCCGTCTTCACCCGGCTCGCCACATCCTCCAGCTGTGCCCGAAAGGGGAGGTTCTTCTGCCGCTTCGCCAGCAGGTCCAACGAGCTCAGGATCGGCAAACCCGCCCGGATGAGCGTCAGGAACTGCTGGTTGAACACCAGGAACATTTCCAGCTTGATCTTCTTCTTCGCCGAGCTCACCAGTGCCGATCGCGCCTTGACCGAGTAGACGAGATACCCCGCCTGCGTAAACCGCGCGCGCAACTCCTCAGCCGAAGCAGCCGCATGGTTCTGCTCCTGGATGCGTCCCCGGTCATCGGCCAGTCGAATGGTGAACTCAGTCATGTGCGTTCAAGAAGGTCAATATAAACGTGACCTTTCGGAGTCGCTTTTTCGACTGCCGTCCTGATCCTTTGGTGAGCAGTTTGGATGAGCTTTGTCTTGGTTCCGGAGAGGACTACCAGCGAGATGCGCTGGATGATATGTTTCTGCTCTTCAAACATCTTCTTGTCGCTCTTGAGCCACCCGAAGCAGCAGACCATCACTTAGCCGGTTCCAGCCGAGGTGATTCGCATGAACGACTTCGTGATCTTCAAGGTAGCCGTAGAGACGAGGGTTCATCCCTTGGTCTAACAGAACCTTCACGCGGCACTGGCCTGAACCGAACGGCCTGCGAAGTGCAGAACGCCTAGGACAGCATCTTTCTGAAGACCGTAGTCCTCGACCAGTTCAGTGATCGACATGCCGTCATCGAAGTTCTCTAGAACCCCGTCAGCAGGCATGCGTGTTTCCAGAAGCACAGGAACGCCATGCATTCTTTCAGGAACACTTTCTACCCAAGCACAACCATTCCAATCCATCAGTTCTGTCTTGAGTTCCGGGTTAGGCATTCAGGCCTCCCTGAGAGCCTGCCTTTCAAGAAGCAAAGGCAGCTTCTCGAAGCATCTACACGCTGAAGCTCGACCCGCACCCGCATGTGCTCTTCACCTGCGGATTTTCGAACTTGAACCCCGCGGCCTCCAGCGTCTCCACGTAATCCACCGTGCAGCCATTCAGGTACATCGCGCTGGTCGCGTCCACAAAAACCTTCAGGTCCTCGAACCGCACAACCTTGTCCATCATTCCGGCGGCATTCTCAAAGCTCATCGAGTACTGAAACCCCGAGCACCCGCCGCCCACCACGCCGATGCGAAATTCGATCGCATCCGTCTCCACGGGCGGAATGAGATCGTGCAGGCGCTCGATTTCGCCCTCGTTATTGCAAAAGAGAAACACGCGCTGCCGGGCCTCGCG
>CAXSHQ010000260.1:0-1016 GCA_964236875.1 uncultured Acidobacteriaceae bacterium | reverse complement strand
GATGCGCAGACCGGCGGGTAGCGGCTCCTGGGTCGCCATAATCTCCTTCACCTTGGTGATGGCGGACGGCGTAAGCACAACGATGCTGGAGCTCGGCTTCGGCGCCTCCACAACTTCCAGGGGAGCGACGCTGACTTCAGGATTAACGACGGCGGTAGCCATGAGGACAATCTCCTTGATGTGGCCCACCGTCCAGGCGAGCCGCGATCCAATCTATCCAGTGTAGCGGGCGCGTTTCCGCTCTTCAAGCACAACCTGCCCGCCGACACCTATCTGATGCCACTTGCGCCCGCAGGATTCCCACGCAAGCCGCCTGCGTAACGCCCGCTGCAAGGCGCGCCACCCCGCGTCATTACACCTTCGGGTGATAGCCTTTTGACCATGCGCCGCCCCTCGTCTGCCCTGTCCGCATCGCTGGTCGCTCTTGCTTTCATCGCCACCCTCGCTCCCGCGGGCTACGCTCAGCGCCGCGGCGGCGGCACGAACGGCCCCGGCAACGTCGCCATCGCGCCGGACGGCTCCATGATTGCCTGGACGGTCCGCGGCCGCGAGGGCGCCACCCTGCACCTGAACGCCGTGACCAACCCTGACGCGGCCAAAGAGCGCCTCATCGCGCCCAACGGCGCCACCAACTGCTCCAACACCGAGCCCGTCTGGTCGCCCGACTCCCAAACCCTCGCCTTCACCTCCACCTGCACCGGCAGCACCGAGCAGCCTGGCCAGGAGCAGCTCTTCCTCTGGTCCCGCGCTTCCGGCGACGTCCATCAGCTCACCCACATCAGCGGCAACCTCCAGCAGGCTGCCTGGGCGTCCGACGGCCACGCCATCGCCTTCCTCTTCGTCGAAAACGCTACCCGCTCCGCCGGCGCGCTTGACGCCATGAAGCCCTGGTCCGGCGTCATCGGCGAAGACGGCGTCGAAGTTCAGCGCGTCGCCGTCGTCCCTGTGCTGAACGAAAAAGCGCTCAACATCCTCTACGGCAAACCCTTCGTGGTGGAGCGCGGAGGCATGCCCAC
>CAXSHQ010000259.1:5219-7103 GCA_964236875.1 uncultured Acidobacteriaceae bacterium | reverse complement strand
GGGCCGGAACCTGTGCCGCTTTGGGGATTGTCGTCAAGGGCGCGCGAGAAGACGAGGGCGGCGTGGGCGTCCAGGCGGTGGAAGCTGCGAAGGCGAGCTTGCAGCGAACCGGCGTGGTAGGTGGCGTTGGCCTGCGAGGTGATGGCCGTGACCGGGCCGAAGCCGGTGAGCCGCCGCGCGGTGTAGAGCGGCACGGTGAAGGCGCGGCCCGCCGCCAGGCCCGGGATGCTTTCGCCGCCCTGAAGCGCGAGGCGGATGGAGGTGGTGGAGGGGGCAATGTTGATATCCGCCGAAGTGGGCAGCTGCGTGGCCCAGGCGCCTGTGTAGCCCAGCTCAAGGACAAGCCGGGAGCCCAGGGTGCGCTCCACGGTCAGGCTCGCGCGCTGCACCGCGGGCAGGCGGAAGCTGGCGGCGAAGACCACCGCCGAGGCGGTCTGGGCCACGGCCGCGGGTGGGGCGGCGGCGAACGCGCAGGGGTAGCCGAAGCCCTGGTTGGCGACCTGCGGGCAGGCGGTTTCGGTCGCGGGCGTGATACGCACCTGCTCAATGCCGGTGAGGAGGCCGTTGTCGGCGAGCGCGGCGCGGACGGTCGTACCGGGCAGGCGGCCGAAGAACCAGCCGTAGCCGGCGCGCGCGGTGAACCAGCGTCCGGCATGTGGGGACCAGGCCAGGGCGGGGCGCGGGAAGACGGTGTCCTCGGCGAAGGCGGCGAAGTCGTGCGTGGGGAACTGCTGGGCGGCCGAGCCGAAGGCCTGCGTGTAGGTGCGGAAGCAGAAGAGGTGAGTGGCGGCGGTGATGCTGGGACAGCCGCCGTTGGGGTTGACGCGGACGTTGAAGGTGGCGTCGGTGATCCAGTCGACCAGGCCGCCGGCGCGGCCGTTGGTGTCGCCGCTGTCGTAGAGAAAGGTGCCGTTGGCATTCTTGAGGGAGTCCACGCGGTCGCCGGTGCGGGTCCAGGCGCCACCGACGGCGAAGACGTGGCGGGTGCGGAGCAGCTCCGGCGCCCAGCGGAGAGTGTCGGCCAGCTCGATGCGGCGCTCGTCGGGATAGGCGCTGCGGTCGAGGTTCGCGGGGGTGCCGTAGGTGAAGCCCTCCGGCGCGATTTCGACCTGCGGAGCTTCGCCGCTTGGCGAGATGGCCGGCTCCTGCGCGAGCGGCGGGCGAGGGCGCTCGCTCTCGCTATCGTGGACCCACTGGAGGCTCGCCTGGTTTGTGAGCCGGGGGCTGAAGGTGTGGGTCCAGTGGGCGGCGGCGACGGTGACGTCCAAGGCGCTGTCGCCGACGCTGCCTCTGCCGCGCGCGACGACTGCGTCGGCAAGCTGGTCGAAGGCCGCGCCGGCGGGTGAGTGGATGTGATTGCCCGCAAAGGTGATCGCGATGGCATCACGCTCGCCGGGCTTGATGTCCGCGCGACCGAAGCTGAGCAGGCGGGTGTCGCTGCGGTCGATGGGGCCGGAGAGGCCGTCGAGGAAGTTGAGCGCGGCATTGGCCTGCGTGGCGGTGACGCCGCGTGTGCCGAGGAGCGCGCGCTGCGTTGCGGTGAGGGCGTATAAGCTGGCGGTGGCGGGTGTGGATTCGACCGGTGCGGTGCGCACCCGAGCGTCCAGGGAGGCGAAGCCGAAGACGCGCTCGCGCCAGGCGCCGGCCCATTTTCCGAGCGGCGCGAAGCCGAGGCGGGCGCCGGTCTGCACATCCGTGTCCGCGGCTTGACCACGCCGCTGCTAACGACGCCATCACGGTAATGGGTGACGACGGCGTAGGGGTTGGCCGCATCCATGGCGCTGGTGCGGAGGGTGGCGAAGGCGCCGCCGTGCCAGCCGCGCGCGCCGGTGCGGGACTCCGCCGCCGGACCGGCGCTTACGCTGCCCACCTGGGCCGAAAAGG
>CAXSHQ010000259.1:4885-5209 GCA_964236875.1 uncultured Acidobacteriaceae bacterium | reverse complement strand
CGCGGTGCGCAGGTTGCGGACCGAGCCGCGCGAGAACAGGGCTCCGCCGGCTGCGTTGCCGCGAGCTCCTGACCGGAAGCCCTGGTCGGCGGACAGGCCGTCGAGGGAGCTTCGGGAGGAGGCGGCGTCGACGCCTGCGTCGCCCAAGGCGGCTCCGGCCTGGGTGCCTGTCCGGTGGTCTTCGTCTTCTTCCGGTGAGTCGGCGCGGTCGCCGGGCGAGCTGCGCGCAAGGGCAGTGTCCGGTGCTTCCGACAGAAGGACATCGCTCCTGTCGCTGTCCAGCCCAGAGACGGCGCTGCTGCCTTTGATGGCTTGCGATGGATG
>CAXSHQ010000259.1:0-4852 GCA_964236875.1 uncultured Acidobacteriaceae bacterium | reverse complement strand
TTCCTGGACCGTGAGCGTGGCTATCAGGTGAGTTCCAGACACATCCGCGGCCAGCCGCACGGGACCGGTGCGCAGATGGAGGAAGACGAACTCGCCTCGCGCATCGGTCACGGCGCTGACGGTCTGAGCCGGAGTCGGCGCGGGTGTGGCCGCGGCTTTGAAATCACTTGGGGAGTCATTCGGGAAGTCACTCGGATCCGGCTCAGACATGGCGCTCACGCGTACGCCCGGCAGGGGCCTGCCATCGGCGGCGACGACTCGCCCGGCCAGCACGCCGGTGTCGGTCGCGAAAACCTGCGCGTGGGCGCATGGGAGCGTCAGCGCCAGCGCGAGGATCGGCCACACCCGACATCCGATACCGAATCCAAGCCAACGCCGCAACCCGCACCGCACCTGCAATTTCAGAAGTGTGTCCGCAGCGTACTGCACAGCGGCTTGCGATGCAAAGTGCTACGGCGGTTTCGGCGGGGCTGAAGCCTCGCCCTGACGAACGGAGACTCGTTCAGAGGTTCCATAGAGAACAAAGGAAACGGCGGTGGCCGAAGCCACCGCCGTTTCGCTTGCTAGGTGCTGGTTAGAAGTTGACGCGTGCGCCGATCTGGATGACGCGCGGGCCGTAAGCGTAGTTGGTGTTGGCCGAAGACGTTTGCCCGAAGTTCGCCTGGTAGGTCAGCGTGCCGGTGCCGGTACCCGTGATGGCATATCCGGTGGAGTTCACGCCAGTGACGTTCTGGTGGTTGGCCAGGTTAAAGGCTTCGCCGAACAGCTCCAGGTTGTAGTGCTCGTAGAATTGGAATGCCTTCTGCGCACGCATGTCGACTTCGATGGTGCGCGGATACTGCATCGTGTTGCGGCCGAAGAAGGGCAGATACGCCGTCGCGCCCGTTCCGGTGATGCCGGAGCTAGCAGCGCGCAGGCAGTTGACGGCCGTGCACTGCTGGGCCGCCGTTCCGCTGGAGAGCAACGAGAAAGGCAGGCCGTTCTGTATCTGAACGTAGGGCTTGAGGGACCAGCCGTTGGTCAGGTAAGTCAGCGGACCGTGCCCCGGCAGGCCGGGAGCCTGCAGGTTGGCCCAGCCCACAACGCGATTGCGCACGTTCTGGCTGGAGTTGCCGTAGTTCAACCGCTGATTGCCGAACGGATCGACCCAGTTGTTGGTGCTCGGCGTGGTGTTGGCATTCTGGCTGAAGTCGAGCGCATGCGAGAACGTGTAGTTAGCGTCAAACGTGACCCAGCGGTTGCCGCGGTTGGTGATATCGACCGTGAGGCCGTGATACGCGGAGTTGATGTTCGAGAACGACTCCGTGATGGCGCTGTACTGCTTGTTCAGCAGGATGTTCTGCGTGGTGCCGCAGCCAGCGACGGCGCATGAGGTGCCGGCATAGGTCTTTACCGTGTACTGCGAACCGCAGGCCAGCGGGCCGCAGCTCCCGTTGGTTCCAGGCGCCACAGTGTAGGTCACGTTGTAGGACTGCGTGGGATCGAGGTTGACGTTGATGAAGTTGGGCAGCTCACGGCCCAGAGCGCCGATGTAGCTGATCGAAAGAACATTCTTGAAACCGAGATCCTGCTGCACGGCCAGGTCGAACTGCTCGGTGTAGGGGTTCTGGAAGTTGGGAGCGAAGAACTGCGCGGAAGCCGTTCCGGCCGCGGCCGAGGCCGCAATCTGAGGCAGGAGCGGAGCATTCGCCGTGGTGGGCTGGAAGGTTGCGAGCGTGGTGGCGCTGGTGGAGCCGGTCTGGCTCATACCGCCGAGGACGTAGTTGTTGGGAACGCGGCCGAAGTACATGCCGAATCCACCACGCAGAACGGTTTTGCCCAGACCGTACGGGTCCCACGCAAAGCCGATGCGCGGAGCGAAGTTGTTCTTGTCGTTGGGCCGGTTCTGGGTCTGCGGAAGCAGTGTATTGGCGACCGTCCCGAACGAGTCAGAGGGTTGGGGGAAGCTCTCGAAGTCGTAGCGGACACCCAGGTTCAGGGTCAGCCTCGGGTAGATTTTCCAGTCGTCCTGCGCGAAGAAGCCGTAGTCCGTGGTGTGGAACTCAAACACCGAAGCACCGAAGCCCTGTGCGAGGGAGTTGTAGCAAGGGATGCCGGTGCCATCAGTCTTCACACCGGTGCCGGTCGTGGCGCAGGTCTTGCCCTTGGTGAGCAGGTCGGCGAAGTAGTTCGCCTGGCTGTTCTGCGTGGTGCCCTGCGAGTAGGTGTAGAAGCCGTTCTGCTCGAAGTTGTAGTTCTGGAAGTCGTTGTTGCGAACGATGTCTTCGCCGACGCGGACGTTGTGCTTGCCGAGGGTGATGGAGAAGGTGTCGCCGATCTGCGTCTTGCGCTCATCCGGGTAGGAGGGGCGGAACGCGTAGTAGGGCTCGCCAAGGAAGAAGCCGTTGCCGGTGGTGAGGGAGATTTCCGGCGCATTGCCTGTGCTGTTGACCAGGTTCGAACGGGTGTAGGCGCTGAACTGCTGCGGGCTTTCGTCGTTGAGCTCGCGGCCGTACTGGAAGCGGAGCTCGTTGGTGGAGCGGGACGTGATGAGCGAGTCCAGCTTGGCCACGCCGTAGTCGAGCTTCACGAAGTCCTGGCCGAAGGTGTCGATTGCGTAGTTGTTGGTGCCCTGGGTCTGCACGCCGCCCGGGGAATCCCAGCGGAGGCGGTGATACAGGAAGCTGACGTGGTGCTTGTTGGTGATCTGGTAGTCGAGCTTGGGCGTGTTGATGAGCTGATTGCCGAACCGCGGCACAGAGCCGAGGTCGGGAAGCAGCGCCTGGAGCTGGGTGTTGAACGCGGCCGCGCCCGCAGCATAGGTGGTGTTGAGACGAGCCGCCAGGGTGCAGGCGGCGGTATCGGCGAGCACCTGGGTGCTGGCCGTTTGTCCGGGGGTGAAGGCTGCCGGGGTTCCCGCGAAGGTCACGCCGGTATTGCCTCCCCCAGCGGTGGTGACCGTGCAGGTCTCGCTGCCGTTCAGAGCCGCGTTGGCGTTGATAAAGAACGCGCCGGGGTTGTTGGCCTTGCCGGTGCCGGGGAAGTTACGACGATAGGCGTCAAAGGCGTAGAACCAGAACAGCTTGTCCTTGATGAGCGCGCCGCCGGCGGCAAAGCCGTACTGGTTGCGGTTGTCCTTGGGGCGGAAGGGCGAGGTGACGTAGGCGCCGGTGGTGGGGTTGAAGACTGTGTTGGTCGCGCCCGGAACAAAGGCCGAGCGGCTGGAGTTGCGGTTGTAGAAGTACGCTTCGCCGTGCAGCTTGTTGCCGCCCGACTTGGTGACCGTATTCACGACGCCGCCGACAGCGCGGCCGAAGTCGGCGGAGTAGACGCCGGTGTTGACGGTGAACTCACGCACGGAGGACTGCGCGGTGGAGTAGCCGGCGCGGGTACGGCCGCGTTCCTCGGAGAAGAACGCCTGGTTGTCATCGGCGCCGTCGATCTCGACCACGTTGAGCAGCGGCGAGATGGCGCGGAAGCTGAGCAGGCCGAAGCCGTCGGAGGAGTTGGTGACCGCGGGCGTGGTGAGCGCGAGCGAGCTCCAGCGGCGGTTGTTGATGGGAATGGATTCGATCTCGGCCTGATCCAGATGGCCGCCGTACTCGGCCGACTCGAACTTGAGCACCGGCTGATCGGCGGTGACTTCGACCGTTTCGCTGGTCTGGCCGGTGGTCAGGTGAGGGCTCACCTCGGTGACTTCGTTTACCTGAACAATCACGTTGGTTTGCTTGAGCGCGGAGAAGCCCGCTGCGGTGACGGTGACCGTGTAGGTGCCGGGGGCAAGCTGGGGGGCGCGATACTCGCCGCTGTCGCCGGCGGTGATGGTGAGGTCCGCGCCGGTGTTGTCATTGTGGATGACGACGGCGGCCTTGGGAACGGCCGCATTGGTCGCGTCGAAGACGGTGCCGGAAATAGCGCCCTGGGTCATCGACTGCGCGTTCGCACACGTCGCGGCCACGGCTAACGCGCTCAAAAGCGCCAGCTTGCTGAAAAACTTGACTTGCCTCATAGGTCTCCTAAAATGGGCGTGCCCGGTTCGCGAAGTTCTTCTTGGCTCGCGAACACACCGGCATCACTGCCTGTCGTTCTTTCCCCGTGCCCTCTCGTCTGGGGGGCGCCGCCACCTGTTCCGGTCGCGATCTGCAGGGCTTTTCGTATCTCCATCATACCAGCCAGGCCGCAGCCCCATTGGTAACTTCGCAGCGAAATCCGCGAATTTTCAGTGAAATCCTCCGGCTTGCTTCGCCACACGATGCATGCGGCTGCCCCGGCGGGAGCGTCCGCTACACTCGGTGGAGGAGGGGAAGCATGTTTGTCGATGAAGCCCGCATCCGCGTGAAGGCCGGGGACGGCGGCAATGGCTGCATGGCTTTCCGGCGCGAGAAGTTTGTGCCCCGCGGCGGCCCGTCGGGCGGCGACGGCGGGCACGGCGGCGACATCCGCATGCGCTCGGACCTGAGCCACAACACGCTGGTGCACTTCCGCTTCAACCCCGAGCACAAGGCCGAACGCGGCTCGCATGGCCTGGGGTCGAACATGTCCGGCCACTCGGGCGAGCACACCGTGCTCGAAGTGCCGGTGGGCACGCTGCTGTACGATCAGGAGAGCGGCGAGCTGCTCCACGACTTCCAGTACCCCAACGACGAGATCGTGATCGCCAAGGGCGGTCGCGGCGGGCGCGGCAACCAGCACTTCGCGACCTCCATCCACCAGGCGCCGCGGGAGCATGAGCTGGGGCGCGGGGGTGAAGAGCGCGACTTCCGGCTGGAGCTGAAGCTGCTGGCCGACGCCGGGTTGGTGGGCTACCCGAACGTAGGCAAATCGACACTGATCTCGCGGCTTTCAGCGGCCAAGCCGAAGATTGCCGACTACG
>CAXSHQ010000258.1:0-7199 GCA_964236875.1 uncultured Acidobacteriaceae bacterium | reverse complement strand
GTGTCGTGCGCGCCCAGCACCGGCGAAATCCCCACCGACACCATCGCGCCATCGGCTGCCTTATAGTCGGCCCAGTAGAAGATCAGCGGCCCTGCCGGCAGGTACTCGTTCCACTCGCGCTGCACGGCATACGGCCCCACCTCCTTCGGAAACATCCCCAGCGCGTTCGGGTCGCTCAGCGCGTGCGGCACTTCGCGGTCATGGAGCATGGCGCGCGCATAGCTCACACTGCCGATCAGCAGCACCAGCGCCAGCGCAGCCCAGCGCGGCGCAAAGGAGCGCGGCGCCGGCAACTCCACAAGCCCCTCCTGCGCCGGAAGCACCGGCGGCTTCAGGTCGCCGGTCACGCTCCAGCGCCGGATCAGGAAGAACAGCAGCGCCGTCGCGCAGAAGAACAGGGCTGCCCCGATGATGTAGTCGCCCATCTCCGCGTGCGGCTGCAGCCACTTGATGTGCAGCGCGACAATGTAGTACAGCACCAGCGTGCACAGCCGCACGAAGTTGAAGATGTACCCAAGCGCCACCGCACCCACCACGGCCATCACCCAGTGCAGCTTGCGGAAGCGGTACAAGTAGCCCGCCACCAGGGCGAGAAAGCCCATCGTGATCGCCCCGCGAATACCGTTGCAACCGGGCGCGATGAACATGCCGAAGTCCGGCGTAAACATCAGCCGCAGCTGGTCCGGGCTAAGCTGCTGTCCCAGGGCATGCGCGAATCCGCGCGCGATCATCGCCGACGCATGCTGCAGCGGCAGGTCGATGAAGCGGTTGAAGGCGTTCGGCACCGGGTTCACAAACCACATCAGCACGATAGGAAACAGCGCCGCGCGGAACAGCCGCACGCCGCCAAACAGCAGCACCACGCCGGCCGTATAGCAGAACGCCACCAGCGAATGCGGCGGCATAAAGATCGTCCACGAAGGCGTGAGGATCAGCTCCAGAATCGCGTGGTCGCGCAGGTGCACCGCAGCCACCGTCGCCGCGATCAGCACCAATCCCCACCACGTGCCACGCATCTCCCAACCCAGCGACCGCCACACCCGCAGGATCAGCACGAGACTCACCAGCGGAATGAATCCGCCGATGGACTTCAGCTGATCGGTCGTCCACAGGTCCCAGAGGAAGTTCGCCGTTGAGTAGATGGCATACACACCCGCCACGGCCAGCACGCACGCCAGCATCGCCGCCCGCGCGCGAGTGAGCCCAGCGGCTGCCGGACGCACCTCCGACCCTGCCGCATGCGGCTGCGTGGCAAGCAAAGGAGGGGAGGACATATCTCTATTCTAAGCCGTTCAGTCTGCGCCGAAACTTCGCCACTGCGCTACTTGCGCCGCCGGAAGCGTCCGCGCGCGGCCGCCACCAGGGCACCCGCCGAACCCGTCAGCGCCAGGATGGCGGTCGGGTTCTCCGGGGAATTGACGCAGCCGTTTTGCGCAAGCAGGGGGCCGGAGATCAGGAGCAGGCAAAAGACAGCGGCAATCGTTGAAAACTTCTTCATGGAGAACCTCACACGGGGCAAGCTAACCCACCGATCCAACGGCTGTCAACGCATCCCAAAGCGATTCCTGTCCGACAGATTTGCGCGGAAGTCACCATTACTTCTGCCCATTACCGCCCTTGCGCGTGCGCTCACCTGCCGCTCCGGTCTTACCACCACCCGCGGCGAGTCTATCCAGCTCCGACCCGGCGAGCAGAAACCCTCCTACGCCATACACATAGCTGCTTGAAGGCCCCACCGCATCCGGCGCCGCGCCGATCGGCTGAATCGCTCCCAGCCGCCCATCCGCATAGATGTGCCCGATCATCCCCGCCCACGCCTTCTCCACGATTGGCTGAAATTTTACACGCGGCAGCCGCCCCGTCCGCATTCCCCATGCAAACGCATACGTGTAGAACGCCGACCCGGAAACCTCCGGCTCCTTGTACGCCGCCTGGTCCAGCAGCCCCGTGCGCCACAGTCCATCCGCGCCCTGCAGCCCGGCGATCTTCTCCGCCATCTCGCGGAACTGCCCTTCATACATCGCCCGGTCCGGGTAGTCCGCAGGTAAGTCCTGCAGCACGCGCACCAGCCCGGCGATCACCCATCCATTGCCGCGCGACCAGAACAGCTTCTGCCCGTTCGCCTCCGTGCGCTTCAGGAACGTGGCATCGCGCGTGAACAGGTGCTGTTGTGGATCGTAGAGTTCCGCCGTCGTCACCTTCCACTCGCGGTCCATGGCAAGGAGGTACTTGCGCTCACCTGTGATGCGGTACATGCCCGTCAGCACCGGCGGAGCCATATAGAGCGCATCGCACCACCACCACACGTTCTTCCCTGCGCTTGCCTTGTACGCGTCATCATCGATCGCCACAAGCCGGTCCAGCACCGCCTGCGTGTCCGCGATCTTCATCGGGTCCTTCGCCTGCGCATAGAGCGCCTCATAAGACTTGCCCAGCGCCATATCGTCCGCATGCGGAAAGCGCTGGTTCAGCAGCGTCCAGTGCCACTTGTCCGCCGCGGCCCGCGCCACCGCCGCGCGATACTTCGGGTCGCCCGTCGTCTCCGATGCCGCCAGCAGCCCGTCGTACAGCGTCGCAAACGTCCACTGCCCGTTGAACTTCGCTTCCGACTCGCGCAACTGCCAGTCGGCCACCTTCACCATCGCCCGCCGAATGTCCTTCGAGTCCAGCTTCGTCGAAAGGTCCGTAGCCATCGGCCCGGCGTTCGCCGGCGAGCTCCCCGCCATCTCGCGCTCCACCTGCCCCGGCGTCTTCACAGGAGCCTGCGCTCCGAGAGACAAAGCTGCCCCAAGCACAACACCCAACATCGCGAGCGATATGCGAGCGATGCTTCCGCCCGGAGCAGTATGTCCGTAGCAATGAGCAGTACGTTCGTAGCCCTGAGCAGTACGTCCGTAACAATAGTGCGTGTCATCTCGACCGGAGGCCGCGCTCTTTGCGGCCGGAGTGGAGAGACCCCTGTGTTTCGGACCACCGGGAATATTTACCTCGCGTAGAACTCGTTCCACAGATCTGTCCACATCGCACCTCGCCTTTGCTCACCGAAAACTCTACCGCATCGCGCCGCGCTTCGGCCACACTTCCCATCTATACAAGCGATTGAGTAGAGTGTTCTGCATACATGAGCACTGCCCCGAACACGTCATGGACACGCCGTAACTTCCTTGCCGGCTCCGCCGCAGTGGCCGCTGCCTCAAGTCTTCCGCGGACCTTGAACGCTTCCCTCGCACATGGCTCCGCGACACCCGCCGGTGCCGACGCCCCCGCCGCTCCCACGCGCCTCGTCGACTGGGAGTTCTACCCCGGCCCCATGGCCGGCCCCTGGGAGGTCTGGCACGCCGAAGAGCTCGCCGTCTTCACTTCCGTCACCGTCCCACACAGCTTCAACGCCTACGACGGCTGCGACCCCGACACACCTTACTACCGAGGTCACGGCTGGTACCGCACCCGCCTCAAGCTCGCGAACCCATTCACCCACGGCCGCACGCTGCTCCACTTCCTCGGCTCCGGCCAGGTCACCACGCTCTACATCGGCGAGACCGAAGTGCTCAGGCACGAAGGCGGCTACGACGAGTGGGTCGCCGACATAACTGACCTCAGCGCGGCCTGGCTCGCGAAAGCCACCGCCGCCGATAAAGCCAAAGGCCTCCCCGTCAGCATCCTCTGCGACAACTCCCGCAACCTCGAGATCATCCCCAGCGACTTCTCCGACTTCTCGCTCTACGGCGGGCTATACCGCGCGGTCGAGCTCGTTTACGTGCCCGATCTCTCGGTGAGCGCCGTGCAGGTCGACATCGCAGATTCCCAGACAGACAGCCCGGCACTTACGGTCACAGGCTTTCTGGATGGCCATGGCGTAACGAAGCTCAACAACTGCAAGTTCCATGTGGGCATACATGATGCTGCTGGTCAGGAGCTGTCCATATCTCAGGAAGCGACCATCTCCTCAAACTCGGTCAGGATTGAATGGAAGAGTGCTCTGCCAAAGCCGCTACGCTGGTCGCCAGCTTCGCCTCACCTCTACAAATGCACTGTCTCGATCGAGACGCCAACGGGCACGTCTACCCTCTCCACCCGCTTCGGCATTCGCCACTACGAGTTCGTCGAGCACGGCCCCTTCAAGCTCAACGGCGAGCGCCTCCTGCTGCGCGGCACGCACCGCCACGAAGACCACGCCGGCTACGCCAACGCCATGTCCGACGAGCTCATCCGCGAAGAGCTCCAGCTCATCAAGAGCATGGGCGCGAACTTCATCCGCCTCGGCCATTACCAGCAGAACCGCCTCGTGCTCAACCTCTGCGACGAGCTCGGCATTCTCGTCTGGGAAGAGCTCTCCTGGTGCCGCTCCGGCGTCGGCGACGACCACTGGAAAGCCATGTCGCGCGCCAAGCTCACCAACCTGATCACGCAGCACCGCAACCACCCCAGCATCATTCTCTGGGGCCTCGGCAACGAGGACGACTGGCCCACTGAGTACCCGCAGCCGCTCGACGGGTCTCCACAAGCCGACACCGAGAAGCAGGCCATCCGCGCCTGGATGACCGAGCTCCGCGATCTCGCCCACCAGCTCGACCCCTCGCGCCTCACCAGCTTCCGCCGCTGCCCTGCCCCGCCACCCACGAAGATCAATGCCACGTCGCGCGCGACATCCCCGACGTCTACTCGCCCTCCATTTGGGCCGGCTGGTACTCCGGCACCTACCCCGAATACCAGAAGTCGCTCGAGAAGGAACGCGAGCGCGTCAAGCGCATGATCCACATCGAGTACGGCGCCGACTCGCTCGCCGGCCGCCACGCCGAAGACCCCTACACCGGCCTCCACATCGCGACAGGTCAGGGTACCGACGAGCGCGGCCTCGCCTACAAGAACACCGGCGGCCCGCCCCGCATCTCGCGCGATGGTGACTGGTCGGAAACCTATGCCTGCGATCTCTTCGACTGGCACCTGAAGACACAGGAGTCGCTCCCCTGGCTCACCGGCGCCGCGCAATGGATCTTCAAGGACTTCACCACACCGCTCCGCCCGGAAAACCCCATCCCGCGCATCAACATGAAAGGCGTCGTCACCCGCGACCTTCAGAAGAAGGAAAGCTACTACCTCTTCCAAAGCTACTGGGCCGAAGAGCCCATGGTCCACATCTACGGCCACACCTGGCCGGTCCGCTGGGGCACCGAAGGCGAGAGCAAAGCCGTCAAGGTCTACTCGAATTGCGACGAAGTCGAGCTCTTCGTAAATGGCAAGTCCGCCGGCACCAGGAAGCGCAACCCGCAGGACGTCCCCGCCGCCGGTCTGCGCTGGTCCGTACCGTTCCTCACAGGCGAGAACACCCTTCGCGCCGTTGGTAAGAAGAGCGGCAAGACCGTCGTAGACGAGCTCCACTTCACTTACCAGTCACGCAAATGGGGGGCACCGGCAGAGCTTCGCTTGAAGCTGCTCGAAGAGGAGTCAAGGCAGGCGGTCTTCGACAACGCGTTTTCTAGCCTTCACAAGCGTGCCCCCGGCACTGCCCAGGTCATCCAAGCCACGCTCCACGACACCGCCGGCGTTCTGTGCCTCGACGCCCGCACCCGCGTCCGCTTCTCGGTCGCCGGTGCCGGCAAGCTCCTCGACAACCAGGGCACGCCTTGGGGCTCGCGAGAAGTCGAGCTGGCCAACGGCTGCGCCCGCATCTCCGTCCAGCTCACCGGCTCCACCGCTCAGCTGGGCATCACCGCGAAAGACCTCCCACCCGCCTACCTACTGCTCAAGAACACCTGAGGCTGATCGGGTGCCCGATCTTCGCGACAGCTTCATCGTCGCTAAGGTAGGCATCGCGCGAGAAGGCGCGACCGATCCTTCAATACTGGCGCTTCACAAGCTCTCCGAGTCACCACAAACGATCCCGTGTTCATACCGGACAAGCAACACCACAAGGACCGCATGCCCCTCCCGCTTCGCACGCTCCTCCTCCTCGCTGCCACGGCCGCAACAGCTCACGCCGCCACCGCGCCCCTCAAATCCCCATGGGACCTCCACCCCGTGACAGCGGTCGGCACGGACAAGCCCTACACCTGCCCGCAGGCCGCGCCGCTGCCCAAAGACATCGTTGCCTTCGACTACTACAGCGACGCCAAGCACTCCGTGGTCGACGAGAAGCGTTACGCCGCCTACCAGGCCACGCAGGACACCTTCCGCGCCACCACCCGCGCCGCCCAGGACGCCGCCGACAACTTCCAGTCCACCGGCAACAAGGCAGCCGCCGAGTGCGCGCTCCGCATCCTCTCAGCCAACGCCGCCAACGCCAGCATGACCGGCAGCATGGCTTCCAACCAGAGCAACTACGTGCAGAACTGGACGCTGGGCGCGCTTGCCGTGGCCTGGCTTAAGGTCCGCCCCGCCTCCCCCGGCACGGAGCCCGACCGCAAGGCCGTCACCGCCTGGCTTGTCGCCGTCGCGCGGCAAACGAACGACTACTTCACCGCGCGCAACGCCAAGCACACCAATGACGGCACCAACAATCATCTCTACTGGGCCGGCTTCGCCGTCATGGCCGCAGGCATTGCGGCCAACGACCGCGCGCTGTACGACTGGGGCGAAAGCACCTTTGCGGAAGGGGCCACACGCATCGCGCCCGACGGCTCCCTGCCGCTTGAAATGGCCCGCGGCCAGCGCGCGCTCCACTACCACCTCTTCGCCATCGCCCCGCTCGTAATGATGGCCGAGTTCGCCGCCGCCAACGGCGAGAACCTCTACACCGCGAAAGACAGCGCCCTGCGACGCCTCGTCACCCGCACGGTTTCCGGCCTCACCGACAACGCCTGGTTCACCGAGCACGCCGGCGCTAGGCAGGACACCCCTGAAGAGCCCGGCAAGTACAAGTCCGACGACCTTCTGATCCTCAAGACCTACAACCGCCGCTTCCCCGATCCCGCGCTCACCAAGCTCCTCGCGTCAGTCGACTTCCGCCCTTTCGGCTACATCGGAGGCATGCCGCCTCCGTAGCCAACAGCCGCCAAACGTACCCTCAAGGGGCGGCTACGCTGGGCAGTTCGCTGCGGCTGACCTTCCTTTGTTGCCCGGTCGCAAACGTCTTCACCGTGTACTCCCCACTCCGCACCTCATCCTCACCCAGCAGCACGATGTGCCGCGCCAGCTTGTCCGCCGTGTCGAAGCTCTTGCGCAGCTTGAAGCTGCCATCGCCGAGCTCCACCTGCAAGCCC
>CAXSHQ010000257.1:6940-7211 GCA_964236875.1 uncultured Acidobacteriaceae bacterium | reverse complement strand
GTGTAGTACACGAGCGGCAGCGCCGCCGGATGCTTGCCGTCGAACTAGGGGCCGAGCGTCACGGGCTTGCCGGTGTCATCCACAAACGGCGCGCTCAGCGGCAGCTGTGCATTCAGGTGCTGCGTGACCTGCACGTTCTTCAACACCTTCGGGAGTTGGTCACCGGTGTTCTCGCCCATGGCCTTGTCGCCATAGCTGGAAACCTGCGCGGAACCGGAAAGCCACGAGCCGGAAAGAGCCAGCAGCGAGCACACCGCCGTCGCGCGGGCAG
>CAXSHQ010000257.1:0-6927 GCA_964236875.1 uncultured Acidobacteriaceae bacterium | reverse complement strand
CGCGTCCCCCTCTTCCGCCTCGGATTGTTCGCCGCTTCGTCATGATCTCTTCTGCACCGTGGCCCGGCATTACTGCTCCTGCTTCCTGCTCTGCTCTACTGCTTGCCTTCCATCGCCTGCTTGGACATCACCTTCTGATCGCGCGCTTCCATCGTGTCCAGCTCATAGCCCGTGCGCGCAAAACCGTTCGTCAGCGGTGCAGACACCACCGGCGCATGCTCTCCGGCCATCAGCGTGGTCGGGTTGTACTGCGTCGTGGCTCCGGGGCCGTTCTGCGTGCTGGCGGAAACCTGCGGCGCTCCCGGTGCGGGAGCCTTGGGCAGCCCGCGCTGCACAATCAGCTGCATGGCCTGTGCGATCGGGATCCGCACCGTGCCTGCGGGCAGGTCGGCCGACTGCGAGTAGAAGTTCAGCAGCAGGTCCTCGCGTGCATGCAGGTCGGCCGTGTCCTGGTTGCCGTCGTCGGTTTCCAGCCGTGGCGTGGGAAACGCCTGCGTCATGGCATTCAGCTGATTCTGCTCGATGGAAGCATTGGAGGTCAGGTCGTCGCGCTTGGTGCCGCGTGCGGTGTATCCGCTTTCGGAAAGGTCCTTGCCTTGCTGCCACTTGTTGGTGGCGCCATCCTGGCGGGCGATCCAGTAGTTGATGCCCTTGCCGATCACGAAGGAGACGACGAAAAACACCAGGATGAACGCGGACAGTCCGCCCAGAAACGTGACCACGCCCCCGACGTTGACGTCCTGGGTTTCATATCCAGGATGCTCCGTATCACGCTCGTGCGCCGGATGGGCGGGGACGCCTTCCGGCCTCCCCATGTCATGACCTTCTCTCCCTTTAGTGGGCATGTTCGGGCTCCAGGGCTTCTTCCGTGTGCGGGTCGTTCAGGTTGATCAGCGGCCGGCGGCCCAACTCGGTGAGGTAGAACACCATCCACCCGGCGATCATCGCGATCGGTACGGTGATATAGGCCAGGATGCCCCAGTTACCGGTGAGATGGAGGTTGCCGGCCGCGTCGTTGAAGTTCGGCTCGATCAGCCAGAACATATCGATCAGGCGCGCGCCGATCATGAAAACGCACAGGCCGATCATGCGCGAGCGGCTGCGCTTGAAGTCGCGGCTGAGCAGGATGCAGAACGGGATGATCCAGTGGCAGATCACGTCCAGCGAGCAGATGGTCCACCAGCCGCCGTTGATGCGATGGAGGTACCAGCTCAGCTCATCCGGCACGTTGCCCGACCAGATGATCAGGAACTCCGCGAATGTGAAGTAGATGTTGAGCATCGTGAACGCAAAGGCCAGCTTGCCCATGTCGTGCTGCTCGGTGATGCGGAACATCGACTTCATCGGCTCGAACTTCGAAAGCAGGATCAGCGTGAGAATGCCCAACGCCAGCACTGCGTAGCCCTGCGCGACCAACAACTGAAGGCCGAAGATCGACGACGCCCAGGTGATGTCCAGCGACTTCAGGAACACGATCACGAAGTCGGTCATCGCCACCACGTAGAGGAGAATGCACGGGCCGGACAGGTTCTCGAACCGCACCCGCCACTTGTCGAAACTTGCCATCGTGCCGCGCGCCGGGTCGGCATCGCGCTCCATGGACCACTTGTTCAGCAGATAGATCACCAACCCCATGAAGCCGAGCACGAGAGCCGTCTGGACCGCGGCGCTCACCGGGCTCAGCATGATGTGTTTGGCATCGATGCAGAGATGCTGCTCCAGCGTGAGCATTCCGGCTTTGTACCCATCCAGCGTTTGCTGCGGCGTGTGGAATGCCTGCCACTGATACAGGTGCTTGGAGAGCGGCGTGATGAGCAGCGGGATGACACCGACGACGATCAGCCACCAGGTGCGGGTCATGGCCTCCAATGGACGCCGCAGGATGAGGCCCCACTTGCCGCCTGACACGTATTGCACCATCAGGAACGCCAGCGCGCCGCCGCAGAAGTTGAAGATGGTCAGGTAGCCCATCAGGTAGGCGCGCAGCAAGTGCCCATGCCCGCCGGGCACGAGCAGGAAGAGGAGCGAAAGCACGAAGAATACCGCCGCGACGGCGATCGCCTTGTTGCGCACGGAGACTATGCCCGCCGGCACAGACAGCACCGCGGGCAGCGTCCGAGGGCCATGGTGAGCGTGTTGCCCGGCGTGGGGATCGTGCTCGTCGTAGTGTTCGTGGTCAGTCGCCATCTGGTCTTGTCGCCTTCACTGTGTTCGCCTGCTCGAACTGCGCTTGAAGCTGTTGTGTGCTCTCTACCGCGGGTTGCCGGCCAGCGAGCCCGGAGCCTTGTTGTCGGTCGGCGCGGTGGGCTGCCCGCCGGAATCGTGCGTGCCGGCGTTCTGCGTGGCTGCCTGGCCGCCATGGGCTGTAGCGCCTACCGGCGCGCCGGTCGTGCCCTGCCCGGGAATGCCGTTGTCCTTGTTGTTCGGCGTGCCGTAGATCGCGGTGCCGGGCAGACCCCACGGATCCGCCAGCCCGTCCATGCCTTCGCGTTGTGCGATCGCATGGAGGTCTTCAATGTGCCCACCTGAAGCGATGTCGGCCTGCTTGGCGTTCTGGCTCAGCTGCAGCGCGCGGACGTATGCCGCCACCGCCCAGCGGTCTTCCGGTGTAAGCTGCGCGGCATAATCGGGCATGGCGCCGTAGCCGTTGGTCATCACGCTGAAGAAGTGCCCCAGCGGCGCCGCGCGCAGCCGGTCCTCATGGAAGTTCCCCGCCGGCCGGTAGCCGCGCTGCACGATCATTCCCGCGCCGTTGCCCACACGCGAGTGGCACGGCGTGCAGTAGATGTTGTAGCGCTCCTGGCCCCGTTCCATCACCGCCATGGTCAGCGGTATCGGCAGCCCGTCGCCTTCCTTGCCGCCCTGGAGGCCGGTGTAGAAATACGAATCCTGGTCGCCCTGCGAGCGCGCCACGGTGTTCTCCATCTGCGGCCGCGCCGAGCGCCCATCGGCGAACAGCGTCGTCCCGCGCTGCGGATAGAACTTCGGCTGGTCGTGCATGTCCTGCCGGCAGCCCGCCAGCACCAGCACGGAAGCCATGGCCGACGTGGCCGAGAGTGCGCGCACAACCCGCATCGTCATTCCTGATCCCTGTTTCCTATGCCCTGGTCCCTGTCTCAATGGTCTACCTCCACCACCGAGATCGGCGAGAAGCTCTCCAGAAACGCCCGCGTCTCGCCCGGCGAGAACTTCGGGTCGAACGCCTCCAGGCACAGGAAGAACTTGTCCGTGGTCGCACCCGAAGCAAAGTTCGGCGCGTTGAACAGCGGATGGTAGATCTGCGGCAGGCCGCACTGCACCAGCATGCCGAACGCCGCGGAAAGGCCCGCGAACAGGATCGTCCACTCGTACCCCGGAATCACGAACGCCGGCCAGCTGAACAGCGGCGTCGCGCGGATGTTCAGCGGATACGCCCACACGTTCACCCACACTTCCATGCCGTAGCCCGTAACCAGCCCCATCAGCCCGCCCAGCAGGCACATCAACGGCACGCCGGTCTTATGGAAGCGCAGCGCCTCGGCGGCTTCTTCCACCGGATAAGGCGTATAGCACTCCATACGGCGGTAGCCCTTCTGCCACGCCTGCTCGGTGGCGTGCACCAGCTCGCTCGGCGTGTTGAACTCCGCTAGCAGCCCGTAGACTCCTTCCTGGATCGGCATCAGATGGCCTCCTCGACGACGGTGTCGGCCTTCGCGCCGCCGGCCCGGACCTTGGTCTGCGGCAGCATCATCTTGATCTCACTCATCGGCACCATCGGCGCCAGCCGGGCAAACAGCAGGAACAGTGTCGTGAAGAAGCCCCACGTGCCGATGAACAGCATGTAGTCCCACTTGGTCGCGCGATAGGTGCCCCAGCTGGAAGGCAGGTAGTCGCGATACAGCGAGGTCACGACGATCACGAAGCGCTCGAACCACATGCCAATGTTCACAATGAAGCTCAGGATGAACAGGTACACCACGCTGACACGCGCCTTGCGGAACCAGAGGGTCGTGAGCGGGATCGCGATGTTGGTCAGGATAAGCATCCAGTACGCCCAGCCCATCGGACCGAACATGCGGTTCCACATCATGAAGAACTCCCAGTGGGAGGCCGAGTACCAGCTCATGAACACTTCCATGCCGTACCCATAGGCCACGATGGAGCCCGTCGCTAGCATAACCTTGGCCATGTTGTCCAGGTGGCGCAGCGTGACCAGATCTTCCAGGTGGTAGAACTTGCGGATCGGGATGGCCAGCGTCAGCACCATCGCGAACCCGGAGTACACCGCGCCCGCCACAAAGTAGGGCGGGAAGATCGTGGTGTGCCAGCCGGCCATGGCCGCGACCGCGAAGTCGAAGCTGATGGTGGTGTGCACCGAAAGCACCAGCGGCGTACTCAAGCCCGCGAGCAGCAGCGAAGCCGACTCATAGCGGATCCAGTGCCGCGTCGACCCGCGCCAGCCCAGGCTCAGGATGCCGTAAACATACTTGGCCAGCGGCAGTCTGGCTCTGTCCCGCAAGGTGCCGAAGTCGGGCACCATGCCGATGTACCAGAACACCACCGAGATGGTCGCGTAGGTCGATACCGCGAACACGTCCCAAGCCAGCGGCGACCGGAACTGCGGCCAGATGTTCATCGTGTTGGGATACGGGAACAGCCAGTACCCCAGCCACGGACGGCCGATGTGCAGCAGCGGGAACAGGCCGGCGCAGCACACCGCGAAGATCGTCATCGCTTCCGCGAAGCGGTTGATCGAGTTGCGCCAGGTCTGCTTGAACAGCAGCAGGATGGCGGAGATCAGCGTGCCCGCGTGGCCGATACCGATCCACCACACGAAGTTGATGATGGCGAAGCCCCACGCGCCCGGGATCGTCACACCCCAGATGCCGACGCCCTTCAGCACCAGCCACGTGATCGCCACCACCAGCAGCGAAGCGATCGTCGACGCCACGAACAGGCCGCCCACCCACGCCCACGGCGTGTTGGGCGTGAGCACGATGCCGGCGATCTTCTGCGTGACGCTCCGGAAGTTGTGGCCTGGCGCGATGACCGCGTACTCACCCGTACGCGGATCGATCATCGGGTCGATCACGCCCTTCGGATCATGAATTGGACCTTGAGTTGCCATCGGTTTACGCAAGCTCCGGGTTGGGGTTGATGACGCCGGCCGTGTAGGTCGTCCGCGGTCGATAGTTCAGGTCCGCCAGCACTTCGTAGTCGCGCTCCGCCTTCTTGCGCTGCGCTACGCGGCTCGAGGGATCGTTCATGTTGCCGAACACGATCGCGTCCGTCGGGCAGGTCTGCTGACAGGCCGTCAGGATCTCGCCGTCCTTGATCGCGCGGTTGGTGCGGTCGCTCTCGATCTTGGCTTCCTGGATGCGCTGGATGCAGTACGAGCACTTTTCCATCACGCCGCGCGAACGCACGCTGACGTCCGGGTTGCGCATGAACTTCAGGCTCTCGGCGTCGTAATCCGAGTACAGGAGGAAGTTGAAGCGCCGCACCTTGTACACGCAGTTGTTCGAGCAATAGCGCGTACCCACGCAGCGGTTGTACACCATCGTGTTGATGCCTTCCGGCGTGTGCACCGTCGCGCCCACCGGGCAAACCTGCTCGCAGCCGGCCGACTCGCAGTGCTGGCAAAGCATCGGCTGCAGGTGCGCCTTGGGCGCGCTGAGGTCGCCTTCGAAGTACGTATCGATGCGTATCCACTGCATGATGCGCCCGACCTTCACCTGCTCGCGTCCCACCACGGCTACGTTGTTCTCCGCGTAGCAGGCGGTCACGCAGCTATTGCAGCCGGTGCAGGAGTTCAGGTCGATCGACATGCCCCACTTGTTCTGCACGATGCGCATCGACGGGTCTTCGTGGTCATAGCGCCACGCGTCCGGGTAGAAGCTGTCCTCGTGCTTGGGGGATTCGCCCTGCGGGTTGTACCCGACCTTGTTCACCCACGTGCCGCTGGCGCCCTCATGCGCGTAGTCGGGGGTCTTCTCGGCTTCTTCGACCGTCGCGTAGCGAATGATGGAGCGCTCCATCGCTTCATGCCCAGCGAGGGAGTACGTGCCCTGCTTGTCGCTCAGCGGGTGCTCGAGATCGTGCTGCGCAAACGCGCCGCGATGCTCGATGTTGTGCACCTTGGTCACGCAGATGTCGTACATACCGCCGGTCTTCTTGATCTCCAGGTTCGGCGCATAGAAGGGTGCATCGGAGGTGCGCAGCGCAAAGGCATTGAAGCCCACGCCCGCCCCGGTGCGGCCCGCCTCGGCGCGGCGGCCCTGCCCGAGATGCACGGTCACCGCCTCGTCCGCGTGACCCGGCACCATGAGCACCGGCGCGACCACCGTGCGGCCGTTCACGCGCAGCTCGATGGCTTCGTTCTCTTCGAGCTTGTACTTCTCCATCGTTTTCAGGCTCATCAGCGCGGCGTTGTCCCAACTCAGGTTCGTCACCTGCCGAGGCACTTCCTGCGCCCAGCCGTTGTTGGCATAGCGCCCGTCATAGACGCCGGAATCGGCCTTGAAGCTGATCTCGATGCCGCCCCCGCGCGCAGCCATACCCTGCATCGCGCCCACGTTCGGCGTGCCGACCGTCTTGGCCGTGGCGGCTGTGTTCGGCAGCCAGCCATCGTGCAGCGCCTTGCGCCAGGCCGCGGTGAAGTCGCCCCCACCACTTCCAGCGCCGAAGTACGTCTTCGCATTCGCCGCGACAGCGTCGTGCATCGTTACCGAAGAATCCAGCAGCGCCTGCAAGACATCGCCCGGCCCCTTGCCGTCATAGAGCGGCTCGATCATCGGCTGGATGATGGACACCGTGCCATCATGGGCGCGCGCGTCGCACCAGGATTCGAGATAGTGCGCCTTGGGCACGTGCCACATGGCATTGAAGCCCGTCTCGTCGCGGTGCGACCCCAGGTGTACCGTGACCGGCACGCTGCTGAACGCCTGC
>CAXSHQ010000256.1:233-7217 GCA_964236875.1 uncultured Acidobacteriaceae bacterium | reverse complement strand
CGAAGGGGCGAGGAGTTGACGGCGTGCGAGTGCCGCGGCAGTGCGTTCGCGGAGGGCCTTCAAAGCGGGCGTCATAGCGGCCAAGGATCTGGCCGCTGGTGCGCTCCAACTCCTTGCGGAAGCGGGTGGGCGCGATACGCAGCTTGGATTCCTTGACATATGCCACGGAAAGCCCGGTGAGCTTGGAAACCTGCTCGGCGACCTCATTGAATCGGGCCGCCGGAAGCAGGTCGCCCTGGTGCAGGGCTTCCGCATAGGGGCCGGCGGCGAATTTGCGAGCGGCTTCTACGTGGGCTTCCATAGTGCCGTTATGCGGCACCTTCTTGAAGTACCAGCCGATGGCCGCGTAGCTGGGCAGGTAGGTGACGGGATCAATGTCGAAGCCTGGCGAACGGGAGTAGTAGTTGAGGATGGAGCTGAGCAGGGTGACCCCGGTGAACTCGATGCCGTCGTTGTTCAGGCGGGCCACCAACGCCGCCGAGCGCGGCGTGCCGTAGCTCTCGCCGAAGAGGTACTTGGGCGAGTTCCAGCGCTGGTTCACCGTGATGTAGCGGATGATGAACTTTTCGAACGCGGTTACGTCCTGATCGACGCCGGCGAAGTCTTTGGCGGTGCCGCGGCCGACCGCGCGCGAGAAGCCGGTCTGCGGGGCGTCGATGAAGACGAGGTCGGTCTTATCGATGATCGAGTACTCGTTGGGAACCCAGCGGAAGGGCGCCGGGCCGGTGGCTTCCGGGCTGGAGGTGATGACGCGGATGGGTCCGACCGAACCCATGTGCAGCCAAAGCGAGGCAGAGCCGGGGCCGCCGTTGTAGAGGAACGTCACCGGGCGGTTCTTTGGAGCGCCGTCTTCGGTGTAGGCGACGTAGAAGATGCTGCCGTTGGTTCGGTTCTCTTCGTCGCGGATGTTCAGGTTGCCGGCGGTGGCGGTGTAGTGGAGAGCACGGCCGCCGGCGGTCCAGTCATGCTTGGTTTCGGATTTCGTTTCGGCCGGGATGGGTGTGGTGTTGGGCGTGTTTTGTTCGGGCGTGTTCGCCTGCGCCTGCGCGCCGGGTTCAGTCTGGCGGCGCTGGCGCATGTTGGCTTGCGTGGTTTCGTCCTGTGCGGCGGCGGAAAGGGTCAGAACGGCCGCAACGCTCAGCGTAAGGGCAGACCGGTAGAGACGGGAACGCTTCAAGAGGGAGCCTCCAGGGAACGGGAAAGTTGAATCGGTGATGTCAGGGTATACGAGTTTGCGACGAAGGAAGACGCAGCCGAAGTTTGGCGGAATGCAAAATCCCACAGACTGAAGCGGTCGGGCTTTGATTCGAATGCATCCCGGAGTAGTGTTGGGCTCATCTGCGTCAATAGCAGGATTTTGCGATCAGAGCAAGCACGCAACCCTTTACTAGACCAAGCGCTAGATCAAGCGACCATCTGAGGAATGCAACATGAGCCCATGTGAAGTGGACGACCTGCCGGAGATCGACACCGGGGAGAAGCAAGAAACGGAACTGACCCGGCGGCAATTCCTGGGTGGGTCGGGCATCCTGACCGTTGGCGCGGCCCTGGGGCTAGAGCGCGCGGCGCGCGGCGAGGATGAGGGGCCCGAGGGCAAAAACAGCATGCCGGGCGGCGCGCCCGTCATGGTGCCTCTGTCGATTTCGATCAACAAGCAGACCCGCACGCTGACGGTCGACACCCGCACTTCCCTGCTGGATCTGCTGCGCGAGAACCTGGATCTTACGGGCAGCAAGAAGGGCTGCGACCACGGCCAGTGCGGCTCCTGCACGGTGCTGATGGACGGCCGCCGCGTGAACAGCTGCCTGACGCTGGCAGTGGCGGCGCAGGGCGCGGAGATCACGACGATCGAGGGACTGGGCGATGAGAAAAGCCTTAGCGCGGCGCAGGCTTCGTTTCTGGAGCACGATGGCTTTCAGTGCGGCTACTGCACGCCCGGGCAGATCTGCTCAGCGACGGCGCTGGTGCAGGAAGCACAACGCGGCGAGCTTTCCATGGTGAGCTTCGAGACCGGCAAGCTCTTGAAGCCAGCCATCACCGACCACGAAATACGTGAGCGCATGAGCGGCAACATCTGTCGCTGCGGGGCCTACCCGAATATCGTCGCCGCGGTGCGCGCGCTGACTGCAAACGGAGGTGCGGCATGAATCCATTTACTTACCAGCGGGCGAACGCGCCAGACGCGGCGCTCCATGCCTTGATGGCCGGCCATGGGGCGAAGTTCCTCGGCGGCGGCACCAATCTCGTGGACCTGATGAAGGACGGCGTGGAGACGCCTTCCACGCTCGTCGACGTGAACCACATCGGGCTGGACAAGGTGCAGGCGAGCGCGGCAGGTGCCCGGATCGGGGCATCGGTGCGGAACTCGGATCTAGCCAACGACCCCGGTATCGTGGCGAACTACCCGCTGCTCTCACATGCGCTGCTTTCCGGCGCGAGCGCGCAGCTGCGGAACCTGGCGACCACCGGCGGGAACCTGATGCAGCGCACGCGCTGCTACTACTTCATGGATACGGCTTTCCCTGCCTGCAATAAGCGCATGCCGGGCTCGGGCTGCGGCGCGGTGCAGGGGTTCAACCGCATCCACGCGATCCTGGGGCAGACGGATGAAGGTCCGGCGTCCGGCCAGACGTGCATCGCGACCAACCCGAGCGACATGAACGTGGCGCTCTATGCGTTAAACGCGACGGTGGAGATCCAAGGGCCCAAGGGCAAGCGCAGCCTGCCGGTACGCGAGTTCCATCGGCTGCCGGGCAAGGACCCGTCGCTCGATACCAACCTGAAGGCCGATGAGTTGATCGTGGGCGTGACGCTAGCGGCTGCGAAGTTTGCAAAGAACTCCTGGTATTTGAAAGCTCGCGACCGGCAAAGCTACGCGTTTGCGCTGGTGAGCGTGGCGGCCGGTCTGGAGATTGACGGCGGCGCAATCAAGAGTGCAGGTCTGGCGCTGGGCGGCGTTGCGCACAAGCCCTGGCACTCGCCGGAAGCCGAGCATGCCCTTGTAGGGCAGCCGGCGAACGAAGCGACGCTCCGGAAGGCGGCGGAGCTTGCCTTGGCCGGAGCGAAAGGCTACGAACACAATGCTTTCAAGATAGAGCTGGCGAAGAACTGCATCGTGCGCGCGTTGAGCATTGCAGCGGCGGGCGGTGCGGCAGGGCTGGCGGCTCCAGCGGCGTAAGAGCAAAGGGAACGAGCGCAGAGTGATGAGCAATAACAGCTCAGAGCAAATTGACTGCAAGGTTGATAAGGGAGTAAAGGCATGATGCAGGCAGATGCGAAGCCACAACAGCCGCCACAAACACCGCACCGCTACGACGGTGTGCTGAAGGTCACAGGCAAGGCGAAATACGCGGCGGAGTTCACCGAGCCGTTCGCCAAAAGCGACATGCTCTATGCCTACGTAGTGCAGTCCACGATTGCGAGCGGGACAGTGGCGGCGGCGGACACCAAGGCCGCCGAGCGGGCTTCCGGCGTCGTTGCCGTGCTGACGCCGCTGAACGCGCCCAAGCTCCCCGTGCCGCCTGCGGCGCCCCCGGCGCGGCGCAGCCTGACGGTGCTGCAGAACAACACCGTGAGCTACAACGGCCAGCCGGTCGGTCTCGTTGTGGCCAAGTCGCTGACCGAGGCCATGCACGCAGCGCGGCTGATCAAGTTCACCTACAGCGAGCAGCCGGCCAAGATCGAGTTCATGTCCAGACTGGGCGAGGCACGTCCCCCACGTAGCGTGGGACGGGAGCCGGCCAAGCAGGCGTATCAGGAACCCGACTCGGTGCCCACCGGCTCGGTCGTTGTGGAAGACACCTACGTCACGCCCATCCAAACCCACAACCCGATGGAGCCCCACGCCACCATCGCCTGGTGGGAGGGCGAGAAGCTGAGCGTGTACGACGCGACCCAGTACATCTCCGGCGACAGGATGACACTGGCCCGCATCCTGAACCTCGCGCAGGACAACGTTCACGTCATGAACCCCTATGTCGGCGGCGGGTTTGGAAGCAAGGGATCCACCTGGTCGCACGTCATCCTGGCGGCCATGGCAGCCAAGATTGTGCAGAAGCCGGTCAAGCTGGTGCTGGGCCGTGAGCAGATGTTCGGGACCGTGGGCTACCGGCCCACTACGGTGAACAAGATCAAGCTGGTGGCGGACGCCGATGGCAAGTTCGGGACCATGCAGCAGGACGTGACGCTGAATGCTTCGGTGCTGGAAGATTTTGTCGAGCACTCCGAGTCGCCGATGCGCAAACTCTATGCCAGCAAGAAAATCACCACCAGCGTGAAGATGGTGGACGTGAACTACGGCGTGGGCACGTTTATGCGCGCGCCTGGTGAAAGCTCCGGCACGGCCGTGTTGGAGATCGCGCTGGACGAGATGGCCGAGAAGCTGAAGATGGACCCCATGCAGCTTAGGTTGGTGAACTACGCCGAGAAGGACCCCACGGAAGACAAGCCGTGGAGCTCCAAGCATCTGCGCGAGTGCTATCAGCAGGCGGCTGAGCGCTTTGGGTGGTCCAAGCGCAGTGCGACTCCAGACCAGATGAGCGAAGGCAACAAGCTCATCGGCTACGGCATGGCCACGGCAACCTACCCGGCAAACCGGTCGGCCGCACAGGCTGTGGCCCGCATTTTGCCCAACGGCAAGTTCTTTGTGGGTTCGGGTACGCAGGACCTGGGCACGGGCATGTACACCGTGATGGCGCAGGTGGCGGCGGCCAACCTTGGTGTGGACCCGCTTCAGGTGGAAGTGAAGCTGGGCGATTCCCTGCTGCCGCGCGCGCCGGTTTCGGGCGGGTCGCAGTCGACCGCTTCCGTGGGCCCGGCGGTGGATGCAGCCTGCACGCAGTTGAAGCTGAAGATTTCCGACATGGCCATCGCGGACAAGGCGTCGCCGGTCTACAACGGCTCGACGTCGGACGTGGATGTGAAGGGCGGGCGCGTATACCTGAAATCCAACCCCGGCAGGGGCGAGCTGATCACGGAGCTTATCGCCCGTAGCGGGGGCAAGCAGGTGGAGGCGCAGGGCTCGGCAGAACCTGGTGAGGATCGGACGTCCATGACGTCTCAGAGCTTCGGCGCGGTGTTTGCCGAGGTGGCCGTGGACAAAACCACCCGCATGGTCGAAGTGCGGCGAGTGGTTGCTACTTACGACGTCGGCACGCTGGTGAATGACAAGACCGGCATCAATCAGTTGCATGGCGGCATCGTGTGGGGCGTGGCATTCGCGTTGCACGAGGAGGCGCACATCGACCTCAAGACCGGACGCACCGTCAACGAGAACCTCGCCGAGTACCATGTGCCCGTGAATGCCGACATCGGCGTGCTGGATGTGACAGTGCTGAACATTCCGGATACGAAGTTCAATCCGCTCGGCGCGCGCGGTATCGGCGAGATCGGGATCACCGGCGCGGCAGCAGCCATCGCGAACGCGATCTACAACGCGACAGGCAAGCGGGTGCGGCATTACCCGATCACGCCGGACAAGCTGATGAAGGCATGAGGGCGTCCACCGGTCCAGACAACGTGTAAGCTGAGGCCTTTGGCGGGTCTCCTCAGATGAAATTGCTTCCGTTGGCCGTCCTGTTCGTCACAGCCTGGGCGACGGGCGGGCGGACGTACTCCAGTCCGCTGCCGCCGCCCGACAGTGAGCCCAGACTGCTCGTCCAAGATTTGTACAGGCAAGTCGTGACTCGCGGTCCGGTCGGCATTCCCAGAGGCAGCGATTGGATAGCCTTCGCGCCATTCCTTGGCCAGGACTTGCTCAAGAAGATAAACGACGCCAACGCCTGCGCAGCCGACCGTGATCATCACGTCCCCGACCCGAAACTGGAACAGCAGATCGCCGGCAGGTTCAGGCTGTTCTCTGGTGATGCCTCCAGAACGAGCTCCTTCAAGATCGGGAACACCGAGCTACAGAAGGATGGTCCGTTCCGTGTCTATGTCACTCTGACAACCGCAAACAGGTGGCGTCACCGCGTCGCAGCCATCGTCATTCGAGAGAACGGTCGCTTCGTGCTCGACGATGTGATCTACCTCGACGACAACACTTGGGAACACGAGGAGGACCGGCGTAACAAGTGGCTTTCACACTATCTGGCCGCCGGTTGCCACGGGTCAAAATGGGTCGGAGCCTTTCTCCCCAAAGAGCCCACCGCACTCGCACAAAGCCTCTACGCAAATGTCGTGGCGCACCCGACATCGGGCATACCTTTCGGCGAGGAGTGGAAGCTCTTCGAGCCTTACCTCAGCCAATCGATACTGCACAGGATGGCCATTTATAACGCCTGCGTGACGGACGAGGAGCGCTACTACGCCAAGTTGAAGGGACCGCCCATGAAGTTAGCCACCCTGGACGAAAACGGTATTTTCTCCGGGGGAGATGAAGAAGAGGCGCCACGTACCGTCAAAGTAGAAAAAACTGAACCGCAACGTGACGGGACGGTTCGCGTCACCGTCAGGCTCGGCCTGCCGCAGTACGACATGGAATGGCTCGTCATCGACGTATTCAGACGGGAGCACGACCGCTTCGTGCTGCAGGACGTGATCTTCCCGGATGAAATCTTCCTCAAGGGTGTTAGGCGCGATGGATCGCGCGGACCTGACGGTTACCTCTCCCGTGTGCTGGTGCAAATCTGCCACGGCGGCACACACTTCAGTGGCCGCTTCTGAGCGCTACCTGAGGTCGGCCCGAATAGGCAAAGAATATGCGAAACTAGCCGCAGCCATGCCGAGAGCCACTGACCTCACCGGGCTGCTGCGCAGTACATTTGGGCACCACGGCTTCCGGGCGCACCAGCAGGAGGTGTGCGAGGCCGCCGCTGGCGGGCGCGATGTCCTGCTGGTGATGCCGACGGGCGCGGGCAAGAGCCTGTGCTACCAGCTCCCGGCGCTGGCGCTTGGCGGCGAGCGGAGCGGCGCGGCGGCACTGGTTGTGTCGTCGCTGATTGCGTTGATGGACGATCAGGCCGGCAAGCTGGAGTCGCTGGGGCT
>CAXSHQ010000256.1:0-223 GCA_964236875.1 uncultured Acidobacteriaceae bacterium | reverse complement strand
TATCGCGCGATATAGCCCGGCAGGCCTGCCGCGATTACCTGGCCGGAGAGCTCGACTTCCTGTTTATTGCGCCGGAGCGCATGCGTGTGCCCGGCTTTCCGGAAATGCTGGCCAAGCGCAAGCCTTCTCTGCTGGCTATCGACGAGGCGCACTGCATTTCGCAGTGGGGGCATGACTTCCGTCCAGACTATCGGACGCTGGGGCAGCATCTGGCGGCGCTGCG
>CAXSHQ010000255.1:0-7271 GCA_964236875.1 uncultured Acidobacteriaceae bacterium | reverse complement strand
GTGGCGACCGCACCAGTCTTGACCTGCCGGAGGTGCAGCGGCAGCTCTTTGCGTCCGTCGCGGCGACGGGCAAGCCCGTATCGGTCGTGCTGCTGAATGGGAGCGCTCTTGCCCTGCACGAGGTGGCGCAGAAGGCCTATGCCGTGCTGGAAGCCTGGTACCCGGGAGAGGAGGGAGGCCGCGCCGTGGCGGAAGCGCTGGCGGGCCGCTTCAGCCCCGCCGGCCGGCTGCCCGTGACCTTTTACGCGGACACGGAGGACCTGCCGCCTTTCGAGGACTACTCGATGGCGCACCGCACCTACCGGTACATTAGCAAACCCGCGCAGTTCGGCTTTGGCTTTGGGCTTTCCTATACGTCGTTCGCGTATCGTGACCTCGCTGTGAGCTCGCCGGGAGCGGACGGCGCAGTACGGGTTTCGGTGGACGTGGTCAACACAGGCTCTCGCGCTGGTGATGAAGTAGTGCAGGTGTACCTGACGCCTCCGCAGGGCGAAGGCCGCCCCAGGCTGCAGCTCGCTGCATTTCGCCGTATTCACCTCCACGCACGCGAACATCAGCGAATCAAACTGGATGTGCCCACTAGCGCGCTGGAGCAGGTTAACCCGCGAGGCGAACGCACGGCGGTGAACGGCCCAGTCGCTGTGTGGGTGGGTGGAGGCCAGCCTTCCAGTGGATTACCGGGCGTGGCGGCCAGCGTTCAGACTCGCCGGAGCGCCGTCTCGCGGCCGTCAGTGCCGTGATCTTGAGAGCCGTCAAAAGAGAGGAGCACTCGCCAAGGGAGTTCGCCAGCGTGCATACTGTTGCGGCATTGGAATTGATTCCCATTAGTCACTATTGAGGAAGACAGCGATGCATAATCGGCGCGAATTCTTGGCTCTAGCTTCCTTGGCGGCAGGCAGCAGTTTGCTCGATAAGGCCCCGGCACAGCAAGACGCTCATTCGGGCGAGCGGCACGCCGCCGGAGGGGAAGACCTGACCCAGTACGTGAACGTGCTGCTTGGAACCGGTGGTCACGGCCACACCTTTCCCGGCGCGACGGTTCCCTTTGGTGCGGTGCAGCTTAGCCCTGATACAGGAATCCGCGATTGGGACTGGTCCTCCGGGTATCACCATGATGACAACACGCTGATGGGCTTCAGCCACACACACCTGAGCGGCACCGGTGTGGGCGACATGCTGGACCTGCTGCTGGCGCCGCGTACCGGCGATGTCATCCTCAATCCCGGCACCGACCCGGAAGCGCGCACCCATCCCGCAGGTACCTACCGCTCGCGCTTTTCGCACGCGGACGAGCACGGCGAGCCGGGCTTCTACACCGTCATGGTGGAAAGCAGCGGCGGCGGCAAGATCGCCGTGGAGCTCACCGCGACGGAGCGCACTGGCCTGGCCCGCTTCACCTTTCCCAAAGATGAATCGGCGCACGTGCTGCTGGACTGGCACCACGTCTACGGCACGGACAATGAGGTAAAAGCGGCGCAGCTGCAGATTGTGGACGACCAACACGTCACGGGCGGCCGGCATGTGAGCAAATGGGCGCCGAACCGTGAGCTTTACTTCGCGACGGAGGTCGACACCAAACCCACAAAGGTTGAGCTGTACTCCGATGACCACCCGCTGAACGCGCGGCGTGCCGAAGGCAAGTGTCTGAAGCTGGCGCTTCACTTCCCTCCGGGGAGTACCGTTCAGTTCAAGTCCGGCGTCTCCATGGTGAGTATTGAGAACGCGCGCAAGAACCTCGATGCCGAGCAGCGCGGTTGGGACTTCGCGCAGGTGCGCGCGAAAGCGAAGCAGGCCTGGCAGCGCGAACTGAGCCGCATCGTGGTGGAAGACGCGAGTCGCGAACGGAAGGCGATCTTCTACTCCTCGATGTATCACATGATGTGCGCGCCTACGCTGGCCGACGACGTGAACGGCGAATACCGCGGCTTTGACAAGCAGGTCCACACGTTGAAAGCGGGCGAGCATAACTACAGCACCTTTTCGCTGTGGGACACCTACCGCGCCTTGCATCCGTCGTTCACGCTGTGGCAGGCGGACCGCGTCGCGCCCATGGTGAACTGCCTGGTGCGCATCGCGGAGCAGAGCATCTATGGCTTCCCGGTGTGGCCTCTGCAGAACGGCGAAACTTATTGCATGCCGGGCTACCATGGCGCCAGTGTCATCGCGGAAGCCTGCATGAAGAAGGTGCCGGGCGTGGACTGGCAGCGGGCCTATGCAGCTATGCGCAAGCGCAACATGATCGACAACT
The DNA here is from genome assembly GCA_964236875.1 of uncultured Acidobacteriaceae bacterium. Classification (GTDB taxonomy): domain Bacteria; phylum Acidobacteriota; class Terriglobia; order Terriglobales; family Acidobacteriaceae; genus Granulicella. Next base: position 5,023 of record CAXSHQ010000255.1, on the reverse strand, counting down.
ACATGGGCATGGATGACTGGCGCGTGCGCACCTACATCCCGGCAGACTGCCATCGCGAGGCCGTAGGGCAGACGGTGGAGTACACCTACTGCGACTGGGCGTGCTCCAAGGTCGCCGAAGCCACGGGCAACACGGACGATGCACGCGTGCAGCGGCTGCGCGCGCAGTACTACCGGCAGCTATTCGACCCCAAGACGCAGTTTATCCGCGCAAAGATGAGCGGCGGCGAATGGGCGCCGAACTTCGACCCACGGTCCACGGGGCACATCCCTCATGTGCGGGACTACACCGAAGCCAACGCCTGGCAGTCGACCTTTTTCATGCAGCACGATGTCGCCGGATACATGAAGCTCTTCGGGGGCCGCGAGGCGTTTGCGCGCAAGCTGGATGCGCTGTTCACGGCGGAGTCCGGCGTGAGCAATGAAAAGGTGATGGACATGACTGGCTTCATCGGCCAGTACGTGCACGGCAACGAGCCCAGCCATCACATCACGTTCCTGTACCTATGGGCCGGCCAGCCGTGGAAAACGCAGGAACTGGTCCGCGAGCTTTTGCTTACCCACTACCACAACGACTTCGACGGCCTGGACGGCAATGAAGACTGCGGGCAGATGTCCGCCTGGTTCGTGATGAGCGCCCTGGGGCTCTACGCCGTAGACCCGGTAAGCGCGACGTATGTACTGACTGCGCCGCTGTTCGAGCGGTCACGCGTAAACCTGGGCGGGGGCCGCGAGTTGCTGATCGAGGCGAAGCGTACCTCCCCGGAGGACAAGTACATCCAGTCCGTCACAGTGAACGGACAGCCGCTGGATCGGTTGTGGATCGAACATGAGACTCTCGCGCGGGGGGCGCACCTGGTGTTTACACTGGGGCTGCAGCCGAACAAGAGCCTTGCGACAGAGGAGCGGCACATGCCTCCGTCGTTGACTGCATAAAGAGGGGGGACTGTCCGCAGGTTCCGATTACCCGATCCGGTCCCACGCCACTACTGTGTACGCATCAGGCGCGGCTTTACCGCCTTCCACAACGCCCTTGCCGTGCGGCATATCCCACTGCAGGGTGATGCCGCGGCCACTCCAAGGCAGCGAGCCGTCGCCGTAGACGCGGGCATGGAGACGGCGTGCCGCAGGGTCTTCGCAGGAAAGCGCGGGTTCCGCCCAGGGCAGGATCGAGCCCGCCCGCACGTAAGCCGGAATGCGACCGAAGCCGCGGTCCACGTGCAGGCTCTCGCCACCGTTGAACTTCTCACCGGTCCAGAAGTTGTGCCAGTCCGTTCCGCGAGGCAGCACGACTGTGCGGCCGGGTTCACCAGCGAACAGCGGAGCGACCAGAATGCGGTCGCCCATCATGTACTGGTCGTCTACTGTGTGCAGGGCTGGATCGTCAGGGAAGTCGAGCACGAGCGCGCGGAACGGCGGCGTGCCTTCTGCGGCGTACCGGGCAAACGCCGCGCGCAGGTAGGGCACCAGCGACATGCGCCAGCCGAGCACCTCGATACATCGGGCTTCGAGTGCCTGCCAGTCCGCAGAAAACTCGCCGGCATTGTTGCGGTCGCGGTCGATCTGCTTCCATGGCGGGTTGCGGATGTACCAGGCGTTCACCATCGCGAGCGGTGAGAAGGCTACGCTCTGCAGGCGACGCAGCAACTCTTCTCCGCTCGCCGCATCGCGGACTTCAGGGCACCAAAGCAGGCCGCAGAAGCTCGCATTCAGCAGCCCGCGGATGAACTGCCGATGGTCGTAGAGGTCGCTGTAGAGGACGAAGGGGTATGGCGCTGCCAGCGTACCGCTGGAGCGCACCAGGCCAAACGTCGGGAGATTGCGTCGCCGGAAAGCCTCAAGGACGGTGTGCTGATATTTGAGGCCGAACGCGGCGTGCATCTGCTCGCCATCGAGCCCGGAAGGAAAGCTGGCGAAGTCCGGCCAGGACCAGCCTTCGGTGAAATCGGAGCCGTCGCACTCATCGAGCTTGAAGCCGGACACGCCGGCATCGATCAGCGTCTTGCCGTGATAGTCGCCGAAGATTTCGCGGGCGGGCTCGGCAGCGAAGTCGGGCACCAACCCCTGCCACACGGCGTAGTCCCCGGCATGAGGCGCGAGCGGCGGAAAGAGGGGCGAGGAAGGATGGGTGAAGGCATGCTCCCAAAGGTTGACCCTGTAGCCCAGCTTGCGCGCAGCGCTTAGAAACGCACGCGGATCCGGAAAGCGCGAGGGCTCCCACGCGAATGTGCAGGAGTACGCATGCGTTTGCCAGCCGGGCTCGAGGCCCAGCACGTCGCAGGGCACCTTACGGTCCCGAAACTCCTGCGCGAGCGCGAGTACCTCCCTGGCATCGAGGTGCATTTCGGGCCGGTACCAGAAGCCGAGGCCCCACTCCGGCGGCTCCACGCCGCCGCCTGAAAACAGGTTGTATCGTTGAACGGCCTGGAGCATGGAAGGACCGGCGAAGAGGTACACATCCACCCCGGCGGCGCGGGGTACTTCGATGCGCACCTCACCGACTTTGTGACGGTCCTGTTCGCGCATCTGTGCCGGCGTATTTACCGAGGCCTCGCCCGCGCGCGTGGGCCGCGTGGGTTTGGGGTGCGCGCCACCGCAGTGAAAGACTGCCTGGCGAAAGGTGTCCACCAGCACCCCGTAGCCGCGCGTAGTGACGTAGAACGGGACCGGCGCGTGCGTGTCGCCGGAATCCCCCTTTGGATCGGCGTTCACGCGGATGGTGCGCTTCTTGCCGCGCTGCTGGAAGGACATCAGTTGCAGGCCGAAGCCGTACATCAACTCATCGGCTTCGAGGGGCAGCAGGATGTGCAGCCCGCGCTCGTCTAAGGCGCCCTCCGGTGGGTGGAGCGGTGAGTTCGCCTGCGCCGGAGCAAAGCGCTCCGCTGCGGCAGGGGGCAGCAAGCGGGAGCGCACGGGGGTGTGTGCTTCCGGCGAGCCCAGCGTGGCGCGCCAGATGCCGGGCAGCACAGGTTGCCATGCGGCTGGCGCGAGGGTTCGTGGGGCGGGTGGAAGAGGGGAGGCGGGCGCCTCGCGCGCGGCGACCGTGGCGAGTATGCCTGCCATACCTTTCCCGAGCTGTCTGCGACTGAGCTTGTTCATCCACTGCCTGTTCCAGTGCGTTGATGGGAGCGCACCGACCCGTTTGGAATCGTTTCCAACGACGTAGCCTGCACTTTAAGAAAGTGTCTGGAACAGTGTCAACCCAGTTGCTACGGACTCCAGGCCTATGCCGATGACGGTGGCCCAAACCTTCAGACGTGGTACAAACATGAGGCCGTGCACCGGACCAAGGTGACGGCAGGAAGCAGCATGGTCACGAAACGGCGAAGCGTACCGGCGCTGATGGACGTGGCCCGACTGGCGGGCGTAGGCGCGGCTACGGTATCGCGCGTGATCAACGGCGGACAGAATGTCAGCAGAAAGACGCTGGCCGCGGTGCAGTCCGCCATTGAGGAGCTAGGCTACCATCCCAGCCACGCAGCGCGCAGCCTGAAGGGCGCTCGCACCAAGACCATAGGGCTCATCGTGCCGAGCGTCGCAGACCCCTTCTTTTCAGCCGCGGCGGCAGCCATCCAGGTGGTAGCGCGAGCGCACGGCAGCCTGGTGCTGCTGGCGGCGTCTGACAATCTGCCGGTGCGCGAGCGCGAGCAGGTGACCACGCTGATCCAACGACGGATCGACGGATTGATCATTGCCCCTTCTGAAGCCGCGGAAATGGACATGCTGCAGCACGCCGGCTTCCCTGTGGTTTGTTTCGACCGGCCGTTTCCAAGCGAGACCCTGCCCACCGTGCTCAGCGATAACTATGGCGGCGCCCGGGCGGCCACGCAACACCTGGTGGCGCACGGCTACCGGCGCATTCTTTGCCTGGCCGGCGACCCCAAGCTGTTTACCAGCCAGAAGCGTGTGCGCGGACACCGCGACGTGGTCCGCTCAGCCAAACTGCCGTATCTGGCAGAGTTGAACGTGCAGGATTATGCGACCGCGGAAACCGCGTTACAGCAGCACCTGAAAGGAAAAGAACCGATCGACGCGGTCTTTTGCATCAAGAACGAGATCACGGTGAATGTGTATCGCATTCTTCGCCAGATGGGTGTTCGCGTGCCCGAAGCCGTTGCACTGATCGGCTATGACGACTTCGAACTGGCCGATGCGCTGGAGCCGCCAGTGAGCGTAGTGCGGCAGCCCGTGGCCAAGATTGCCAGGCGTGCGGCGGAAATGCTCTTCAAAGCGATGGAAACGGGCAGCGAAGAAACCGTTGCGTTGACGCTCGACGTGGAACTTGTCGCACGCGGATCGTGTGGCGAGATGCTGCCGCGCCGCCGCGCACGCGCACGAGCACGAGCGTACGCCGCCCTGCGGAAATAGCGGTGACTGGTCAGAAAGGGGGCCTAAGCCCTACACTGCCACGGCGCGTTGGAATCGATCCCAGCGGCGCCGGAATGGAGAAGGATCTCTCTTGCGAATGACATCGACGCTTTTGCGAAGCACAATGGTGGGTGCACTGGGCGGTCTGCTGTTCGGCTTCGATACAGTGGTCATCTCGGGTGCGCTGCCGCAGTTGCGTGAGCTGTTTCACCTGAACCCGCAGACCGAAGGTCTCACCGTCTCCATCGCGCTGTGGGGAACGGTGCTGGGCTGCATCATCGCCGGGCCGCTGGGCCAGCGGCTGGGCAGCCGGGCCGTGTTGCGGATGCTGGCGGTGCTGTATGTGGTGTCCGCACTGGGGTGCGCCTTTGCGTGGAGCTGGCCTTCCCTGATGATCGCGCGCTGCATCGGCGGCATAGCCATCGGCGGTTCGTCAGTGCTGGGGCCGGTGTACATCGCGGAGCTCGCGCCGGCCGAGTGGCGTGGACGGCTGGTCGGCGCCTTTCAGATCAATATCGTGGTGGGCATCCTGGTGGCGTACGTTTCGAACTGGTGGCTTGCGCGCCTGGATCTGGGAGCCAACGAATGGCGCTGGCAGCTGGGCATCGCTGTGCTTCCGGCGCTGCTCTTCTTCTTCGCGCTGTTCACCATTCCGC
>CAXSHQ010000254.1:0-7294 GCA_964236875.1 uncultured Acidobacteriaceae bacterium | reverse complement strand
CAATCGAATCCGCGCTGCCCTTCTTGCCCGTCTCGAGCGAGCGCACGGCTTTCATGAGCGCTTCTTTGAACGTGCGCCCGATGGCCATAACCTCGCCCACCGACTTCATCTGCGGCCCCAGCGTTTCATCCGCGCCGGGAAACTTCTCGAACTGCCACTTCGGAATCTTCACCACCACGTAATCGATGGTCGGCTCAAAGCACGCCGGCGTGGCCTTGGTGATGTCGTTCTGCAGCTCATCCAGCGTGTAGCCCACTGCCAGCCGCGCCGCGATCTTCGCAATCGGAAAGCCAGTAGCCTTCGAAGCCAGCGCCGAGCTCCGGCTCACGCGCGGGTTCATCTCGATCACGATCATGCGGCCGTTGCGCGGGTCGACCGCGAACTGCACGTTACTCCCACCGGTCTCGACGCCGATTTCCCGGATCACCGCAATCGCCGCATCGCGCATGCGCTGGTACTCGCGGTCGGTCAGCGTCTGCGCTGGCGCCACCGTAATCGAGTCACCCGTGTGCACACCCATCGGGTCGAAGTTCTCGATTGAACAGATGATCACGACATTGTCATTCAGGTCGCGCACCACCTCCAGTTCGTACTCCTTCCACCCCAGCACGCTTTCTTCCAGCAGGCACTCATGCACCGGCGAAAGGTCCAGCCCGCGCGAAAGAATCTCCATCAACTCTTCGCGGTTGTACGCAATGCCCCCACCCGAGCCACCCAATGTAAAGCTCGGCCGGATCACCACCGGAAACCCAAGCACACCCGCAAACTCCAGCCCATCACGGATGTTGTTCACGAGCTTCGACTTTGGCAGGTCGAGTCCAATCTTCTTCATCGCATCTTTAAACAGCAGACGGTCTTCGGCCTTCTTGATCGCATCCAGCTTGGCGCCGATCAACTCCACACCATAGCGCTCCAGCACGCCACGATCCGCCAGATCGACCGCAAGGTTCAACCCCGTCTGCCCACCCACCGTAGGCAACACGGCAAATATTCCTCTGGCTTTGCTGTCGCCTCCGCTCCCCTGCTTGTCATCCTTCCGCGAAGCGGGAGGATCTGCTTCACCGGCCGCGGCAAGCATCTCCGCCTCAACCCGGATGATTTCTTCCAGGTAGTCCGGCGTCAGCGGCTCAATATACGTGCGGTCCGCCACGACCGGATCCGTCATGATCGACGCCGGATTCGAGTTCACCAGCACGACCTCGTAGCCCTCCGCCTTGAGAGCCTTGCAGGCCTGCGTGCCCGAATAATCGAACTCCGCCGACTGCCCAATCACAATCGGCCCGGAGCCGATCACCAGAATCTTCGCAATGTCATTTCTACGGGGCATTGAGGTACACGTCGCTCCTGTGACCGGCTTTCACGACGGAGACTACGAGCTCCGCATTCCTGATTTGGCAAATTACGCGATAGTCGCCGACGCGATACCGCCAGTGTCCTGCCCACTTTCCAGTTAGCTGCTTGCCCAAGTCGTAGGGACTCGATAAGGAGAGGACACGATCACGCATGAAACGAACGACGCGTGCCTTGATCTGTGGATCGAGCCTTCTAAGCTGTCTTTGCGAGGCTGGCGTGTACTCGATCTTCCAGTTCAATCTCCCGCTCCATCTCTTCCTGCGTCATGCGTTTCCCTGGTTCCGCCAGCGCAGCCTCCCCGTCCCGGCCGTCTTCATAATCCTCCATGAATGTCAGCACAGCTTCACGGATGAAATCATCGGGAGTGCGGCCCATCTCCTTGCACAGCATCACCAAGTGAGCTTCCTGATCGGGGCGCAGAGGCAGTGTCATCGCCATATCGCTACTCCTTCCACTCTTCCATCATTTTACGGAACTGCTGGAACAGGTAATGAGAATCATGCGGCCCGGGGCTCGCCTCAGGGTGGTACTGCACGCTGAACATCGGGTCGGTCTTATGCTTCAGCCCGGCCAGCGTGTTGTCGTTCAGGTTCACGTGCGTCGGCGCTACATCGCCCGGCAGGCTCTCGGGATCGACATTGTAGTTGTGGTTCTGCGCCGTGATCTCCACCTTCCCGGTTTCGAGGTTCTTGATCGGATGATTCCCGCCATGGTGCCCGAACTTCAGCTTGTACGTCTTGCCGCCCAGCGCCAGTCCAAACAACTGGTGCCCCAGGCAAATCCCGAACAGCGGCTTCTTTCCTTGCAGCGCGCGGATGTTCTCCTGCGCGTAATCCAGCGGCTCCGGATCGCCGGGGCCATTGGAGAAGAACACGCCATCCGGGTTCATCGCCAGCACGTCCGCCGCTGGTGTGCGCGCGGGCACTACGGTCACTTTGCAGTTCTCGCGCGCCAGCATCCGCAGAATGTTCTGCTTGATCCCGAAGTCGTACGCCACCACATGCAACGGCGTGTCCGTCGCGTCCTGCCCGGCATGAAAGTAGGCATCACCCGTAGCGTTACGCGGCTCCGTGCTGTCCCACGTGTACGCCTGCTTGGTCGAAACCACGCTCGCCAGATCCGTCCCGTCCATCTTCCGATGCGCCCGCACCTTCGCGATCAACGCATCCACATCGTCCACCGCTGTTGAAAGGATGCCGCGCATCACGCCATTCGCCCGCAGGTGCCGCACCAGGGCCCGCGTGTCGATGTCCGCCAGCACCGGCACACCGCTCCGCTCCAGATACTCATCGGCAACTTCGGTAGACCGCCAGTTCGAGCTCACCGCCGAGAACTCGCGCACCACCAGCCCTTCGATATACGGGTGCGCCGCTTCCGCATCGCTCGGTGTCGTCCCATAGTTTCCGATATGCGGGTTTGTCAGCACCACGATCTGCCCTGCGTACGACGGGTCGGTAAAGATCTCCTGATATCCGGTCAGCGACGTGTTGAAGACCACCTCACCGACGCGCTCAACAAGCGCTCCGAACGCTTCCCCCCGGAACACACGGCCGTCTTCGAGAGCGAGCACTGCATGCATGGTGTTGCCCTCCATGAGGCGTTGCATTCAGAATATCAGCGCGTGCATACGGGTTTCGCACACAGCAAAGCGCCCGCCGGTCCGGCGGGCGCTCGTGTCTTATTTGGAGATGTGACCCTAGCGGCACACACGATGGTGGTGGCGGTACCAGCAATGCCGATTATGACGGTGATGCTGTGCGCTGGCGGGCAGAACCGATCCGGCAAACAAGGCGAGGGCAAAGGCGGAAAGCAGAACACGCTTCATGGACGATCTCCTGTCGAGGCATGAAAATGTATTGCTTTGTGCCCGACACGACATAGGAGTCTTACCCCTGCTCGGGAGGTTTTCTGCAAACCTTCGAATAGGCACCGGATAGATATCAAGATAGGTTCACCAGCACTGCGCCATCTTCCACTTTCACCGGAAACACCGCGACCTTGTCGTTCTCCGGCGGCAATGCCTCGCCGCTCCCCACATCGAACTCCCAGCAGTGCCACGGACACACCACGCTGCGGCCCTCCAGCCATCCCTGCCCCAGCGGCCCTCGCCGATGCGGGCACCAGTTGTCCAGCGCATGCAGCGCGCCTTCCACCTTCACCAGGCACACCGCCACGCCCGCCGCCTCACGCTCCACCACCGCGCCTTCCGCAGGCGCCTCATCCGCAGCGCACAGGCGCACCCACTCACTCACAAGCGTCTCCCTGTATTCATCAGTCCACCCGCTCGTGACCTGAGTTTTCGAAGCTGTCCTCTCGACCGGAGCCGAAGCGGAGTGGAGGAACCCCGTATTCGCTCCCGCCTATGTTCGCGCAGCCACATCCCGTGAGATGCTGGGCGTGCGCATGCCGCCGCAACGTCCCAATCTCTCTTCGCATCTTCCCCCCAGCGCTGAAACTGTCGATCCACGCTGGCTCCTCAAAGCTCTGCTCGCCATGCTGGCCGTCGGCGTGGCCTGCGCCTACATCCTCCTCTGTGTTCTCTTCCACTACCAGCAGTGGCAGCTCGTGCTTCATCCTTCGCGCACCGTGGCCGCGAACCCCTCTTCGATAGGCCTGTCGTTTGAAGAGGTGCACTTCTTCCCCGATGCCGGCGGTCAGCCCCAGCTCCAGGGCTGGTGGCTGCCCGGCGATGTCCCCACCGACCCAACCGTCCTGCTGCTTCACACCGGCTCCGGCTCCATGAGCGATGCTCTCCCCACCGCTCGCCGCTTGCACGACGCCCGCCTCAACGTTCTCCTCTTCGACTATCGCGGTTTCGGCCGCAGCGCAGGCCAGCACCCCACCGAGCAGACCATGGAAGCCGACTCCGATGCAGCCCTCGACTGGCTCGGCGCAGTCCGCCACATCGCGCCCGCCCAGACCGTCGTCTTCGGCGACCGCTCCGGAGCTTCGCTCGCGGTCCGCCTCTGCGCCGGCCACCCGGATGTCGCCGGCCTCATCCTCCAGCAGGGCGATGGCGACTTCGCTTCACGCGCCGCCGAGGACACCCGCGCCAGAATCGTGCCCGTCCGTCTCCTCTTCCACGAAGACTTTCCGCTCGCCGGTCCGCTGAGCACGCTCAAGACCCCCAAGCTGCTCATCTCCTTTCCCAATAGCAAGCACCCCGTCGATATCCAGCGCGCTGCCGATCCGAAGATGACGTATGAGATCAAGAGCGAGTCTGACGATGCCGCCACCCACCAGGCCATTCGCCGCTTCGTCGACACCTACCTCACCCAGGCCCCGCCGCAACTCCTGCCCACACGCTAGCAGTTCTCTTCAGCCGTAGTCCCTCTCTCGAGAAGGCGTCATCCTGAGCGCAGCGAAGGATCTCTGTAGTCTTCCCGTAGCGGAACGGACCCATCAGGTGAGGGCGACTATACCTCGAGGAGAACAGCTATAGTGCTCACTCTCACCTCGAGTGTCATCCTGAGCGAAGCTCAGGATCCCCGCATTTTGCCCGAAGCCCAACCGTCCTAAGTGGACACCCATCAACCTTCACGGGAGCCTTAAAGGCGTGAAGGCCGCCGATGTTCCGGCAGCCTTGGTATGTAGGTGGGGAGGGTTGTGCGGATAGGGGATGCCGGTGACCGAGGGGACTGCTGGCCCGGCTGTTGCGGTACTGCTTGCAGCGTTTGTACTGCACTCATTCAGACGTGAGTTCTCTGAAAAAGTTTTCCGCAGTTACATCTACCTGCATACCACTTAAGCACAACGGCAGACCACTAGGTCTGCCGTTGTTTTCTTCAGAGGTATATGCCTGGTTACCGTTCGACTACACAAAGTTCAGGAACGTCGACGGGTTCACGGTCACCCCCGGGAACACTTTGTTCAGGTCGTGCGCGCCCAGGCTCTTGTACGCCGCCTCACCCAGTACATTGCGGAAGTCCGTCGTCACCGTGAGGTCACGACCCTCGTTCAGCTGCTCGTTGCTCAGGCCAGGCCACTTGCCATAAACCTTGCCGCCCTTCACCTGCCCGCCCAGCACGAACATCACGTTCGCATGTCCATGATCGGTGCCGCCGGTCCCGTTCTGCCGTGCGGTACGTCCGAACTCCGACATAGTTACGAGCGTAATGTCGGCGTCGTTCCCCATGTCCTTCCAGAACGCGGCAATCGTCTCGGAAAACTCCTTCAGCCGGTTCGCCAGCTGTCCATTCGCGCCGCCCTGGTTCTGGTGCGTGTCCCAGCCGCCGATGTCAGAGAACGCCGCCTCCACCCCCAGGTTCGCCTTCAACAGCTGCGCAATCTGCTTCAGGCTGTTGCCGAACGCCGTGTTTGGATAGTTCACGCCAGCGGCCGGCTTGTACTGCGCCGGGTCGGCCGACTTCAGCATCTTTACCGCCTCGAACGTCTCCTGCCCCGTCCCATGCAGCACCGCATCGGTGCTCTCGTCATACATCGCCTGAAAGGCATTCGAAATCGACGAGGTCTGCGATCCCTTGCCCGCAACGGAAAAGTCCTGGAGGTTCGCTACCGCAATCGCCGGAATCTTTCCCTGTAGCGTACGCGGCACCTGCGTGCCCAAAGCCACTGCGCGAAACGCCGAGGGCTTGCCGCTCAGCCGTTCATCCTGCAGCGCGCGATTCAACCAGCCGTCCGTGGTCGCCTTTAAACCCGGCGTGCCCGATTCCATGTAGTCCTGCGCGTCGAAGTGCGAGCGCGTCGTGTCCGGCGACCCCGCCGCATGCACGATCGCCAGCTGCCCCTGGTCATACAGCGGCTTGAACGGCGCCATCGCCGGATGCAGCCCGAAGAACCCATTCAGGTCCAGCACTTCCTTCTTCTTGATCGCGATCGTCGGCCGCATGCTGTAGTAGTTGTCCTCGGCATACGGCACCACCACGTTCAATCCATCGCATGCGCCGCGCTGGAAGATCACCACCAGCTTCTTGCGGTTGGCCGCGGCGGTCTGCATTTCTCCGTAGATCGCACGCGTCAGGAAGCTCGGCACCACCGACGTGCCCACCAGCGCCAGCGCTCCATTGCGCAGAAACCCGCGCCGCGTCACCCCATTGCGCCGCCCGAGATCGCGCCCATGCATATCGCATCCCCAGTCGCTCGAATCGGTATAGATCGGTTTCGTAGACATAGGCGTTCTCCTGAGGACGTCGTTGCTACACCCTTAAACTCTAGTCCTGTTCTCAAGTTGCACGATGGGAACAATCATCTGTGTTCCACCTGCCTTCACCGACAACTCAAAACCCCCAACTGAGAACTGGAGAATTCACTTCTCCAACGCGGCGGCTCAGCTCGTTACCGCCGCTGAAACTCCGGCGACCCCAGCAGCAGCCCGGCCATGGTGTTGAGCGGAGCCTCCGGCCGGTTCCCGCCCATCGCCCGCACCTCGCGCCCACCGCGTCCCGGCCTCACACCTTGCCTGCCGAGCTCCGCACCCTCATCCTCCACATCGGGGTCCTGCCCCTTCGCCAACGCGAAGTTCTGCTGCGCCGTCCGTTGCGCCGTCGGATTGCTCGCCTCTTTCAATACCGTCGCCCGCGTCCGCTCCGCCGCGGGGCCGCCCAGCAGCAGCGTCTCCAGCTTGCGCTCGGTCTCCGCACTGGGAGCCGCCGAAGCCTCTGCGCCTTCGCCCAGCAGTTGCGGCCAGTCCGTCCGCGTTCCCGGCAGCAGATCCCCGCTCAGCACCAGCGCAAAGTTCATCCGCGAGATCAGCGCATTGCTGCTCACCCATGAGTCATGCGCCCACGAATAGCCATTCGGCGTCTGCATCCCGTAGATCGGCATGCCCAGCTTGTCCATCGCCTGCACCAGCGGCAGCGCGTTGTTGATCGTCGCCCCGCTCGCCCGCAGCGCCGACGCCACAAATTCAATCGGCGTCTTGATTTTCGCGCGATACACATCCGGCGCCCAGAACTCCGGTGACCGGAACATCGTCGTCAAC
>CAXSHQ010000253.1:0-7348 GCA_964236875.1 uncultured Acidobacteriaceae bacterium | reverse complement strand
GGTCTTCGACTTGCTCTGCACCTTCAACGACAGTCTTGAAAACATAGGCGCGGATTTCGCCGGACTCTTTATCGAGCTCGCCGCGCATGGCTTCCTGGGTCTTGTAGAACTTGCGCGTTGCGAGCGCGATGGCGTCTTCAACGGCGGTGACCACGATCTCCGGGTCGATACCCTTTTCGCGGCTGAGCATTTCAATGGATTGGTAGAGTGCGCTTGCCATGGTTGTTCCTGTTCCTTGCTATTCAGTTGTGGTGGATCGATGTTCGGCGTTGTGCGTTCGACGTTGTACGTTCTGCGTGGCTGGACTCTTCGACGGCACGTACAGCGTGAACGTGCGACGTACAACGCTAAATTTCTGCGACGAGCTGGGCTTTCTCCACGTTGGGCATCTCGATGGTGACGGCTTGCGTGCCGGCGAGGGCTTTCTTGCTCTTGCCCTTCTGTTTGACGGCGGCGAGGTCCAGGGTGAGCGTGTGGCCTTCGAAGGCGGAGAGGCGGCCGGTGAAATGCCGGTTGTTTTCAACCGGAGTGAAGGTTTGCAGCTTGACGAGCTGGCCGGTGAAGCGGCGGTAATCTTCCGCGCCGCGCAGCTTGCGCTCCAGGCCAGGAGAGCTGACCTCCAAGGTGTACTCGGCGCCGGGGACGAGGTCTTCGACGTCGAGCACGGTGCCGAAGTCGGTGGCGAAGAGCGCGCAGTCCTCGTGAGTGACGCCGGAGAGCGCCTCCAGGGGGACGCCTTTGGGGAGCGAGTCGGGATTGGCGGCGGCTTCTTCGGTGAGTTTGGCGCGACCGGCCGCGTCTTTTTCCAGGAAGACGCGCAGCGACCGGTGCTTGCCGGAGCCGGCAAACTCGATGTCGACAAGGTCGAGGCCATGGGAGCGGGCGACGCGGTCGGCAGTGGCGCGGATTTGGTCGAGCGAGAGGGCCATGGAGAAAGTGCGGCGTTGGACGTTCTACGTTGTACGTGTGAGTGGTTGGGGCCAGAGCCGTGGAGGTTGTGCGCAAACAAAAAGTGGGCCATCGGCCCACTCCTCTCTTCCGCCACTTGCCGGTGCGCTCACGGCTGGTTCTCATGGCAGAACGGATTCGTCTGCACTACTGAGCATAGGCGAAAGCGGCGGAAAGCTCAAGCGGGACGGTTAGAGGCGTTCAGGGAACGATGCTAGGAACAAAGCGGGACGGCGGCGCGTATCGCTCGGTGACGCCAGAGGCGTCCTGAGTTTCTCGATGCACACGAATGGAGCGGCAAAGCAGAGGATCGTCCGCGCGGCTTTCTATGGGCTGCTTGTAATGCTGCCGGCTGCGAGCAGGGCGGCGGCGCAGACGGAGTTCGAAACCGCCAGTATTCATCTGAGCAAAGCTCAGGTGAAGTTCGAGCGGAACGGCCATACTGAGGTCCGGCGCGGCACCCTGCAGATGGACGACGTCACGATCAGTTCCTGCATTCAGTGGGCCTACGGGACGTCGCAGGGGCTGGTGAACGGCCCGCCGACGCTGACCGAGGCTCGCTACGACATTCTGGCGAAGGCAGACCCGAATGCCACGAAGGAGCAGATGCGCCTGATGCTGCGCGCGCTGCTGGCGGACCGGTTCAAGCTCACGTTCCATCGTGAGAAGAGGGAGATGCGGGTGTATACGCTCACGCTCGCGAAGAGTGGCCTGAAGATGCAGCCTGCGGCGTCTCCGGATGGCGAGGCATGGCATGAGAACAACGCGATGGGCATGGTCGCGAAGTCGATGACTATAAGGGAGCTGGCCTATTATGTGTCCGACCCGCTCAACGCGCCGCTGACGGACGGGACGGGGCTCGCCGGGCGGTACGACTTCACCGTCAACTTCACGCCGTACGTTGACATGAACTCCGGCGACCGGCCGGATGTGACTTCAGTGATCAAGGCCGCGCTGAAGGGCGAGTTGGGGCTGGAGATGATCCAGCGCAAAGACCAGGTGGACGTGATTGTCGTGAACCGCGTAGAGGCGCCTTCCGGCAACTGACGCGCCGGGCCGTAGGCCTGAAAGGCCTAAGACACTTCACGCTTCATACAGGGCGGCGCTCGGGTGGCTCGTAGGACCAGTTCTGCTTGAGTTGCTCGGGTTTGAGCAGGCGCGGCGCGGCGCCGGGTGGCGTGACGACGCTGGCCCTGTTGCTCTTGAGCCTGGCGAACTCGGCTTGCGCGTCTATCGATCAAGTGGAGCAATAAGGAAAAGATTCGGGTGCGCTCTCCTCAAGAGAACGCACCCGGTGATTGCTGAGGAGTATGGGGATTTACGGCAGACCTGCCGCGCTGATCGCCGCGTCAATCGCGTTGTTCAGGTTCTTGAGCAGATCGGTCGGAGCCGAAGGCGGCCAGTTGCGCGTGTTGATGGTGTAGGACCAGTCCACATCGTCGGTGCGAGACTCTGCATAGGACGATGCCCCGGGCGTGCTGCCTGCGCGTGCCGAGTTCGGCGCCCGTCCGCCGTTGTTCCACACCGCGTGGGTGTGGATGAATTGCGCCATGGCCTGAGCGGACGCTCCCATGCCATCGTTGGGGTCTCCCACTTCATTGATCTCTCCTTCGCCGCCATAAACGTTGGGGACCAGGAGCGGCGAGTTGAGGTTGAGCGGGCTCAAGCCAAGGCCCTCGTCCTCGGCAATGATCTCGTTGGCTGCGCGGTTGCCGGGCAGGGTGGGGAAGACCCGGACTTCGTTGATGCCGAGCGGATCGAGGAGAGCCTCTTTGACGTACTCGAAGTAGGTTTTGCCGGTGACCTTCTCGACCACCGCGCCGGCCAGCATGTGGCCGAAGTTGGAGTACTTGAAGCCAGAATTCGAGGTGAGCATATACGGCGTGTAATCGAGCATCCGCGCGTACATGTAACGTGCGATGTCCAGCTTGGTGACGGGATGAGGCGGGAACAGCGAGAGCCCGATGCTGCGCATGTTGTATGTCGGGTCGAAGCCGGAGCCCGCGGAAGAGTCATCGTATCCGCCGGTATGATCCAGCAACTGCTGGATGGTGATGGTGTCGCTGCGAGGGTCGAGCGCGCCCGAGAAGCCCAGCAGCGGATACACCTTGGTGGAACGATCGAGGCGGTAGGTGCGGGAGTCGTACAGAGACTGAACAGCCGCTTCCAGGAACATCTTGCTGCAGCTGGCGAGCAGGAAGCGGTCAGAGGGCTGGGTGAGATGATAGCCAGGCTCGGCCCATGTGTAGGCGCGTGAAAACAGTGTCTTTCCATTCTTCGCGATGGCGAGCTGCGCGGCGCGCACGCCGTTGGTCTGCATAAACGCCTGCATCACCTGTTCGGCCTTGGCGAGCGCCATGTTGTTGGTTCCGGTTGCACTCCACTGCCGGCTGGCGGGAAGATCCTGCTTGGCGAAGATGGCTGCATAGACCGGGGAGCTGGTGCTGCCGCCGCCCTGAACACATATGGGGTAGAAGCCGGCATTCTTCTGCTTATCGAACTCCGCCTGGTAGTCCGCCGAAGTCATGTTATGCCGTGCAGACCACGGACCGACGTAGTCATCCTTGAAAGCCGAGCAGTAGAAACCTTCTTCACTGACGGCGATGTACGCCGCGCGATAGGCGGCCAGGGAATAGCCGGGTAGCTGGGTTTCCGCGTTGAAGCTGGTCTGGTAGTCCGTCGCGTTGTCGGAGGGGTGCAGGTGGCACTTGGTAAAGACCGGATTGGGATGCCACACCGCGGCATAGCGCCGGTCGAAGAGCGTGCCATAGATAGCGAAAGAACGAAGCATCTGCCCGTTTGCGCGTGCCTGGGCGTCTGCCTGGAGGAAGCTGCCGCCGGCGCCGCCGGTCAGGCCATGCTGCGCGATCGCGCCATTGATGCCCTGCTCGAAGACCGCGGCAAAGACAGCACTGTTCTCGGGCCCAGTCGCGGAGACCAGCACCGGGGAGTAGCCCTTGGCGGTCCAGGTGTTGAAGAAGGCCTGATAGCCGGCACTGTCGACTCCATGTACGGCGGCCCAGGGAGATCCCTGGCGCTGGATCCATACTGCCGCATACAGCGGATTGCTGGTGTCTCCATAAACGCTGAGGGAGATCATCCGGTAGCCCTGGGCGGACCACGTGTTGAAGTTTGTTTGATGTTGGGCGGCGGTGACGCCGTGATATGCCTGAACCATTGTTTCTCCTTGTGAGCACCGCAATCCGCTCGCAAGGAGGGGCGCTGATGTTGTATTAAGAAAGGCGCAGGAGAGACAGAGATTTTGCGTCGGCGCAAAGGGAAAGCAAGGTAGCTGCCTGCCTTGCTAAAGTGACTTCGAAGTCGAGCTTCTGTCCGGCCCCCTAACACAGAGCACGAGTGAACTTTGCGCATAGCGGGTGTCTTCCGCACACGCGGCAGATCAACGCCCAGGCTGCGGATACGAGGAAGCTCGAGTTCGAGGTGGCTTCCGTGCGGGAAGACCAAGGTGGAGACCGATCGTCCTCGAACTTTCCGCTGAATCCGGGACCCCAGTTTGAAAATGTAGGCGGTGTGCTGCGGGCGCACAATATGCTGCTGCTGCAGTATGTGGTGTTTGCCTACAAGCCGAACAGCGCGCAGATCCAGGTGCTTCGCCAGACCATGCCGGACTGGACGCGCAGCGCGCATTTCGACATCGACGCGAAGGCCGCGGGGCCGACGACGAAGGACGATATGCGGGCCATGATGCGGTCGCTACTGGAAGAGCGGTTCGGGATGCGGGTGCATCGCGAAATGCGCGAGGAGCCGGTGTACTTCCTGGATGTCGTGAAGCCGGGCAAACTGGGGCCGAAGCTCAGGGCGCATGCGGCGGACGACCCGGAGTGCAGGCGGGTGCCGCTGGCGCAGACCGTAGCGGGACAATATCCGCACCAGTGCGGCACCGCCGCCATGCTCGCGCCGAGTGGGCCCGGACTGATTGCCATAGGCGGCCAGAACGTGACGATGGATCATTTCGTGCTGGGCTTGACCGATCCGGGTGTTGGCGCGGACCGGCCAGTGGTGAACCGCACGGGATTGCCGGGCGGCTATGACATGGCGATGGAGTGGATGGCGGAGTCGACGGACCCTGCGGCGGCGCGCACGAGCGACGTTGGAACCAACATCTTCGAGGCGCTGAAGGAACAGATGGGACTGAAGCTGACGCCGGGTAAGGCGCCGGTGGAGATGATCGTGGTGGATAGGGTGGAGCGGCCTGCGGCGAACTGATGATGCGGGTAGCAGATGAAGTTCAATTTCTCTCAGCGGAACTGCGCAGAGACGACGCTGGGCGGCGGGACTCCACAGTAAGCACCTATACTGAATGCAACGCGTTCGAGGGAGTCTATGACAGCACAGACCGGTTGGGGCGTCTCCCCGGAGAAGGTCACGGAGGCGATACGACGATTAGTGATCGCCGTCGATCCGCTGGCTGTGATCGCTTTTGGATCTCGGGCACGCGGCCAACATAGTCCTGAGAGCGATCTGGATCTGGCTGTCATCCTTGACGTGCCGGAAAGTGAAGCTTACCGACGGGTGCCAACCGACCTCTTCAAGGGGTTGCGGATGCCTATCGACCTCCTTCCCGTCGCAAGGGAGCGATTCGACCGATTCCGGCCCTGGATCAACAGCGTTCACTACAACATCGATCACGAAGGGAAACGACTGTACGAGCGCGGTGCGGAACCCGCAAGTCGAATTACTATTCAGGAAATCTGCTGAGGATGAAGCAGTTTTGCACTTTGCAGTGCCGGATGCAATCTTTGAGTTTCATGTGCAGCAAGCAATCGAAAAGTTACTGAAAGCCCTGATAGCTTTCCATGGCGTTCAGTACCCGTTCACGCACGATCTGCAAGCGCTCCTCGACGAACTCATCAATCTAGGAAAAGCCGTTCCACCGTTCCCCATTCCACTGCACGCCTTTTCGAAGTACGGCGTGGCGGTGCGATACGACGATGCCATTCCGCTTACGACGGAAGAGCGCGATCAATATCGCCAGGTAGTTGCGGAGGTCCGCAACTATGCTGCGGCTTGCGTGGATGCTCTTCCGTAACAGCTACTAGCGGCCAGTGCTTGCCGTAGCGGTTTGGGTCTGGACAGGCGAGACCTCGGGCTTGACGTAGGTGTCGAGCCAGCGGTCCATTTCCCAGAGCATGTGTTCGAGGGTTTCGCGGGCTTCGTAGCTGTGGGCTTCGAGCGGCAGGAAGACCATACGGACCGTGGCGCCCTGACCTTTGAGCGCGGCGTAGAAGCGTTCGGTCTGGATGGGGTAAGTGCCGGTGTTGTCGTCGGCTTCGCCGTGGATCAGGAGGATGGGCGTCTTGATCTTGTCGGCGAAGCTGAAGGGCGACATGTTGAAGTAGACCTCGGGCGCCTGCCAGTAGGTGCGCTCCTCGTTCTGGAAGCCGTAAGGCGTGAGGGTGCGGTTGTAGGCTCCGGAGCGGGCGATCCCTGCACGGAACAGGTTGGAGTGCGCGAGCAGGTTGGCGGTCATGAAGGCGCCGTAGCTGTGGCCCATGACGGCTACGCGCTTCGGGTCAACCGTGCCGGTGGCGACGCCGGCGTCCACCGCCGCCTTGGCCCCGGCGACGAGCTGCTGGTTGTAGGTGTCGTTGGGCTCGGCCTTGTCTTCGCCGATGATCGGGATGGCGGCGTTTTCGAGCACGGCATAGCCGACCTGGGTGAAGAAGACGGGTGACGACCAGGCGATGCGCGGGAAGCGGTTGGGCGAGCCCGAGGTCTGCGAGGCAGCGGCGCGGGTCTTGAACTCCGCCGGGTAGGCCTCCATAAGCGTGGGCAGCGGGCCCTGCGACTTGTCATAGCCGGCGGGCAGCCAAAGGGTGGTGGTCAGCTCAACACCATCATCGCGCTTGTAGTGCAGAAGCTGCTTGGTGGGAAGCTGTGTGCCGGCGTAGGGCGACGCGAAGTGGGTGATGGGCGCTGGGTCGCCGCCGGTGAGCGAGGCCGTGAAGTAGTTAGGCGACTCGGTGACGGACTCGCGGCGAACGAGCACCTTGTTGTCGCCCAGCAGCGCGACCGGGTCGGCGTAGTAAGGGTCGGCGGAGCGCCAGAGGATAGTCTGCTTGCCGCCGGTGACCGGCATGGTAGCGACGAAGGGCTTATCGCCGCCGCGGGACGCACCGGCCGAGAAGAAGTAAACGCCAGCGCCATCCGGCGTGAGCGTGAGGACGCCTTTGCCGGCGGCGTTAGGGTGCAGTGTGGGCTCGCCGGGTGAGTTGTAGCGGTCCTGCGAGGAGCCCTGGTAGAGCACGGCGGTCTTGGCGGGTGTGCCGCCGGTAGCCGAGGACGGGTCGAAGGTGAGCATCATGGTGCGGCGGTCGCTCCAGCGCGCGACCTGCACGATGGCGTCACAGTCGAGGGCGTCCAGCTCGCCGGCGTCGTT
>CAXSHQ010000252.1:2042-7360 GCA_964236875.1 uncultured Acidobacteriaceae bacterium | reverse complement strand
TCCCGCCACCGTCAGGACGTCATTCGTCATGATGCCGCCCACGGGCTCCGCACCGGTCGCGAACATGTGGTACTTGCCGCTTGGCCCCATTTCCACTTCGCCCGCCTTCGTCCACCCGAACATCCCGCTGTAAAACTCCAGCGCCTTCTCGCCGTCCTGCGCGTGGAGCTCGCACCACCCGATCCGCCCCGGCGTGTTCATCGCCGCTTCCGGCGCGCCCTGGTACCCCGCAGCCGGCGTAAACAGGCAAAGCCCCACGCCCTGCGGATCGCCCACCACCGAAAACCGCCCCACACCCGGAATGTCCTGCGGCCCCTTGTGCACCATGCCCCCGGCCGCCTTCATCTTCTCCGTGTAAGCATCCACATCGTCCACGCCGATGTAGCCCATCCAGTGCGGGTGCGCGCCCTTCGCATCCTCCGGCACCGTCATCAGCCCCGCCACCGTGTCCGCTCCCGACGAGAACAATACGTACGTCTGCCCCGGCATCCCGGAGTCCTTTGACGTCCACCCCACCACCTTCTCGTAGAACGGAGCGGCAGCAGCCACATCCGTGGTCATCAGGTCGAACCATACAAACTTCCCTTTTACTCCGCCCGCTTCGCTGTTGGTCTGCATCGCTTCAGACATACGCACCTGCCTCACTCTCTTTGGTTGATCTCTTTAGACCTGCGACAACGCAGGGAACCCAGCCCAGAATTTGCTTCTACCGCAAACGTTGCGCTTCCGGTGGACGCTGCGGAGGCGCAGTACCCGGCCCTTCCACCGCCTGCCGAAGGCTTCGCCACCGCGGGTCGTGCGCAATATAATCCACCTTTTCAAGCGCCGTGTGGAAGGGCTGCACGCTGATCTGCGTCGGCCCTGTGTACTCGCCGCTCAGGTCGAACACCAGGCACACCATCATCGTCAGCAGGCCCACCGCGCATAGGCTGCCCACAATGTGGAACCGCCAACGCCGCTCCCTTATATACGTGATCGGAAGCACGGTGGCAACCGCTCCCAGGATGACCGCCCACTTCAGGAAGGGCGTCAGCCGATCTTCGCTCAGCATCAGTCTGGTGCGCCGCTCGTCGCCAATTTCATGCACCGCATCCAGCAGCCGATTCCGTGCGTCGCGTGCCTCCTCACTGTTCACCGGCAATTTCGACACGCTCTCGAACAGCAAGTCGTACGTGCCGAACGTGAGGACCGCCTGCCCGCCCGCGCCTCGCTGCATCACCGGCCATTCCGTATGAATGACACTGTCGGCATAGTCGTGCAGCCGCCCCAGAATCTGCTGTTGGGTCGCGACATCGGTGCCGCTGGTCAGCATCGCGCTGTACACGATCTCCGACGCCTCGGAGTTCACTAGGCTCACAGCTTTATCGTTGGTCGCCCACAGGTTGGTGATCACAAAAGCCAGAAATATCCCGTACACCGCCGTCAGGATCATCAGGTATTTGTCGACGAACTCGCTGTTTTCCTTCAGCTCTTCCGGCGGCAGGCTTCGGGTGTTCAGCAAGGACAGCGCAAGCGTCAGAAACACCGCGGCAAGGATCACAATGGCGGTTATCACGGAAACTCCAATCCGCAGGTGCAATCTGTCTCTGGCGTGCCGCTAGTGTAAGTCAACCCGGCTCTCGCGACCGCTCTTTACACTATTTCCGCTGCGAACAAATCCTCCAGTGTCTCCCTCCGCCGAATCAGCCGCCCCACCCCGCCGTCCACCAGCACTTCCGCAGGCCGCACACGCGTGTTGTAGTGCGAGCTCAAGCTCATCCCATACGCGCCCGCATCCAGCAGCGCCAGCAGATCTCCTGCCGCCAGCTCCGGCAGCTCGCGCCCGCGAGCGAAGAAGTCGCCACTCTCGCATACCGGCCCCACCACATCCGCCACCATCGTCTTCCCGTTTCGCTTCGTGACGGCCAAAATCTCATGATGCGCCTGATACAGCGCCGGCCGGATCAGGTCGTTCATCGCCGCGTCCGTGATGACGAACCGCTTGCTCCCGTTCTGCTTCATATACAGCACCCGCGTCAGCAGCACTCCAGCCTGCGCCACCACAAACCGGCCCGGCTCCAGCAGCAGGTGCGCGTCGAACCCATCCATCACGCTGCGCATCGCGCGTGCATACGCCGCCACGCTCGCCTCCGCGTCGAACGCCGCCGTCCCATACTCCACGCCAAATCCGCCACCGCCATCCACATAGCGGATGTCCATGCCATCCGTGCGCAGCTCTTCTCCTAGGGCGCGAACCCGGCGCAGCGCCTCGGCAAACGGCTCCACGCTCCGAATCTGCGAGCCGATGTGCACGCTCACCCCCGCAGCCTTGAGACTCGGCAGACGCGCAGCTTTCCGGTACACTTCCCGCGCCTCCGCAATCGCGATCCCGAACTTGTGCTCGCTCATTCCCGTCGAGACGTACGGGTGCGTCTCCGCAAACACATCCGGGTTCACGCGCAGCGCAATCCGCGCCACCTTGCCCAGCGCCTGCGCCCGCGCGGAAAGCACCTGCAACTCCGCCTCGCTCTCCACGTTGAACAGCAGGATGCCGGACCCGTCGTTACACTCGAGCGCCGCATCCATCTCCCACGCCTGCTTGCCCACACCCGAGAACACCACGCTGCCGAGCCGCTCCGGAGCCGCCCGCCGCACCCGCTCCAACTCGCCGCCCGAGACAACATCGAACCCGCAGCCCATCCCCCCCAGCAACTTCAGCAGCGCCAGCGACGAGTTAGCCTTCACGGCATAGCAAACCGTGTGCGCCACAGGTGCGAACGCCGCCTGGATCATCGCCGCGCGCCCCCGGATCGACTCCGCCGAGTAGCAATACAAAGGCGTCCCAAACTCCTCGGCCAAAGCCGCGAGCGGGACGCCGTCCATCTTCAGTTCATTGTCCTGGTAGGCCAGCGGCCGCGAAGAAGCATCGGTTGCAAACGAAGAGCTCACCGCCCCATCGTACCTGCCGTTCGGTCTGTTTTCATTGTTGTCATTCCCGAAGGGAATCTGCGTTGGACCAGCATGGCTTCCAGCGGAACCGCGCTTACACTCCAGGCTGCGGCGGGTACGCCTGCGGCACATACCCATAGCCCGCCGGCAGCAGGTAAGGCGCATTCGGAATCACGATCCACGCCGCCAGGTACGCCACCACCGGCAGCCCTGCGCCAAACACCACCGACAACACCAGCAGGATACGCACCAGGCTTGCATCCCATCCATAATGGTTCGCCACCCCGACGCACACACCGGCAATCATGCGTCCCTCACGCGGCCTCTGCAGCTGCGTTCCATACGCTACCCGGGGCATCGCTCCAGGGTTCACCTGCCACGCCAACACCCGGCCACAATTGCTGCAAAAGTTCGCGTTCGCCTGTACTTCCCGTCCACATGTAGAGCAAGTCATCTCAACACCTCCATAATCAACAGAAGCATCTACGCAAACCGCCACCACCCGGTTCCACATCCTTCTATGTCGGTTTTCCTAACGCTGTAGCTGTCCCCCAAAAGGCGTCATCCTGAGCGAAGCGAAGGATCTCTGTATCTCGTCCGATGCGGCACTACACCTGCAGGAAACCCTCTCGAGTCTCACAGCTGAATATCTCAAAGCTCTAAGCTCTTTCCCACCCGCCCCCGCCCACCTCAAAGTCAGCTGCCCTGCAATTCACCCTGCTCCTGGGCCCTCACTTCCCAACAAAAGCCGTCTTCAGCCCTTTCTTCGCGGCCTCCGCCTGCGACTGGTCCCCACCCGGCGCTGCCGCCATCTGGTACAGTCGCACCGCCTGCTGCCGGTCATGGAGCAAGTCGTACATCTGCGCCGCGTTCAATTGCGCCCGCTTGCGCAGCCAGTCGCTGCAGTTGGGCTGCTGCGCCGCCTGCATGTACCCATAGGCGGCCTCCTGGATGTTGTTGTACCCACGATCCGTATCCGCCAACCCGAACCAAGCCATCTGCAGCCGAGGGTCGGTGAAATATCCCGGCTTTGCGGCCAGTTCCAGCACATGCTTGTACGCCGCCATCGCCTGTACGCCCTGCCCTGCATCCTTCAGCAGGTTCGCCACTTCCAGCTCATACAAATAGTCATGTGGATACTGCCTGGCCAACTCCTGCTGCACTTCCAGCGCCTCGCGATAGCGCGCATCGTGCCGCAGAAACAGTGACAGCACCGTCCGCGACTCCACGCTCGTGATCACCCCATTCTTCGCCGAGTTCCGCAGCAGCTCCAGCCCTTTCTCCTTGTTGCCGCCCACGCCCATCACGCCAACCATCATGCGCACAATCCGCGGCAGGCTCGCTACCGCAAACTGCTGGATGCCGATCGCCATGTCTGCATCCGCATACTGC
The DNA here is from genome assembly GCA_964236875.1 of uncultured Acidobacteriaceae bacterium. Lineage (GTDB taxonomy): Bacteria > Acidobacteriota > Terriglobia > Terriglobales > Acidobacteriaceae > Granulicella. The sequence continues at coordinate 3,040 of CAXSHQ010000252.1, read as the reverse complement.
GGGTCGATCTTCAGCACCGCCTCGCTGTCATTGCGCGACTGGTAGCCCTGCCGCGCCGCTGCCGCGAACGAGTGGTCTACCAGCGTCGCAAACGATGCATGCATCCCGCGCGCGAACCCCCGGGCAAACAGCGCATTCTTGTCCTGCCCATTGGTCTTCAGCCGCGCATCCGCCAGTCCGATGACCTTGTTAGTCAGGTCCTCGATCTGCTGCCGCGTCCCTTGCGGCGTCGGCACATCGCGCTTGCTGGAAAGAAAGCTGTCATGTGCGTAGTACGTCGTATCCAGCAGGTCTTGGTGATAGAGCTCGCGAAAGATCGTTACCATCAGCACGTAATCCCACGCGATGGGCTCGCCGCCATGCTGCTGCGCGACTCCGTTGAAGGTCTTCAGCGCCTCGTCATACTGCAGGTTGTAGAACTGCTCATACCCCTTCCGCACCGCTGGATCCAGGTTCAAAGGATCGGTATGCAGCGCCGCCAGCTGTGCCGGCGTCTGCGCTGACGCCACAATGGCCGCCCCACCCAGCAGCACCAGCGCCGCCAGTCCGCTGCGCATCCCACGCCACCCTCCGGAACCAGTTCGCCTCACTCCACCATCCTCCGGGCTCGTCCGCCCGCAACGCAGCTACACTATATCTTCCACGCAAGCCGCACCGTCTTCCGCCTGCCGCTCACTTCCAACACTGTCACATCTCATGACCACACCCGCCCTCCTCGCCATCCTCGCTCTCGTCGCCGGCTGCATCGCCTACATCTTCTGGCCGCAGGCCCGCATCGCCGCCGAAGTAGAAAAGACCCGCCTCGACTACCTCCGCGAGCGCCGCGAAGTCATCTACGACAACCTCCGCGACCTCCAGTTCGAGTACCGCGCCGGCAAGTACCCGGAAGCCGATTTCCAGACCCAGCGCCACGCCCTGGAAAACGAAGCCGCCACCGTCCTCGCCGAGGCCGCCCGCGGCATCCAGGCCCAGGGGTGCCCGGTCACCGTCGTCCACGT
>CAXSHQ010000252.1:1088-2032 GCA_964236875.1 uncultured Acidobacteriaceae bacterium | reverse complement strand
CGAGATGGACACCCTAACGTAACCACCATCGTCCTCGCCGAAATGGACGCCCTCACGCAGCCACCACTTCGCACATCAACGAGGGTGTCATCCTGAGCGAAGCTCAGGATCCCCGCATTTGCCCTTGCCCATGCCCGGAACCTCCTCCCATTCCCCAGAACCGCGCACTAGAACCTCACACCTGAACCTGAAACCTGCCGTCACCCGATGCTTTATCCTTAGTCGTGCCTCTCCGCAACATCCTCCGCCACACCCTCCCGTTCGTCCTGTGTCTGGTCCCGCTGCCCGCGCTCGCCGCCAACATCACCGGCACCGTCACCAACAAGACCACCGGCAAGCCCTCCGCCGGCGATGACGTCACGCTGATCCGCCTCCAGCAAACCATGCAAGAGACCACGCACGCCAAGACCGACAGCAAGGGTCACTTCACCCTGGAAGTGCCTGAAGACGGCATGCACCTGGTCCGCGTCACGCATCAGAAAGCCAGCTACTTCCAGCCCCTCCAGGCCGGCGCCACCACCCTCAATCTTGATGTTTACGACGCGGCCCCCCACGTCGATAACGTCACCACCGCCGTCGAAGAGCTCCACATCGAGGCCACCGCCACCGAGCTCCACATCGTCGAAGTCCTCCAGGTCATCAACGACTCGCAGCCCGCCCGCACCCAGTTCGGCCCCGCCGGTTTCGACTTCTACCTGCCCGCTGCCGCGAAGGTCATCCGCGCCGGCGCCCAGCGCGACGGCATGCCCGTCCCCGCTACTGCCGCCCCTGTCGCCGGCGATCCCACCCACTACACCTTCCTCTTCCCGATCCGCCCCGGCGAAACCCAGTTCGGCATCTTCTACACCCTGCCCTACAGCGGGAACCAGGCTTTCGACCTCAAGCTCGCCACCCCGGTCAGCACCGTCGCCATCGTCCTGCCCCGCAGCATCAGCTTCAAGGCT
>CAXSHQ010000252.1:0-1078 GCA_964236875.1 uncultured Acidobacteriaceae bacterium | reverse complement strand
AACGCCAGCAGACCTTCTCCCGCCGCGCGGATGTCGCCCGCACCCAGGGTCAGACACAGGACCCCAACACCCAGACCTGGACCATGCAGAGCGTCGCCGTTTCTCAGCCGCTCCAATTCACCGTCAGCGGCACCGGCGAAATGCCGCAGCAACGCGCCGGCGCGCAAGAAGGCGCCCAGCAGGGCGGCACGTCTCCCAACGGCCAGCCGCTCCCTGAAACAGCCAGCACCGCTCCCGGCCGCGGTCTCCAGACCCCCCTCGATCCCGAAGGCACCCGCGATCCCTGGGCCAAATACAAGGGGTGGATCCTCGGCCTGCTCGCACTCCTGCTCGCCGCAGCCGCCGGCATCCTCCTCCGCAAGCCCCGCGAAGGTGCGCTCGCTTCGGGCTCCTCACTCCCTCCGGGTGGCCCATTCATCGCGCCGCCTTCTGGCGCAATGAGTGGGGTACAAGCGAGTGGGGTACAAGCCAGGCCCACCTCTTCCCTCGACACCCTGAAAGACGAGCTCTTCGCGCTCGAAACCGACCACCTCCAGCAGCGCATCTCCGAGCGCGAGTACCTCGAGCACAAGGCCGCGCTTGAGCTTGTTCTCCGCCGCGCCCTCCAACGCAACGCGCCCGCGCCCGCCACGCCCATCGAGCCCGCGCCAGAGCCCCTTCCGGAGGACGCCCGCCAGTGACGCTGATCTTCCGCATCCTCCGCTCGGTGCCGCTCGCCGCCTGGACCGGCGCACTCGTTTTCTTTGGCTTCGTCGCCCGTGCCGCCTTCACGAACTTGAACCCGCACGACGCGGGCGAGGTTGTCCGCGCGTCGCTCATCTCGCTTCACCGCCTCGGCTTCATTGCCGGCGGTGTCTACTTCCTTTTCACGCTCATCCTGCTCGGCTCGCAGCGCGATACCCACCCCGCCCGCGCGCTTGAACTCGTCCTGATAGTGGCCATGCTCAGCATCACGGCCTACTCGCAGTTCTCAGTCGTCCCGCGCATGGAGCGCGACCGCGCCACCCTCAACGGGGACCTCAGCCCCGCCACAGCCGACGACCCGGCCCACCGCCACTTCGACCGTCTGCACTCCCTC
>CAXSHQ010000251.1:1156-7371 GCA_964236875.1 uncultured Acidobacteriaceae bacterium | reverse complement strand
GTCATCGCGCTGGCTAAAAGCTTTGGCGACTTCCTGCAAGTCTTCCTCAAGCACCCACTGATCTGGGCCTTCGTTCTCGCCCTGGCAGTCCTTCTCAGATCCGCTCCCACCCGCCGCAGCTTCGGTCGCTTTCTCCTGGAGCGCTGGCCCGTGCTGGCCTGCAGCCTCATCGGCCTGCTGCTCTACACGCCCGTTCACCTGGAGGGTCGCTATCTCACCGGCATGCTGCTCGTGTTCGGCACCTGCGGTCTCCTCGCTGCCACCGACTCTCCGCCAGCCCGTCCTGGCCTCAACCGGACCGCCGCCGTTCTCCTGCTCCTCGGTTTCACGGCGGAGCTAGCCCTCTACCAGGGGCCCGCCTGGCGCAATCTCCTCCTCCGCAAGTCTCCCCAGCACAACACCGAGTGGCAGATGGGCCAGGCCGTGCTGGATCAGCACCTGCCACCCGACGCACCGGTCGGGGTCATCGCCTGGACACCCAATCTCCATTCCGACTGGGCCTTTATCGCTCATGTCCAGATCACCAGCGAGATCGCCTCCGGCCCCGACTACGACCAATTCTGGCATCTCCCCGCCGACCGCCAAGCCGCCACACTCGCGACCTTCCGCCGCGCCGGCGCCGTGGCCGTGTTCGTCAACGGCAACCCCCCCGGCCTCGGCGGCCCGGAGTGGCGCCAGCTCAATGGCACGCCGCTCTGGATGGCCCGCCTCCGGTAATCTGCTAGCTGCTGTTCTCCGAAAGAGAACCCGGCAGCCCGCATGTCTCCAAAGCCCCGCAACCCGCGCCAGCCGCAACCCGCATCCGCCATGCTTCTCCGCGGACTTGTGGGCCTGTTCCTTACCGGCGTAGGCGCCCTGCTCGTGTACCTCCGCTTCTTCCAGCTCCCTGCACCCACCGGCCCCAGCCCCGTCGGCACCACGGTCCTCCATTTCACGGACCTCAGCCGCACCGACCCATACTCTTCAAACCGATCCGGTCACCGCGAGCTGGTCGTCCAGCTCTGGTATCCCGCCCAACTTTCCACTGCCCGCCCGGCCCGCTACATGCGCTGGCGCGAGGCCGGCCTCAACCACTTCTACGCTCCCCTGCTACGTACGCACGCCCGGTCGGACGCTCCCATCGCCCAAGGCGGCAGCCCCTTCCCCGTGCTCCTCTTCAGCCACCGCTGGGGAGGCCAGCGCACCCAGAGCACCGCTCTCGCCGAAGACCTCGCCAGCCATGGCTATGTCGTCGCCTCTATCGACTACCCCCACAACGCCGCCCGCACGCAGCTCGCCGACGGCACCGTCATCCGCGGCCACGAAGACATCCAGGGCCCCAAAGGTTCAGCCGCCACGGCCGACGAGCAGATCGCCTTCTGGAACCGGACTCTCCAGCTCTGGACCGCCGACGAGCGCTTTGTCCTCGACCAGCTCGCCGCCCTCTCCGCGACGCCCGCCAGCCCGGCAGAACCCTTCCACGCCCGCCTCGACACCGCCCGCGCCGGAGCCTTCGGCCACTCTTTCGGCGGTGCCGCCGCCCTCGCCCTCTGCGGCCTCGACCCCCGTGTCAAGGCCGCCGCCAACCTCGACGGCTGGACCTTCGGCGCTTTGCAGAACCGTACCGCCGCCCAGCCGATCTTGCTCGCTTACGAAGGCATCAGCCGCGACCGCGAGAAACAGCTAGCCACCCTCCCGCAACCCGGCTCAACCGAGGACCAGCTAGACCGCGCCGACTTCGCCGCCACCGAAGAGAGCCTCCGCCGCTTTGGCGGCTACCGGCTCTTCCTCGCCGGTACCCAGCACATGGACTTCTCCGACGAGCCACTCCTCCCGCCCTTTCACCGCCGCGGTTTCACCGGCCCCACCCAGCCCGAAGAGGTCGACGCCATGCTCCGGACCGCCGTCCTGCAGTTTTTCGACAGCACCTTGCGGGCCGCACCAGCCCCTCTGTTGGTCGCCGGCCAGAGCCGCTTTCCCGACCTCGCGGTCGAGCGCTGGCCGGCTCCGCCGCAAACACCTCCCGACGCCCCAGACCGGCCCGCTCACTCTACCGATGGCATGCCACGAAAATAAATGGGGCGTAATCATAGCCGAGAGTCCTCCGGCTTTGGTATATGTCATCTAGGTTCCCCACCATGCGTCGTTTTGTTGTGCTTCTTGCCCTCGGGCTTCCGCTCTGTGCAAAACTTTCTGCGCAGTCCTGCACCGGCCTTTGCCTTCAACAAGTTCAATGCTCAGGCACAGCGACGAGCACCATCACCGGAACCGTGTACGCCCCCAACGGCATGGACCCCCTGCCGAACGTTACGGTCTACATCCCGAACGCCCCGGTTGACCCCATGACCGCGGGCGTCAGCTGCCCCGTCCCCGGGGCCGTCCCCTCCGGCTCGCCGCTGGTCGGCACCACGTCCAACACAGACGGCACCTTTACCCTGACCAATGTCCCCATCGGGACGGCCATCCCACTAGTCCTGGTTTCCGGCAAGTGGCGTCGCCAGGTCACGATCGACACCAGTGCCGGCTCCTGCACCAACACTGCCCTGACTGACCACGACGTCACTCGCTTTCCGCGTAACCAGACCGAGGGCGACATCCCCAAGTTCGCCGTGCTCACCGGTAATGCCGATCCTGTGGAATGCGTCCTCTACAAGGTCATGGGCAACGACTCCACCGAGTTCACCAATCCCGACGGGATGGGCCGCATCAACTTTTACCTCGCCGAAGGTGGCAATGGGCAGAGCGGCTCCTACATCGGCGCGGTCGGGGCTACCCCAGCCGCCACCACGCTCACAGGCAGCCCCGCTTCGCTGGCCAAGTACGACGTGCTGATGCTCCCCTGCGAGGGCTCGGACAATACAAAGCTGCGTCAAACCAGCAATTCCGCCAACGGCGAGCTCACCAACCTGGTCACCTTCGCGAACTCCGGCGGCCGCGTCTACGCGAGCCATTTCAGCTACGACTGGATGAACGAGCTGCAGACGTTCCCCAACGTGGTGAACTGGACGGGTTCCTCGACCAACGTCGCCGATCAGACCGCGACCGTCAACGTCGGCTTCAGCGATGGCGCCACCCTGGCGCAATGGCTTGCCCTGCCTTCGGTCGGCGCCTCCTCGGCTCCCGGCCAGATCGCGCTCCAAACACTCCGCCGTGACTTCAACGGGGTGAACTCCCCCACGCAGTCCTGGCTGTCGCTCAGCAACGGCAATGTGATGCAGTTCACCTTCGACACTCCCGTGGGGGCGACCACAGGCCAGTGCGGGCGTGTTCTCTTCAACGAGTACCACGTAGAAACCTCCGTCTCGAGCAGCAACGCCAGGCAGTTCCCCGGCCTTTGCGGCACCTCCACCACCATGACGCCGCAGGAAAAGCTGCTCGAGTACATGCTCTTCAACCTCACCAGCAACGGCGGCGATCCCACCATTACGCCCACCTTCGCCGACTTCGGCTCACAGCCCCTCGGCTTCCCCACCGGCGCCCAAACCTTCATCTGGACCAACAAGTCAATCTTCGGCTCCGCCGTAAACCTGCTGACCACCACCGGCGACTACACCGTCGGCCCCAATAACTGCACGGCGGTCGCCGCCGGGGCTTCCTGCTCCATCACTGTCACCTTCACACCCACTGTGCTGGGCGCCCGCCCCGGCACGCTCGTCGTGGGCGGCGGCGGCAAGACCCTCACGGTCACCCTCACCGGCATCGGCGTCCCCGCTCTCACGGTCTCCACCACGTCCATGACGTTTCCCAGCATTGACGTCACCGCCTCTTCGACGCAGAGCTTCACCCTGACCAACACCGCCTCCGGTCCCGTCCCTGTCCCGGCGCTCAGCGCCACGGGCGACTACACCGCGGCGGCGGTTAACTGCCCCTCCTCGCTGTCCGGGGGATCGAGCTGCACCATCAACGTCACCTTCCGTCCCACCGGCACCGGCACCCGTTCCGGTTCCCTGGCCTTCAACTCCGCCTATACCAGCTCGGTCCTCACCCTTACGGGCAACGGCGTAGACTTCGCCCTTGCTCTTTCCTCTTCTTCCGGCACCGTCATCGCAGGCCGCTTCATCACCACCAACCTCCTGCCGACACCCATTGCCGGCTTCTCCTCAACGGTGCGCTTCAGCTGCAGCACGAGTGCTCCGGGAGCGACCTGCACGCTAGGCTCCGGCGCCCTGGTGCCAGCCAGCAGCGCCTCCGTGACCGTCACCATGGCCACCACCGCGCAGTACACCGTGATCGGCTATGGTGGCCTCGGCGGCGGCGGCTTGCTCATCCTGCTGGCTGGCGGCAGCGTCTGGCTGCTCCGCCGCAAGGTCCGCGCTGCGCATCCGCTCCTGAAGACCGGCCTCGCCGTCCTGCTCCTCGGCACGGCAAGCCTCACCCTCACCGGCTGCGGCAACCTCAAGCCCGCGCAGAATGCCAACTACACCGGGCCCGGCAGCTACACCTTCACCATCACCGGCACGGACGGTATCCTCACCCACACAACGACCTACAATCTCGCCGTCACCGTGCAGTAGAGACGAACGGCGATCAGGGCAATTTCTTACCGCATGTACATTCCGGGTGCCCCATCCGTGACGGCTTCATCGTCACGGGTGGGATCTGCTCCTGCCCATGCAAGCCGACCTACGCGACCGGCACGCTCACCCGCCCATCGCGCCGCATCGTCTCACTACGCACCGTAAGCTTCTCCACGCGCTCCCGCCGTACCGCAAAGCCCCGCCCAGCCTCCGTCGGCACCACGATCTCCCCCTCCGCGCTCACTGTCACTTCCGGCTCAATGATGTCCTCCGCCCAGTAGCGTTTGGAGGCCGACACATCGCCCGGCAGCTTGAAGTTCGGCAGCGACGACAACGCGATGTTCTGCGCGCGTCCCACCCCGCTTTCCAGCATCCCCCCGCACCACACTGGCACATTGTGTGCCAGCGCGACATCGTGCACCGCAATCGCTTCCGTAAACCCGCCCACGCGCCCCACCTTGATGTTCAGGATGCGCCCGCTGCCCAGCTCCAGCGCCGCCGCCGCATCCCGCCGGTTGCGGATGCACTCGTCCAGGCAGATGGCTGTCTGCATGCGCTTCTGCAGGTGCGCATGGAAGAAGAAATCGTCATGCCAAAGCGGCTGCTCGATCATCAGCAGTTGGAACCTGTCCCACTCCGCGATCCTGTCCGCATCGCCCATCGTGTACGCCGAGTTCGCATCGCAGCTCAGCAGGATCTCCGGCCAGCGCTCCCGCACCGCCTCGAACATCTCTTCATCCCAGCCCGGCTTGCACTTCAGCTTGATCCGCTGGTATCCCGCCGCGACCTCGCGCTCCACCACCGCGAGCTGTTGTTCCAGCGTCGGCTGCATGCCGATCGATACCCCGCAGGCAATCCGCTCCCGAGGCGTGTGCTCACCGCACAGCAGCTTCGCCAGCGACACACCCTGCCGCTGCGCGTCCAGATCCCATACCGCGTTCTCCATCGCCGCCTTCGCCATTCGATGCCCGCGCACCGCTGCAAACAGCGCCGGGCAGTCACGCCCATGCTCAAGCTCTCCCGCAAGCAGCCGCGGCATCAGCTCCGCCAGCAGCGTCGGCCAGGCCGTGTCCACTGACTCCTCGGAGAAGTACGGGTGTTCCCCCGCCACGCACTCCCCCCACCCATGAATGCCGTCAGCCTCCGGCTCCACCAGCAGAATGCGCCGGCCCGTCGTCACCCCAAAGCTCGTGACAAACGGATGAGCTAGCGGCATCTGGATTTCGCGCAGATGAATCGCCTCAATTCGCATAATCTCTACCAGTCCCTCCTCTTGAAAGTGTCATCCTGAGTGAAGCGAAGGATCTGCTTTCTTCAGAAGCGGCAAAGAAGCGGCCTCCACCCATGCCGATAGCGCGACGTTCCGCGTTGCGATCACCGCACCAGCCCCTCATCCCACTTCCCCACCTGAAACACCCCGTTGCCCTCGGCGTCCAGCCGATAACCCAGCACCGCGCCGCCGCCCGCGAACGCTCCCTCTAGTGCCGCGGCATTGCTCGCTTGCAGCTCCCTCGCCGTCTCCCGATACATCGGGGAAGCTTTCCACTCGTAGATGGCCGCCGGCACCCGTACCTGCGCTGTCACCGCGAACTCCGGTGCTTCTCCCCGCAATGCCCGTTCCACGCGCTCCGACCGCAGCCACCACTCCGCCACCACGCGATCGGTAGGCAGCCCTCCCTGCAATGGAGAGCTGGAAGCTCCATAGAAGTTCCGGTGGTA
>CAXSHQ010000251.1:0-1146 GCA_964236875.1 uncultured Acidobacteriaceae bacterium | reverse complement strand
CGCTCCTAGTTTCGCGATATTCAGGTGCGCATTCCGGATCTCCAGCGGATCGAAGGTCCACTCCATCCGCTCCACTCCACGCTCCAAAGCATCATCGCGCTGCGCCAGCTTCAGCTGCCTGCCCACACCTTTGTTCCGCCACGGCGGCAGCACCGCCAAATGGTGGGAGTGCAGATACGCCTTCCCATCCCGCAGCCCCGGCAGCGACATGGCATAGCCCACCATCTCCGCGCCTTCGAATGCACCGAGCAACTGCCCCCCGATGTGTTGCGCCAGCAGAAACATCTTCTGGCTCACGGCATCGTTCGGCTCATAGCCCCACACCGTATCCTGCACTTCCACGCAGGCGGCAAACTGCTCCATACGCGTCAGCTTCTCAATACGAAATCCCTGTCCGTCCGTCGTGCTCAATCTCCGCTCCCCACCCTCTCCTCACTTTTGGCCCGTACCCAAAGCTCTTCCTTCTTCTCCGCCGTCAGCGCCTCGAAGGCGGCTACACCACCCGCTGCACTCTCCATCGCCGCGAATCGCGTGCGGAACTTCGCATTCGTCCGCCGCAACGCGCTCTCCGCATCCACCTTCAGATGCCGCGCGAGGTTCATCGCGGTAAACAGCAGGTCGCCGAACTCCGCCTCCGTGTTCGGCCTGTGCCCAGCCGCGACCTCCACCTTCAGCTCGCGAAGCTCTTCATCCATTTTGTCCAACAGTCCGTTCGCATCTGGCCAGTCGAACCCCACTTTTGCCGCCTTCGACCCCAGCTTCTCCGCCTCCATCGTCGCCGGCATGCTCCGTGGCACGTCGTCCAGCATCGACTTGCCAGCGGGCCCCTTTTCCCGCTTCTCCTCGCGCTTGATCAGCTCCCAGTTGCGCAGCACCGCGCCGGAGTCCGTCGCCTCCACCGTTTCACCGTCTTTCGGAGGAAAGATGTGCGGATGCCGCCGCAGGAGCTTTCCACTCAACGCCTCGGCCACATCCTCCAGCGAAAAGTACCCCGCCTCGTCCGCCATCTGCGCATAGAACAACACCTGCAGCAGCAGATCGCCAAGTTCATCACACAGATCGTCGAGATCGCCACGCGCGACGGCATCGGCGACCTCGTAGGCTTTCTCGATTGTGTAGGGCGCGATCGTCAAAAAATTCTGTTCG
>CAXSHQ010000250.1:3855-7387 GCA_964236875.1 uncultured Acidobacteriaceae bacterium | reverse complement strand
TCGACACATTGTCGTCCGTGGTCACGTTCTCGCGCCGCGACATGTGGCCGCGGATCAACCCCGGCTGCTTGTCGAAGCACAGGAACACCACATACAGCGCACTGGATGTGTAGCCCATGTAGGCTTCCGTCTTCTGTGTGGCCGCCTGGCCGTCCGTCGGCTGCGTCTGGGTGAAGCTGTCGATCTCCAGCACTTCGCTCTTGATCTCTGCGCTCGCCTTCATTCCCTCGAAGTCCGCGAGCCGCAGCGGCCTTTTCAGCAGCGGCACCTTCAGGTCGGCAGGCCGTTCTTCATGGGGCACCGCATCGGAAACCACCGTGGGCTTGCCCTGCTGCGACTGCGCGAACGCGCCAACCTCTGCGAGCAGCAACGCCGCTCCGAAAACACCCCAAGCGACCTTGCCTAGCCCTGCACTGCCCACAACCCACCTACGTTCTTGCCATCCCCTGCAAGAGGAAACCGACGTCTATCCGCATCTTCGACTCTGTCCATTACGGAAACGCACGGAGCGAGGTTCCAAGATGCGAAAACATCCTCGCCGTCACGCACGGCCACACGTCTAGCGCCAGTGGTTAATCCTCGGATACAGAACCCACCTTGACGGAGAACTGCTTGCGGCAGGAGCAGAACTTCCAACGCTTCTGAGCCGCCAGCCAGTAGTGCTTACGGTCGCTCTCTGCGACGGGCACTTGGGGCACACAGGCTCGCCTTTGGCCCAGCGCAGCGCAGCAACAGCGTCATGCAAACCTGCTCATTGGAGTAGTGCTACCGCAGAAAAGTATCCTCAACTCTTCGATCACGCCGAACCTGCGGATGCGTTCGTTATTACTGATGATTTCGTTTCCTTGTGACGTATCAGCGGCGCTAAGAGCATCCCTATTTCGAAGCTGACTGTTGGCAGCTTCCATCTCGTTGAAGGCAAGAGGCTGCAGATAAACTCGTCCAGAACACCGGGCGGCTTTTCTCTTCTTGCGATAGTATGGCTGCCATGAACAAACGTAAACCAAGTAAAATCGTGGCCGTTTTTGTTTTGCTGTTGGGTACGCTGCCTCTTTCAAACAGCCTAAGCAATCCTCGCCTCGCTTCTGTTCACGGTACCGATTACCTGCAACTCATCGCCGTGGGGTGGTGTTTCGGAATTGGCGCGTGCATGCTGGCTGTATCATTCGGCCTTTTTGGGAAGCGAGAGACTTTGGGTTAGCCAGCGTATTTATTGCCCTTGGCTCCGAAAGTACCCAGGGGGAGGGGGTACCCTACCCGTATGGACCTCGACGCCCTCCAGCGCGCCCTCCGCGACCAGAACCTCGACGGCTGGCTCTTCTACGACCACCACCAGCGCGACCCGCTCGCCTACCGCATCCTCGGCCTGCCGCACAGCTTCACCTCGCGCCGCTGGTACTACTTCGTCCCCACCGTCGGCGAGCCCCGCAAGCTCGTCCACCGCATCGAGGCAGGCAAGCTCGACGCCCTTCCCGGCAGCAAGCAGGAATACAGCTCCTGGCAGGAACTCGAAGGCAAGCTCGAAGCCATGCTGCAAGGCGCCACCACCCTCGCCCTGCAGTACTCCCCGCGCAACGCCATCATGTACGTCTCCATGGTCGACGCCGGCACCGTTGAGCTCCTTCGCTCCTTCGGCAAGGACATCCGTAGCTCCGCCGACCTGGTCAGCCTATTCGAAGCCGTCCTCACCGAAGAGCAGATCGCCACCCACTTTGAAGCCCAGCAGCGCCTCGACCGAGTGCTTATCGCCGGCTGGCAGCACATCGGCGACGCCTGCCGGTCCGGCGCCGGTACCTCCGAGTGGGACGTCGTCCAGCTCCTCCTCAAGGGCATCGAGATGGAAGGCCTCTGGACCGACCACGGCCCCAACTGCTCCGCCGGTCCCAACTCGGCTGACAGCCACTACGAGCCGACGCCCGAAAGCTCCCGGCCCATCCGCACCGGCGACTTCGTCCTCATCGACATCTGGGCCAAGCTCGCCGACCGCCGCAACCCCACGCAGGCCGGTCCCACCCAGGGCCGCCCTGACGCTGTCTGGTATGACATCACCACCACCGCCGTCGTCGGCCGCGAGCCTACCGACCGCGAGCAGCTCATCTTCTCCACCGTCCGCGAAGCCCGCGACGCCGCCATCACCACCATCGAGCAGGCCTACGCCGCCAACCAGTCCATCGCCGGGTGGCAAGCCGACGACGCCGCCCGCTCGGTCATCCGCGCCGCCGGCTTCGCCGACTTCTTCACCCACCGGACCGGTCACAACATTGCCACCGAGCTCCACGGCAACGGCGCCCATCTCGACAACCTCGAAACCCACGACGAGCGCTTGCTCCTGCCTAACACCTGCTTCTCCGTCGAACCCGGCCTCTACTTCCCCGGCGAGTTCGGCATCCGCAACGAGATCAACATGGTCACCCGCAAGGCAAGCGCCACCCACGGCCCCCAGGCCCACGTCTCCGGCCCCCGCCAGGACCAACTCCTCCGCCTGTAGAGCGCCTGCTACTTGTAACGCAGAAGCTTGTCATCTCGACCGGAGGCCGCGCTTTTGCGGCCGCAGCGGAGAGACCCCTGTATTTCAGACCACCGCAAAACGCTCGGGCGCAGATCAACGTACCGCAACTGCTAGAATCGACCACTGAATGGCAACATCTACACAACGAGCAGCGACAGAAGCCCAGATCGCCCAGCGCATCCCCGGTGAGAAGTCGAGCCTTCCTGCCCTTGTCCTGCTCGCCGGTTGGCTCGTCCCCGGCGCAGGCCACCTCATCCTCGGCAAGTGGATCCGCGCGGTCCTGCTCTTCATCTCCATCCTTGGCATGTTCCTCGTTGGCCTCAGCCTGCAGACCAAGGTCTACGTACCCTCCATGGGCGACATCCTGAATACCCTCGGCTTCGTCGGCCAGCTCGGCCTCGGCCTGCTCTACGCGATCATGCGCATCGCCGGCTGGGGAGCCGCCACGGTCACCCAAACCACCGGCGACTGGGGCACCAAGTTCCTTCTCGCAGGCGGCTGCCTCAACATCATCGCCGCCATTGACGCGCACTCGCTGGCCAACGGAAGGAAAGCCTCCTAGCCCATGCTCACGCACTTTCCCGCCGTGCTGCTGTTTGCTCTCTTCGCCTCCGTGGTCTTCGGCATCACGCAGCGAGCCGAGCCGAAGATGATGATCCGATTTGGCCTCTTCTGCTTCGTGCTCTTCGTCGGCGGCACGGTCGCCGCCAGCTGGCTAATGTACGCCGTCAAGCACTAAGAGCAAGGAAGACGAGCCTTAGCGCGGACTAAACCCAGAACCCAGAACCGGCGTCGCGCCGGTACCCGTAGCTCCGGTCGCACCCGTGCTCCCGCCGGCCCCAGGGATGTTGTTCCCCAGGCCAGTCGCCGAAGTGGATCCAATCCCGCCGCCGCCCAGAATGTTCGCCTTCGCGTAAAGCAGTTCCATGCGCGGGTCCCACCAGAACTCTTGCATCTCGTAGGTCGTCTGCCCGTTGTGATTCAGGATGGATTCCCCCGTGCGCGAGGTGGTGACGCCTTTGA
>CAXSHQ010000250.1:0-3845 GCA_964236875.1 uncultured Acidobacteriaceae bacterium | reverse complement strand
GTGCCGCTGGTGCTCGAGCTACCCGAGGCTCCCGGGCTGCCTGAGCTGCCCGAGCCCATGGTTCCGGCACCCGAGCTGTGGGAGCCAGACGTGCCCGAGCTGTCCGAACTGCCCGAGCTGCCCGTGCTGCCCGTTGGCCCCGTGGAACCGGTCGGACCTGAACTCCCACGTGGTCCGATAGACGTCGGCGGAGTAGTAGACCGCATGGTTTCCGCCGACCCCAGACCGGCCGAGCTCGACAGCTCGTCCAGATCCTGTCCGAAGAACACATGGATTTTCGTCTGCGGGTCATGGATGAGCTTCCAGTCCGACTTGCCCGTAAGCGGGTCCACATAGCGCTTCCGCAGGAACCGCACCGTGTTGCTCTTCTCCAGCGCATCCATGGTCGGCGGATACGCCCGGCACTTGCACGTCCGCTGGAACAGTCGGATCGCCCGCACGTACTCGTTCGCGCGGTGCATGCTTTCCACTTCCTTATCCCGCTGGATGCTGCGCGCGATGTTCGGCGCAGCGAAAGCCAGAGTGATCAGCACCAGGGCCACCATCACGACCGCCCCAAGCAGCAAGTAGCCCTCCTCACCCCCGTGTGGCGCAGACGCTGCACGAGTTCTGGTTGGGTGGTGCGGAGCCGAGTTCATGAAGTTAACCTCACAAGGAATAATCCGGAGCGAGCGAAGAACCTGCCTTGAGATTGTCTAAGGTAACCCCGCACTTCATACGGAGCACCACAGCATTTCAGGTCGCTCTGCTAATTCATCTGCAGCGGCAAAGTCTGCGTGTTGCTGTTCGTCAAATCCGTCACGCTCACGCTGTTCGTACCGATGTTCCCAATCTTGTATTTCCGCGCCACGATATCCCCTTGCGCAGCCAGATACACATCGTCTCCACTCAGCAGGAACGCCTGCCGCGCCCCATTCGGCCGAGTCGCCGTCCCAAAGAACTTCAGATTGATCGGCGGAGGAGGCGTAGGAGGCGGCGGCCCTGTAGGAATCGTCTCTACCTGCCGCGGGAGCGGAGACGGCGGAGCCTGAAACTTCTTCACCTGTTGCGGGGGCGGTGTGTATACCGCCGAAAAGATGTTCCGCCCTGAGCCTGAGTACACCAGGCTCTCCGTCCGAATCATGGCAACCTCGTCCAGCGTCGGGTCCAGGCCCGAGCTCGCCTTCGCCAGCGCTTGTGCCTGCACACCCGGCGCCGCACCCCCTGGAGTGTTCGCCGGCTGCGCGTTGTTCCCCGCCCGCGAGTTCTCCGCACCGCTGGCCGGGGCTGTCGTCCGCACCGAGGCCGGTGTAGAGGTCGCCGGCGCCGGCGTATCCGGCCCGCCGAAAAGCACGCTGTAGATCCTGAACGCGCACACCAGCGCAACCGCTCCCACGGCACCGGCAATGATCGTCTTCCTGCGGTTCTCGGTTCCGGCTTTCACTGTGCGCCCCCCGGAGCTCCCGAAGCGTCCGCCGCTTCCGGCGCGATCAATGGAGGCAGGTCCGCACTCTCGTTCGCCCCCGGCAGCCGCAGGTAGGTCGTCATGCGCAGCCGCAGGTTCACCTGTCCGCTCGCCTGCCCCGCCAGGCTGATGCTGCTTATCACGAAGAACATCCGGTCGCGTTCCAGCGCATTGATCAGCTGCACCGCAGGCCGGTAGTCCCCCGCGATGCTCGCATCCATCTTTACTTCGGTCAGCGCGTCCGCCCCAGGCAGCGTCGGCGGCGCAGGCAGGAACTGGATACGGCTCAACCGCACATTCTCCCGCTTGGTCACCGCATGCAGCTCCGCCGCAATCTGCGAGTACGCATACGGCAACCGCGCCGTGTAGAAGTCGTCCGCCTGGTGCGTCGAGGTCACGAGCTTCTCATCCAGTCCACGCAACGGCACCGCTGCAATCTGTGCCGCGCGCAGGCTGGCCCGCTGGCTCGCCAGCGCCTCGGCGTTACTCGCGCCCAGCGCCTGCCACATTAGGAACAGGTGCACCGCGCAATATCCAGCGATTACCGCCAGTGCCGCCACAGCGGCAAAATGGAGGTTCACAGCCGTGAGCAGCGCACGCGCTTGCGCCGTCAAACGCGGCAGCCGCCGCACCAGCGACGCACTGCTCGGCGGCGGAACCGCTACGGCCGTACTCATGGTTGCCTCCTGGGCGCGGTCGCTGGGCGCGGCGCCGCACCGCTCGTCCCTGGCCGCGGAGCCGGGTAAGGCTTCAGCACCACGCCATGACGCCCTGACAGATCAAAGCCCGGTGAAGCAGCCGTTACGCGGTGCGGAGCACCCGCGCCCGGCCCTGCCGCAACCGCCCGCATCACCTTGGCCTTCGAATACGCCTCACCCTCCGGCAGCGGGTTATACGTCGCCAGGATGTCGAACTCCACGCCCGGGGGAGCCCCCGGCACGCCGTTCAAGCCCCCTCCATTCCCCTGCTGGCCTTCCTTCGCCTGGCTCACCTCTGTCGAAAGCCTCGGTTGCAAAAACCGCCGCGAGTGTTCCAGGTTGCGCAGCAACTGCACCGCGCGGTCGCGGTCACCCCCCACACGCAGCCGAATCCCCACATCCCCGCTTGCGCTCACCTGCGGCTCAATCGACGTAACCTGCACGCCCACCGGCAGCACCTGCTCCAGGTCCATCATCACCGCGGTCCACGAAAAGCTCTTATGCAAAAACAATGCGTTCAGAAAGTGCGCGCGATCCAGCACCGCGGAATTTTGTGGCAGGTGCATGCGCCGCTCGTCGCGCAAGCGCTCTTGCTGCACAGCCAACGTCTGCGCCTTCACCTCATTCAACTGCGCCTGCTGCGCATCCACCTTCTTCTGCATCAGGTGTGCGCCCACCGCCAGCCCCATGGCCAGCAGAGCGAGCGACGCCATGATGATCCGCAGCCGCAGGAAGAAAGGCCGCAGCTCCACATAGGGGCGTGTCGCGAGATTGACAGAGATCCTCATCGTTGTATCGCGCCGCTACCCGCGCAAAGCTCCCATCACACCTGCCAGCCAGCCACGTGGCACACTCGCAGAAGCCGCATCCGAGAGCAGCGCCGCCGGTTCGACCATCTCCTTCACCGCCAAGCCATCCTCGCCGCCCACGCCCGTCACCTTCAGCGCCCTTCGCAGTGCGTCTGCCCCGAGCGGACCCGCGCTCCACACGCGCTGCGGCGCGGTCGAAAGCGTGTCCTCAAAGTACGCGGCCGCCACGCTTACCGCCTCAGCCACATCCTGCTCCTGCGCTCCCACCGGAGGCGCGCCGTTGCTGCTAAACACGCGCAACGGCTCCATCCCATTCCCGTCGGCGTGTCCCGTCCCGTTTCCCGCCGCGGGCGCAGCCATCTCCCGCCGCAACGGCGGCAGCAGCCCGCTTCTGTCCTCGGTTAGGGTTCCAAGCGAAGTCGGCGCATAGAACTCGGCATTGTGCAGCTCCGCGTTCAGATCAGCCGTCAGCGTCGCGCGCGCATAAGGCGAATTCCCCAGCGCCCCGGGCTCGCTCCCATGCACTCTCCCCCGGCCCGCGTACGCGTACGCGTCGTACGAGTCCTCGGCGCCTCCTACCGTGGCATACACCGGCGGCACCGGCATAGCGGTGATACCGTCCTCGTTCTGCACGGCTTCTTCCGCGGTCCCAGCCAGCGGAAAACCATTTCGCTGCTCATACGGATTGCGCCCATGCTCCGGCAGCGGCTCTTGCGCCGCCCACTCCGCATGCGTGTCCTCCACGCTTACCAGCGTCGCAAACGCGTTCGCATGGGTCTCCGCACCTTCAAACAGTGCAGGCGGCAGCCCAGCCGGCGTTATCGGCGCATGCTCCTGCAGGTCGACGCTCCGGTGCAGCAGCAAAACCCCGGCGCGCACAATCGCCGTGGTTAC
>CAXSHQ010000249.1:2020-7391 GCA_964236875.1 uncultured Acidobacteriaceae bacterium | reverse complement strand
CGACGCCGCAGCCGGAGCGATCCAGAAGATCAATGTCTCCACATCGAGCCTGAGCTTCGCGAGCACCACCGTCGGAAGCACCAGCAGCGATAGTCCCAAGGCAGTGACGGCGACCAACATCGGCAATGTTCCGCTCGATACCGGGAGCGCGAGCATCTCCAACGGCTTCGCGATCGACCCCTCAAGCACCTGTATCCAGACAGACGGCACAACGCCCGCTCTCGCCGTCGGCACGAGTTGCACAGCTGTCGTCGACTTCAAACCGGTGCTCGCTGGCTCCATCTCCGGTTCTCTGAACGCGCTTGGGGGTGCGATCGTCCTGAACGGAGCGGCGACTGCTCCGGCGAGCACCACCACGGTTAAGGTATCGCCTTCCTACATCAACTTCGGCACCGTCATGCAGGGCAATAGCAGCGGAACGTGGACGATCAACATCGCCAACACCGGCGCCTCGCCGCTCGCCCTCGTCGGCCTCGAACTTTCCGACACCACCAACTTCGCTCTGGGTGGTGACTGCAGCAAGCCCGTGCCGGCCTACAGTTCCTGCAACGTCACCCTGGTGTTCAAGCCGCAGGTTGCCGGCACGCTGAACGCCACGCTTACCCTCACCGATAATGCCGCTCCCGGAACCCAGGTCATCGCACTCACCGGGAGCAGCCTCTCATCTGCACCGGTCATCACTGTGTCGCCGTCGTTCATTGATTTCGGCGTTCACGTGGTCGGCACCCTGAGCCCCACGTGGACGATCTACGTGGGCAACCGGGGAGCGACACCGCTGAAGATATACAACATCGCCATGTCGGACTCCGTCGACTACTTCTACAGCTCCCCTGGCTGCCTGGGCACGGTCCCGGCCTATGGGTCCTGCTATATCAACGTGGTCTTCAACCCCAAGGGCGTGGATACCTTCGGCTCCGAGCTCAGGCTGTCCACCAACGCCGGTCCCCTCGCGACGGTGATCCAGCTTACGGGCGTGGGCGTGCCTTCGCCGCCGCCCGTTGTCAGGCTTTCACCAGGGAACATTAATTTCGGCAGCGTGAGTCCGGGCGGCAGCAGCGGCACCTGGGGCGTCTACGTTGGAAACGACGGCCCCTCCCCGCTGACGTTCTCCAGCATCGTGCTTTCGGACACTAAGAACTTTGTGCTCGGTGGCAACTGCACCAAAGCGGTCGCGCCGTACAGCTCGTGCACCGTCACGGTCGTCTTCAAGCCCCAGACCCTGGGCACCTTCCCGGGAACGATCACCTTGACTGACAATGCCAGTCCCTCCACGCAAACCGTGTCGCTCACGGGCACCGGAGCCATACCCCACTACTCCATGTCCGTCGATCCCGCGGAGATGACACTCAAGGCAGGTCAAAGTGGGCACGCCGCCTTCACCTTGACCCCCAGCGGCGGCTTCGCCGGCAACGTGACCTTTGCGTGTGAAGGGCTACCCGCCAACGCCATTTGCAGCTTCGCGCCTGCTACCCTCACGGCGGACGGCACAGACAAGGTGCAGGCTGCGCAGCTCACCCTTACGACTGGCGGCATCTACCGCGCCGCTTTCATTGGTGGGAGCAACTGGCTCGAGTTCGGTGCACTGGCCGGCTTCAATGCGCTTCTTCTCGGCCTGCTCAAGCTGCGCCGCAAGCGCGTCAGCTTTGGTTTGCTGACACTGCTGCTCCTGTTCTCGGCAAGTCTCGCGGGGACCGTTGGCTGCGGCAGCGGAATCCTGGGTGGCTCCACGCCGGCGGGCGTTAGTGTAGTCACTATCACGGCGACGGCAGCCTCCAACGCTTCCACCGGAACAGAGATACAACGGACCGCGCTGAAACTCACAGTCACCCAATAGCCTGAACGTCTTCGCAGAGACACCGAAAGGCCCGGCAACTTGAACAAAGTTGCCGGGCCCTTCTTGTGCGCTATGAGATGCCGTTACTCCGTTGCGTTCTTCGCCGCCAGCATCCACCCGATCGCCTGCTCCAGATACCCCTTCAGTTCCTTGCGAGGCACCACGGCATCCAGGAAGCCATGTTCCAGCAGGAACTCCGACCGCTGGAATCCCGGCGGCAGCTTCTGCCGGATGGTCTGCTCGATCACGCGCGGTCCGGCAAACCCGATCAGCGCGCCAGGCTCGGCGATGTTCAGGTCGCCCAGCATCGCAAAGCTCGCCGTCACACCGCCCGTGGTCGGGTCCGTCATCAGGCTGAGATAAGGAATCTTCGCATCGTCCATTCGCGCCAGGCCGGCCGAAACCTTAGCCAGCTGCATCAGGCTCGCGATGCCTTCCATCATGCGCGCGCCGCCTGAAGCCGACACGATGATCAGCGGCGTCTTTCCTTCCAGCGCCCGGTCCACCGCCCGGGCGATCGTCTCGCCCACCACCGCGCCCATGCTGCCGCCGATGAAGCCATACTCCATCACGCTCAGCACCACATCGTGCGCGCCCAGCTTGCCCACCGCGTTGATGATCGCGTCGTTCAGCCCCGTCTTCTTCTGTGCCTGCTCCAGGCGGTCCTTGTAGGGCTTCAGGTCGCAAAACTGCAGCGGGTCGGTCGACCGCAACTCCAGGTCCACCAGCTCAAACCCGGGCTCCAGCAGCAGCTCGATCCGCTCCCGCGCTCCGATCTTGAAGTGGTGTCCGCAGTTCGGGCACACCTGCAGGTTGGCCTCCAGCTCGGCCTTCCAGATGATCTTGTTACATTGCGGGCACTTGATCCAAAGGCCTTCCGTGCGCACCTCATGGTGCGGTGTCGGCACGATCTCATGCGCTTCGCGCTTGAACCAGGTCATCGTTCCGGAACCAACCCTCTCGCGGCCGATTTGGAAGCCTGCCGTGTCCTTCGATTGTATCGAAGCCTCCGGCGCGGCTACACCCCCGTTCCCTAGTCCCCTCGAGCCGGACGCAGAAACGGGGAGCCTCAGGGCTCCCCGCCCCGCAACGCCAAACTCTCCTGACCCGCTACACAGTCGCCCAGGCCGGGGCATTGCCCAGCAGCGCCGCGGCGGAAACGTGCGGCTCCCCATCCCACGCCGGCAGGTTGAATCCCGCCTGCGGATGCGCCACCTTGCTCAGGTCGGCGTCATGGTGCGCCCGCAGCGCCTCCATCACGTCGGCCCTGCACCGCGCGCGCGCTTCCGGCGCGCACCGGCTCCAATACACCAGGAAGCCCTGCCCGCACACCTGGCACCGCACATCGCTTGCCGCGTTCGAAGCCTTGCAAAGAACCTGCATCACTGCACCTCCATTAGTAAAAACACACTAGAGCCGGTTCGGTCGCTCTTTCTATCCAGCGGAACCATCTTGGTTCACAGTAGAGGCCGCTTTGGGCGAGCACCATCCCACGGCCATGCAGACTGCGTGACCCCTTGGGTTTCGGGCGTGTTACTCGCGGTGCACTCTCAGCGGCAACACCCGATCCAGACACGCCACGGCTGCACTATCCTAGAAAGCTGTGAGTTCCCCGAGTGACGCCATGAGTTCGACAGCCAACGCCAACCTCCGCATCCAGCTACCTGACGGCTCCACCCGCGAAGTGCCGCAAGGCACCACACCGCTCGATATCGCCAACAGCATCTCGCCGCGCCTCGCTGCAGTCGTCGTCGTCGCTCGCATCAAGCCCTTGGGCACAGGCGTCACGCACCTGTCAGCGGACGACGAAGCCAAGGCCGAGCAGACTGAAGCCGCCATGTACTCCGGCGAGGATGCCGCCGGAGTACGCCTCGTCGATCTCCGGGCGCCGCTGACGGAAGACGTCTCCCTTGAGCTCCTCAAGGAAACCGACCCCGCCGCGCTGCGCGTGGTGCGCCACTCCGCCGCACACGTCATGGCAACGGCCATCCTCGAGCTCTTCCCCGAAACCAAGCTCGGCCATGGCCCCGCTACCGACAATGGCTTCTTCTACGATGTCTATCGCGAAGTGCCTTTTACGGAAGCTGATCTGGCCGCGATCGAACAGCGCATGGCAACTGTGGTCCAGCGCGACGAGGCCTTCGAGCGCGTCTCTGAATCGCGCGAAAAGGGCCTCGAAGATTACGCCGCACAGGGCGAGTTCATGAAGCTCCACTTCATCGAGCGCTTCACCAAGGAAGGCGACGAAATCCCGCTCTACCGGAACGGTAGCTTCACTGACTTCTGCCGCGGTCCGCACGTGCCCTCCACCGCGCGCGTCAAGGCGTTCAAGGTCATGAGCATCGCCGGCGCCTACTGGCTCGGCAACGAGAATAACCAGCAGCTCCAGCGCATCTACGGCACCGCCTTCTTCTCGCAGAAAGATCTGGACGCCCACTTCAAGCACCTTGAAGAGATCAAGGCGCGCGACCATCGCGTGCTTGGCAAGCAGCTCGACCTCTTCAGCATCCAGGAGGTCGCCGGCGCCGGCCTCATCTTCTGGCATCCCAAGGGCGGCCTGATCCGCAAGACCATGGAAGACTGGATGCGCGACGAGTGCCTCCGCCGCGGCTACCAGCTCGTCTACACGCCACACATCATGCGCCGCGAGCTGTGGAAGATCAGCGGCCACGAAGGCTTCTACTCCGAAAACATGTACCCGCCCATGGAGCTTGACGACGCCGAGTACCGGCTCAAGCCCATGAACTGCCCGGGCCACATCCTCATCTACCAGTCCACGCCGAAGTCCTACCGCGACCTCCCGCAGCGCTACGCCGAGCTTGGCAACGTCTACCGCTACGAACGAAGCGGCACCATGCACGGCCTGCTGCGCGTGCGCGGCTTCACGCAGGACGACGCCCACATCTTCTGCACCCCAGAGCAGATCACCGCCGAGATCGAAGCCTGCCTCGACTTCGCCGAAGCCGTGCTCAAGACCTTCGGCTTCCAGGAGTACCGCGTAGAGCTCTCCACCCGCGACCCCAACAAGGCCGGCGACTTCGTCGGCACCGAGGAGGACTGGGCGCACGCCGAAGGCGCTCTGCGCGACGTGCTCACCAAGCGCGGCCTCCCCTTCGCCAGCTTCCCCGGCGAAGCCGCCTTCTACGGTCCCAAGATAGACATAAAGCTCGTCGATGTCCTCGGCCGCCTCTGGCAGCTCTCGACAGTTCAGTTCGACTTCAACCTGCCCAAACGCTTCGAGCTCGAATACGTCGGCGAAGACGGCGAGCGCCACCAACCCGTCATGGTCCACCGCGCCCTATTTGGTTCGGTAGAACGCTTCTTCGGCGTGCTCATCGAGCACTACGCCGGCTCCTTCCCGCTCTGGCTCGCGCCCGTGCAGGTAGGCCTCGTCCCCATCTCCAACGACAAGCACCTCACCTACGCCACCGAAGTCAAACAGCGCCTCGAAGCCGGCGGCCTCCGCGTCGAGCTCGACGGCTCCAACGGCAAGATGCAAGGCAAGATCCGCGACTTCGGCCTGCAGAAAGTTCCCTA
>CAXSHQ010000249.1:0-2010 GCA_964236875.1 uncultured Acidobacteriaceae bacterium | reverse complement strand
CCCGCTCCGTCAGCGTCCGCACCCGCGGCAAAGGCGATGGCGGCAGCAGCACCGTCGCCGACTTCCTCGCCCGTGCTACATCACTCACGCAACAGCACGCCATGGAACTTTGACAGCACTCTGAGAGCGCCCGCATGTTCTGCTTCAATCTTGCCGCGTTCGAAAGTGAGGGGTTCGCCCTGATCCCCTCCCTCCTTTCGTCCGCCGAGATTGCGGAACTCCTCTCACTGCTGGAAGCAAACCTCACACCGGAGCAGGGCAGGGCCGGTGTGCGCGATGTGATGGACGCACTCCCCGCTCTGCGCGCAATCGCCTCGCATGAAGGCGTGCGCTTCATCGTGGACGGCGTGCTCGGGCCTGAAGCCCTCGTCGTGCGCGCCACCCTGTTCGACAAGACCGACGCCGCGAACTGGAAGGTACCTTGGCATCAGGACCTCACTATCGCCGTCCAGGAGCGCCGCGATACAGCAGGCTACGGTCCATGGTCTGTGAAGGCAGGCATACAGCACGTGCAACCTCCCACGGCCGTTCTCAACCGCATGCTCACCGTGCGCCTGCACCTTGACCCTTGCCCAGCGTCGAACGGCGCGCTGCGCGTCATGCCCGGCACCCACCACCTTGGCCGTCTCGATCAGAACCACATAGCCCGCTTCGTCAGCGAGGACCTTGCCACGACCTGCGAAGCACAGCCCGGGGACGCGCTCGTCATGCGCCCCCTCCTCCTGCACGCCTCCTCGCAGAGCCTCACGCCTGCGCACCGGCGTGTGCTCCACTTCGACTTCGCTGCCGGTGAGCTTGCAAACGGGCTCGCCTGGCGCTCTTTGTAGCGTAATGAATCTTCGTATCGATTCGGATCGTGCGCATGATACGAATTTCTCCGCGTCTTCGGGAGTGTAGGTGTACCGTAATTCCGCTTCCAATCCAGCACTCCCAGGAGACACCCATGCGTATCCGAGTCTTTGGGCCCCTTTTCGCACTTACATTCCTTGCGGCAATGACCCTCCCTGCGCAAGCGCCCGCATCCATGGCGTTCTTCCAGGAGAGCACCGCGAAGTTCGGCCCGCATCCCGCGCTTCCTCCCTGCGGCACCATCTCCGTGGCCGATGGCGACCCCGGCAAGGGACCGTCCATCATCATGATTCGCGCCAAGGCCGGTTGCACCTTCCCATGGCACTGGCACACAGCCAATGAGCGTCTGATCATCATCCATGGCTCAGCTCGTGCGGACATGAAGAACGGCAAGCCGACGATGCTGCACTCCGGCGACTTCATCTTCCTTCCATCCAAGGGCATCCACCAGTTCCACGCGCTCACTGACGTAGAGCTCGCCGACATCTCCGACGCCCCGTTCGACATGCACTACGTCAATCCCAGCGGCAAGGAGATCCCGCCCGCCGACGCTCTCAAGGCTCACTGATCGCGAGCGGTAAAAGACAATGAGCGCGTCAGCGCTTGCCCACTCGACCTGAAAGCCGTACGGTAAGCGCTGACGCCTTGATCTCTCCGACTGAGCCACAGCCACAGCCCGCACCCACCCTTCGCCACGCGCTTTCCACCGCGCAGCTCACCATGATCGCTATCGGCGGCGCGGTGGGCACGGGCCTGTTTCTCGGCTCCGGCTTCGCCATCTCGCTGGCGGGCCCCGCCGTCCTGCTCAGCTACGCGCTCGGCGCGGTTATCGCTCTGCTGCTTATGGGCTCGCTCGCGGAGATGTCCGCCGCCGATCCCGCCCAGGGCAGCTTCGGCCTCTATGCCGAGCGCTACGTTTCGCCGCTCGCTGGCTTTCTCGTCCGGTGGAGCTACTGGTCCTGCCTCGTGCTCGCCTGCGGTGCGGAGATTTCCGCTGTCGCGCTGTACATGCACTTTTGGGTGCCCAACATTCCCGGCTTCCTCTGGATCGCCCTCGCCGCCGCCGCGCTCCTCGCCGTAAACGCCCTGCAGGTCGGCGCCTTTGGTGCGGTGGAGTACAGCTTCTCGCTGCTCAAAGTGTTCGCCATCGTGGCCTTCCTG
>CAXSHQ010000248.1:1518-7398 GCA_964236875.1 uncultured Acidobacteriaceae bacterium | reverse complement strand
AATCCCCATCTTCATCACATCTTCCCCGGCAACGGCGCCGACCATCTGCATCACGGCGCAGAGGTCGAGTTCGCGCGCGGCTGCCCATACTCCTGCACCTTCTGCAACAAAACCCTGTTCCGCAACAAGTACCGCGAGCGCGAGCTCCCCGCGGTGCTGGCCGAAATCGACCAGCTCCTCGCCCGTGGCGTGGATTACATCTACTTCATCGACGAGATCTTCGGCGTCGGCAAGCAAGTCCGCGATCTGCTGGTAGAGCTTGCCAAGCGGTCGGTCTCCATCGGCTTTCAGACCCGCATTGATCTGTGGGATGAAGAGTCGCTCGATCTGCTCGCCAAAGCCCATTGCGTCAGCTTCGAGTGCGGCATCGAGAGCATCACCGACGAAGGTCGCGATGCGATGAACAAGAAGTGCCGCATCACCACGGATCGCATCACCGAGCTGCTCATCTACGCGAAGCAGCGAATCCCGTGGGTGCAGGCAAACCTCATCAAGGTGCCTGAAGACGACCCGGCTGAGGTCGCCGCTTGGCAGACCAACCTCAAGGCGCACGGTGTGTGGGTGTCCGAGCCCGTGCCCATGTTCCCCTTCCCCGGCTCGCCCGAGTACGTCACCACGTTCGGCGCGCAGCCCGACGAAGGCGCCTGGGAGCGCGCCCACGACCACTACCTGCAGCTCTTCGCCGGCAAAGGCTGGAGCGACATCCAGGAGCAGCAGCCGTTGTCCTTGCGTGAGCTCGATGCACGGCCTCTGCAGGCCGAGCCGGAGCTCGCATGCGCATCCTCCTGACGACCGACACGGTCGGCGGTGTCTGGACGTTCATGCAGGAGCTCGCTACCGGCCTGCTGGAGCGCGGCCATGCCGTCTCTGTCGTCGCGCTTGGCCGCTCGCCTTCTCCTTCGCAGCAGGCGTGGTGCGACTTTACGAAAGCGCGCTGTGCGGAGAACTTCGAAGTGGTTTGCTCTTCAGCGCCACTGGAGTGGATGGAGAACAACGCGGGTGCCTACGAAGAAGGCGCCGGGGTGATCCTGCGGGCTGCGGAATCCTTCCAGCCAGATCTGCTGCACTCGAGCCAGTTCTGCTTCGGTGCCCTGCCCATGGCGGTTCCGCTTCTGATCACTGCGCACAGCGATGTCCTGAGCTGGGCAGAAGCTTGCAGACCGCAAGGTTTTGCGCCTTCGTCATGGCTAGCGACCTATGTGGATCTCGTGGGTGCCGGGCTCCAAGAGGCACACGCCGTAGCTGCACCCACCCAGTGGATGCTCCGCGCGTTGCGCAGGCAGTACGCCGACCTGCCGGCCATCCAGGCTCATGTGCCAAATGGCCGAACGCTCCATCTGCCGCCTTCGGCGCTTGCGCGCAAGCTCCAGGCAGTGAGCGTGGGCCGGCTGTGGGACGAAGGCAAAAATGTCCGCATGCTTGCTGAGACCCATTCGCCATGGCCGCTGCTGGTCGCGGGCGACCGGCAGCTCGGCGAAGCCGCCGTACCGGAGATGCTGGGCAGGGTCCGCATGCTTGGTCCTTTGGACACAGCCGAACTGCTAACGCTCTTCCGCGAAAGCAGCGCCTACATCTGTACTTCCATCTACGAGCCGTTCGGCCTGGCTCCGCTGGAAGCAGCGCTTTGCGGTTGTGCCCTGCTGCTGAATGACCTGCCTTCGCTGCGCGAGCTCTGGGGCGATGCGGCCCTCTACTTCCGCAATGCCGGCGAGCTTTCGGCCTTGCTGCAACGCCTCCACAGCGCGCCGGAGCGGCTGCTTGCCGCCCAGCAGAGCGCGGGAGAGCGCGCCAGGCACTTCTCCGCGGAACGCATGGTGGACGGGTACTGCGCACTCTACGAAGAGCTGCTGCACGCGGATGACGGCACAACGCGGGAGCTTGCGTACGATGCCGCCTAAGCTCCGCCTCGCCTACTTCGCCCACACGTTGCGCTCGGACTGGAACAACGGTAACGCCCACTTCCTGCGCGGTCTCTTGCGAGCCTTGCGCAGTGTCGGTCACGACATCACGGCGTACGAGCCCGCCGCCGAGTGGTCCATCGACAACCTGCGAAGCGAAGCGCACGGCGAGCAATCGCTCGATCAGTTCCTGGAGGTCTACTCTGAGCTCGACGTCCAGACCTACGACCCGTCGGAGATCACCAGCCCCGCCTCGGAAGAGCTGTGGCTGGAACGCCTGCGCGGCACACAAGTCGTCATCCTCCATGAGTGGAACCCGCCCGCACTCGCAACGCTGCTGCTGCGCCTGCGCGAGCGCCTCGGCTTCGCGCTGCTCTTCCATGACACCCACCACCGTGCCAGTTCCTCGCCCGAAAGTTTCGCAGAGCTCGGACTTGCGCGCTTCGACGGCGTGCTCGCCTTCGGTGACGTGCTGCGCTGCATGTATCGCGAACGCTTCGGTGTAGAGCATGTCTGGACCCTGCACGAAGCCGCCGACACCACCGTGTTCCATTCCTTCCCGGAGATCGAACGACAAAAGGAACTTGTCTGGATCGGCAACTGGGGAGAGGGCGAGCGATCGGAGGAGATTCGCAATTTCCTGCTGAAGCCTGCTGCTGCCCTGCTCGGCTCCGATGAGCTTGCAGCGGCGACGATCTACGGTGTACGCTACCCCGCCGAGGGGCTCGCCGCGTTGCAGGCAGCCGGCGTGCGATACGGCGGCTACCGTCCCAACTTGCAGGCCCCGGATACCTAC
Organism: uncultured Acidobacteriaceae bacterium; assembly: GCA_964236875.1. Classification (GTDB taxonomy): domain Bacteria; phylum Acidobacteriota; class Terriglobia; order Terriglobales; family Acidobacteriaceae; genus Granulicella. The sequence goes on along the minus strand of CAXSHQ010000248.1, from coordinate 4,704 downwards.
GCGCGCGCGGCGCTCACCGTCCACATCCCGCGCCAGCAGTATTCACAGGGGATGACCGGCATCCCGACCATCCGCGTCTTCGAAGCGCTGGCGTGTGGCATCCCACTCCTCTCCGCGCCCTGGCAGGACACCGAGCAACTCTTCCGCCCGGGCGACTTCCTCTGGGTGCACTCCACTGCCGAGACGACCGAAGCCATGTGCGTGCTGCTCAGCGACAAGGCCGCCGCGGAGGATCAGGCCGCGCGCGGATTGGAAACGGTACTCGCGCGCCACACCTGCGACCATCCCGATGAATTGGAATTTCGGAACGTCCAAGGGCACTACCGCATGAAGATCTTCGCCTTCGGCTCGTCCATCGTCAGCTCCTACTGGAACGGCGCGGCCACCTACTATCGCGGCTGCTACAAATACCTTGCGCGCCTGGGCTATGACATCACCTTCGCCGAGCCCGACGCTTACGGACGTCAGCAGCACCGCGACTCGGACGACTTCAGCTATGTGAAGTCGCTGGTGTATCAGCCGCACATCGACCAGCACGGCCGCGATAACGGCAGCGCCGACCTGGACCGAATGTTCGAGCTGGCCAAGCAAGCCGACGTTGTTGTGAAGCACTCCGGCATCGGCGTAGACGATGCCGAGCTCGAGCGTCGCGTGCCCGCCGAGCTTTCCGCGCACGCCATGACATTCATCTGGGACGTGGACTCTCCCGCAACCATCCATCGCATGCGTTCGAACCTTCAGCACGACTCGCTGGCGCTCTCCTGCTCCGGCTTCGATGGCATCCTGAGCTATGGAGGCGGTCCCAAGGCACGCGACGGCTTCCTCGAGTTCGGCGCGCGCAGCTACTACAGCATGTACAACGGGCTCGACCCGGAAACGCACTTTCCCGTCGCGCCCGACCCGCCTGCCAGACCGCGAAGCCCGCGTGGAGGAGCTCTTCCTTCGCGCCGCGACGCTCGCACCGGACCAGACATTCCTGCTCGGCGGCGAAGGCTGGCGTGACAAGCCAATGCCGCCTAACGTGCGCTATATCGGGCATGTGCCCACGGCTGACCACAACCGGGTGAACTGCTCCGCGGGGATGGTGTTGAACATCAACCGCGCATCCATGGCCGACTTCGGCTTCTCGCCGCCCACACGTGTCTTCGAGGTCTCCGGCGCGGGCACCTGCCTGCTGTGCGACGACTGGCCGGGCATCTCCGACTGCTTCGAACCCGAGAAGGAAATCCTCATCGTAAAGAGCGCCGAAGACGTAGCCGCCGCGCTTCATCGTTACGACCCCTCCGCCCGAAGCCGCATCGGTGACGCCTTCCATGCGCGCGGGCTCAAGGACCACACCTACGCGCAACGCGCTGCCCAAGCCGACTACGCCTTCCGTGAGTGCGCGAGGCGGCGGCGCGGCGAGGTTGGTCCGCAGGTCGAATCGGAGAACGCTTCGCTGGCCGTCATGGCCGACTGGGAGCACGTGCCCGAGTGGCGCGACCGGGCGGCCCAAGCCGCCGCCGCGCAACCGATCGCCGCGGGAGCACGCGCGTGAAGATCGTCGTCTACGGCCTGACCGTCACCTCCTCCTGGGGAAACGGCCACGCCACCACCTATCGCTCGCTGCTAAAGGCGCTCGCGCGGCGCGGGCACACGATTGATTTTGTCGAGAAGGATGTGGAGTGGTACCGCAGCAACCGCGACCTGCCGGAGCCGCCTTTCTGCAGCGTGCACCTGTATGAGGACTGGACTCTCAGCGCCGCAGGCCTGCTTGCTTTAGCCGATGATGCCGACGCCGTGGTGATCGGCTCCTACTTCCCCGATGCGATTGCCGTCACCCAGGCGCTCGCACAGCACGGACGCTGCCCGGTGCTGTTCTACGATATCGACACACCCATCACCGTCGCCGCTCTGCGTGCGGGGGGCCGCACCGACTACCTGGACGCCGCGCTCATTCCCAGCTACGCGGCCTACCTGAGCTTCACCGGCGGCCCCATGCTGCAGGAAATTGAGGAGCGCTTCGGTGCACGGCGTGCGGTTCCCTTCTACTGCTCGGTGGATCCGGAACTCTACCAACCCACCAGCGGGTGCGCGGAGTTCACCTACGACCTGAGCTATCTGGGCACCTACGCCCCTGACCGCCAGCCCAAACTGATGTCACTCCTCAATGCCACAGCCGCGCGGCTGCCTGAGCGCCGCTTCCTCGTCGCTGGCCCGCAGTATCCAGACAGCATCGCATGGTCGCCGAACGTCGAGCGCATCGTTCACCTCGCGCCGCCGGAGCATCCGGCGTTCTACTCCTCATCACGCTTCACTCTCAATCTCACCCGCGACGACATGGTCGCCGCCGGCTACTCGCCGTCCGTGCGGTTATTTGAAGCTTCCGCCTGCGGAGCGGCCATACTCTCCGACCCATGGCTTGGCTTGGACGAGTTCCTGACCCCGGGCTCCGAAGTCCTGCTGCCGAAGGACGCCACAGAGGTGGCCGACCTCCTCGAGCACTTCAGCGAAACGGAACGCGCCGCCATGGGCCAACGCGCCCGCGAGCGCATCCTGGCCGAACACACCAGCGCACACCGGGCCCTTCAGTTTGAGGAAGTCGTCTCGTCTCACGGCTAGGTTTGCGCCCTGCACGGCATCCGAGCTCCAGAAAAGGCTGGTACCGGCACATTTGCAGGTGATAGCTTGCTTGGCATGCCCGCCCTCTCTCAGCCCATCGTTCAGAACTACGACCTCCATGGCATCACCGCGGCCCAGCGGTCCAGCCTCGCTGGCCACGTGCTCTATGACAAGCTGAACCCGATTAAAGGCGATACCGGTTTGGACATCGAAATCCAGACCCGCATCTCGCGGTCTGACCAGACCGGCAAGCTGGACCTGGATCTTCGCGTCGAGAATCACGCCTCCACGCCGGCGCCGCTCAAGGAGGTTCGTGTCGCCTACCTGCGCAAGGTCAAGAATCTTCAGCTCACGTTTGCGGACTGGCGTCCCGACGGCCTGGGCACAGCAGCGCCCAGCATGTTCTATCCCGAAGCCCTGATCGCGCCTGACAAGGACCCCACCGATGAGGCGTACGGCTTCCGCTTCAACCAGCAGATTCCCGCTGGCGGCAGCACACGCTTCTTCTTCGTCTCGACCAGCGCCACGCAGTATGACACCGCGTTCGATCACACCAAGGCTCTGTGGATCACCTATCACACGGGC
>CAXSHQ010000248.1:0-1493 GCA_964236875.1 uncultured Acidobacteriaceae bacterium | reverse complement strand
GTCGCTTCTCCGCTGCCGATGCAAGCACCGGCACATGCTCCACCGCCCGCTGATACACTGCGTACATTCGGGAGGTCCCATGGCGACCGCAGCCGTTTCTCTGGATATCGAAGAGTACCTGAATACCAGCTACAGCCCCGACCGCGAGTACATCGACGGCGAGCTTCTGGAAAGAAACGTGGGTAGGTGGGCACACGCGCGTGTGCAGTGGCTTCTTGCGAAGATTCTCTCGCGTAAAGAAGAGGAATGGGGTGTTCTCGGTTCCACGGAGCAACGAACCCGTGTCGCCGCTACCCGCGTCCGCATACCCGATGTCGTGCTCGTTCGGGCGGGAACGCAGCAGCAGGTGCTCACCGACCCGCCCTTGCTTGTGATTGTTTCCCCCGATGACTCCTACACAGATACGCAGAAGCGTGCGAGTGACTACATGACCATGGGCGTTGAGGCTATCTGGGTCATTGATCCTGATACGCGGACCGGCCGGCAATGCGTTGGCGATACCTGGACCGCCGCTACTGTTCTCCGTGTGCCGGGAACGCCTGTGGAACTCGATCTGACCGATCTATTCCAACGCCTCACCCAATCTCTACCGGAGGCGTGAAGAAATCGGGGCGACCTCCGGCACAAGCTCTCCCAGCCCACGCACCAGCAGATCTGGCTGCTCCGCTGCCAGGTTCTCGTACGAGTAGATCCCTGTAGCCACAGCGATCACCTTCAACCCGTTCACGCGCGCGGCGGCAATGTCCTGCGGCGTGTCGCCGAGGACGCACAGCGCGGCCTCTTCCCTGCGCCGCGAGCGAGCCTCCGCGGCGGCCGCGCGAAACACCTCTGTCCGGGTTTCGAACCCGTCGCTCCAGCCGCCGAAGTCGAACAGCTCCAGCAGCCTCGCGTGGCCGAGCTTCACGCGGCCAATGACCGCCACGTTGCCGGTCGCCGTCCCCAGCACCGCACCTTTCGCGCGCAGATGCAGCAGCACCTCACGCACCTGTGGCAGCACGTTGATGCGCAACTCGTCGCGCCGGCTTTCCACGAACTTGCCCATGCCGGCAATCAGCTCCGGCAGGCGATGTCGCCACTCCTCCTCCGCGACACCGTGCTTCTGAAACGCATCGCGCAGAATGCCCGTATCCACATTGCCATGCGCGACCACGCCATCGATCGTCAGTGGTCTTCCCGCCACGGAGCTCAGCGCCTCACCAAATGCGAAGTAGTGCACCGCATCGGTGCTGTTCATCAGGGTTCCATCGATATCGAATAGGTAGCCATCGAACGCGTCCCACGCGCGGTCAAGTGTGTCGGGTACAGTCAACGTCATACCTACAGGTTAAGTCAGCAGGTGAGCGAATCAGCGAGTCAGCGGTCCAACTTCCTGTGTTCTCTGCGATTCAATCCGCGCCATCTGCGTTCCCGCCTTCCGCAAGCTCCTCGGCGATCCTATCCACAACCGTCTCCCAGTCGCCCTGCCGAGGCTGTCGCAAGATCCGCATGGATGG
>CAXSHQ010000247.1:0-7425 GCA_964236875.1 uncultured Acidobacteriaceae bacterium | reverse complement strand
CTCCCTGTCCAGTGTCTCTCTTATCCACTGGCACATTTCAAGCCGGGCACTCCACCCGTCATCGGGCACTTGCCTATTGATTCCGTCCAAACAGGCCATATCCGGGACATCATGCTTACGGTCGAGAAGCGAGGCGCCAGCGATGTCGCCAAGAGAGCGCATCAATCCGTTGGGCAGATCTTCCGCTTTGCGATCGCGCGCGAATTTGGGAGCAGGAACCCTACGGCTGAATTCAGACCTCGTGACATATTGGCGGCAGCCGAATCGGAGAATTTTGCGCGTGTCGATGAGAAGGATTTGCCCGAGCTTTTGGCGAAGATGGACGACTACAACGGAGACGCGCTCACTCGCTTTGGGCTCAAGCTCCTGGCGTACTGCTTTCCTCGTACAAGCGAGCTGATTGAAGCTCCGTGGACCGAGTTTGACCTTGACAGAGCGCGATGGGAGATTCCTGCCGAGCGCATGAAGATGAAGACTCCTCACATCGTCCCGTTGTCACGTCAAGCTGTGGAGGTCCTTCGAGCGCTCAAGCTGCTAACCGGGAATGGAAAACTGGTGTTCCCAGGAGCGAAAAACAAGAACACGCCTATGAGCAACAACACTCTGCTGTATGCGCTCTACAGGCTCGGGTATCAGGGCCGAATGACCGGACATGGGTTTCGGGGTCTAGCTTCGACCATCCTCAATGAGAATGACTTCGATGATGAACACGTAGATTTGCAGCTTGCTCACATGAAGCGAAACAAGGTGTCTGCCGCGTACAACCACGCGAAATATCTAAAGCAGCGGACCGAGATGATGCAGTGGTGGTCTGATTACCTAGACGCACAGCTCGCGAAAGGGAGACTGAAGCTGGCGGCCTAGGCCCGTCGCTTGGATGTCCGCCATGATTGACTCCCAATGCCTCTCGGCGCAGGTCGCAAATCCGCTTGTCGGTGCGTAGATCGTGACGTGGAAATGCGGTCTGCGGCCCATTGCCTTATCTCGGAGCTCACCCAAGCGACAGTGCGTGGCCCCAGTTGGACCGGTGCAGGAAAACTTTTAGCTCTCATCAGGTCGTAAAGGCTCGACTTGGACAGACCGGTCATCGCCCTCACTTTCGGCAAGCGGAGGAATAATACTTCCTCACTCTGCCCCGCGAGGAGCTTTTCCTCTGGAGGGGCCCAGCCATCGACGCTTGTCTTCTTCTCTGTGGAATCAATCTGTGGCATGGTGGTCTCCTGATTCCGAGCATGAACCCCGGCGCACTCGCAGTCCAATAACTTCTGGTATTTCAACTATTCCTAAAAGGAATAGCGTGGCCTCAAACGCTCGCTTTGCAGATGCCCGCACTGAACAGTCGCAGAACAAAACGAAGCCGCTGCAATAATGCAGCGGCTTCGAGGTCTTCCACTCACGCATCGGACGGGCTATGAGCCTTGTAACGCACGCAACTTGCGGCCCAATCCCCGCACCATCTCGCTGACAGGCTTCGATTCGTTGTCCGCACGACAGACCAGGTAGGTCTTAAGTGTGAGCCGAGGTTCAGCCAGAGGACGGATGGTAATGCCGTCCCGAGCGATTCGCAAAGCCGCATTTTTGGTGAGTAGAGCAAGCGCGTTCCGGTCTGCGATATACAGATATGCTTCTTCGGGCGCGAGCACATCATGCAACTCCCCTGGATGTATGTCCCGTTCACTCGCTACCCTGAGCAACGTGTCGTACACGACAGGATTAGCCGGTCTGGCAAAGAGCACCCAGGGACAGCCGTCTATATCGGTCAGATGTAACGCGGCACAGTCTGCAAGAGGGTTATCCGACAGAGCCGATTCGACACAAACGCTGCGGAGTCACCCCAGACGCCATGTCAACCGTGGGCTATTCACATGAGGGGCATCGTTTTGCAGTGGGGGAACGATGAACGCTAGGTGACTGCGAAGTGAAGTCGGAACGATCCAAAACGAGGTCATCCAGGTCGGCCTAATTGCCGCTGGAATTCGCAGATAGCCTTGTATGTGGACCACGACCGGACGTCATCGAGACGGACTATTAAGGCTGGATCGAGAGACCCAGCTCAGTCTCAGAAACCTAGGGTAGTTTCCGCAGTACGTGAGGTCCTGACAGGTTGGCTTATCGTCAGTGGTAGTGCGATTGAAATCCGGCCCGCCGTTTGAGAAGCGTCAATATAGTTCAACAATGGAACTATATTGACAGGCTGGTTCCTCTGGCGCAAAATCAATAAATGCCACGCACCCGCATGGACGAACTGTTTGCACTCGCCGAAGAGCATGACGGCCTGTTCACTTCGAAGGAGGCTCGCGCCGCCGGCATACAGGATTCCGTCTTGGTTCGTCTGGCTCAGCGTGGCAGATTGGAGCGGATGGCCAGGGGCGTCTATCGGATTGCTCAATACCCGGCAGACCGTTTCGCTCAATACCGCGAGGCCGTGCTGTGGGCTAGGGCCAGCCAGGGGCCGGAAGAGATCGCCCTCTCGCATGAGACAGCACTACTGCTTTACGGTATCTCCGATGCGAACCCATCGCGCGTAAATCTGACGGCGCCAACCTCGGCAAGATTGCGTCGCAAGTGTCCGGATTGGGTAGCGATCCATCGAGCCAATCTCTCTCCCCAGGACATCGGGGAACATGAAGGACTCCCCGTTACCACGGTGAGCCGCAGCATCATGGATGTACTCTTGACGACACACCGAACCGATGTTGCTCGGCAGTCCGTCAGCGAAGCCCTCCGCGAGGGGCTACTCAACAACGCTGAAGCAAGCAGCCTTCGGAGATCCATTAGCCGGATTTCATCTGTACCCTCACCATCAACGAACGGAAACCAGGTGAAGGTGCGTGATGCCGCAGCCAATTGAACGCCTCGAGAAGACACTAGCCCGAGTCGCCAAGGAACAGGGCGTCGCGCAGGAGCGTCTTCGCCGCTGGGTTTCGTTCCTGGCGCTTTGCGGCGTTCTTGAACAAGCGGTGAGCGAAGGTATCCAGTCCTTCCCCTGGGACACCATTTTTGAAGCCGAATTTGGTCGCGATAACGACCTTGTCACGGAAAGGCTCGAGCGCTTCGCCGACGACCTCTTCGTTTAGTTTGGGACCGTATGCCTCGGCGGTATCGAAGAACGTCACACCGCCGTCATAGGCAGCGCGGATGACCTTGATCGCCTCAGTTTTCTCCGTTGCTGGGCCGAAGCCAAAGCTCAATCCCATGCAGCCGAATCCGAGTGCCGAGACTTCCAAACCACTTTTTCCTAAGTGCCGCTTCTGCATTGCTTCTCCTGTGCAAGTCATGCCTGGTTGTTTCCCGTAGGGGAGGTGCTTAGAAATCAGCTCGCTTGCCCGCTTCAGTAGCGAACTGTGTCGCGTCGAGCCGTAGCTTCCATGGGTCCGCAATGGCCTTCGCCGAACCGTCCGGAAGAAAGTCGAAAATCTGATCTTTTCCAGCCTATTCACGTTGGCTGCCTCGTTTGCTAGTCATCCTCAACGGCCAGTCATCTTGAGCATGGCTTCCGGCAAACGCTCGCCCTGGAGGGCAAGCTTGGAAACCGCGCCTTCGACTTCTTTCAATTCCGCGTCTGTCAAGGTCACATCCGCTGCGCCGATGTTCTCCTCCATGCGGCTCACTTTGGTCGTACCGGGAATAGGAACGATCCATGCTTTCTGCGCCAGCAGCCACGCCAGAGCAAACTGCGCCGTCGTGATGCCTTTACGTTTGGCTTCGGCTTCTACTGCGTGCACCAGCACCATATTGGCTTTGCGTGCTTCGGGCGAGAACCGTGGTACATGGTTGCGAAAATCGCTGGGGTCGAATTTTGTGTTTTCGTCGATCTGCCCGGTCAGGAAGCCAGCGCCCAAGGGGCTGAACGGCACGAAGCCGATGCCGAGTTCCTCAAGAACGGGCAGGGTCTCATCTTCCGGTCCCCGCCAGAAAAGGGAATACTCGCTTTGTAGCGCGGTCACTGGCTGGACAGCGTGTGCCTTGCGGATGGTGCCCACGCCAGCTTCGGAGAGTCCGAAGTGCTTCACCTTGCCTGCCGCAATGAGATCCTTCACAGCTCCAGCTACGTCCTCGATGGGCGTGTTCTCATCAACCCGATGCTGGTAAAAAAGGTCGATGTGATCGGTGCGGAGACGCTTCAGGCAGGCGTCCGCTGCGGCCTTAATATGCTCCGGCTTGCTGTTCGTGCCTGGACCACGCTTGCCCGTGTTCGGGTCGATGTCAAAGCCAAACTTGGTGGCAATGATGACTTGCTCGCGAATGGGCTCAAGTGCCTCGCCCAGCAGCTCCTCGTTCGTGAGCGGACCATAGGCTTCGGCGGTGTCGAAGAATGTGACACCCTTGTCGTGGGCAGTCCGGATGAGTTGGATCATCTCGTTCTTGTCGCCTGCCGGTCCGTAAGCCGAAGTCATGCTCATACAGCCCAGACCGATAGCTGAAACTTCCAGATCTTTGCCTAGCGTTCGTTTCTTCACGGGTTCATCCTTCCTGTTGCTGGTTGGGGGGTTCTACTACGCAACCCGATTGTCCTTAGCCACTTGTCGACTTCGGCGCGAACCTCTCTGGCTCGGTCGTCTTTGATCGTGAGAAGCTGTCCATCTCTCTCTAGGCCACCGCGAGTAGAGAGCCCCTGCAGAACCGTGCTGCCGGGGCACAATTCACGCACCGTCTGAAAGGTGCTCCCAGGTCCATATCCGCCATTGGTGTTGAACGGAATGACGGTCTTACCCCGAAAGGAATACTGGTGAAGAAAGCTCTTCACGGGCGGTGGCAGCTTCATGTCCCAGGTGGGAAATCCGATGAAGACAACATCGTACTGATCCAGTCGGTCGATCGCTGTCTTGAGAGGCGGCAAGAAGCCCGTCTCATTCTCGTGTACGACCTGTTCCACCGTGGCGTGGTAATTCGCCGGATAGGGTGTTTGCAACTCAAGAGCAGCGAGATCACCGCCCACGCTCTCGTGAATCATGTTAGCGACGGCCTTTGTGTTGTTCGTTCGAGACAAATAGACGATCAGCACTTTGTTCTCCGCGGCCCTCTGGGGATCCTTTACGGGCCGTTGCTGCTCGGCAACGGCTCCGCCTAAGAGGCAAGCCGTCAGGAGAACAGTCATCACGAAAACATGTGCCCAATTCTTCATTCAGAAACCTTGGTCTTGCGGTGCTTCGTGTTCAGTTTTGTGCGTTACCCGTTTTGACTGGCCGAACCAGATGCGAGAAGGTCAGCTGCGCGAGCTTCCACTTGCCGTTTTCCTTGATGTATACCTCGGTCACCATGAACGGGTTGGTGACCTCATGGCCGCCAACGACCGCGACCAAATCCATGTCGCTTAATACAACGGCCGCAGTGCCGAAGGTACGAACATCGTTCTCGTAGACAAAGGCCTTCTTGTACCAGATACCGCCACTCTTGATGGTGGCGAGCTCCTGGCTCCTGCCCCACGTCCCTCCCATGTGCGTGAACATGGCCTTGTCGTCAAAAAGAGTCCCTAGTTGATCGACATTCTTCTCTGACATCCAATCCCACTTCGATTTGGAGAGGTCGAGGAGTTGCTGTTCTTCGGGCGTGTGGGTCGCAGCTGTCTTGATCGTCTCCGTAGGAGGAGCTGGAGTCTGTGCGTAAACTGCCGGCGCTAACAAAGTGGTGAGAAAAAGACCGAATACAAGGCGTTTCGAAAACATGATGCTTCCTTTCTTTGCTTTCTGGTTCGAGAAGATTGGCGACCTAGCTCTGCTCCTGTGGATCGAACTCGCTGGAATACTGCCGCATCCTTACTGTATGAAACTGCGGATGCCACGCGCCCAGCAGACAGCGCCAATATTGCTTCCGATTACGCCAAGTGAGGCGTACGCTGGATTGTCGTGTAAAGCTGGAACTTTGGCGCGTCCTGCAGGGTTTGTTAACGCCGATCAGACTACGATCGTTCTCAGGAGAAGGCGTATGCAGAAGTATTTCCGCGTCCCCGCACGCTTGGCGTTGAAGGTGACGGAGTTGGGTCTTTCGCTTCCGACGATGCTTCACCGCGCGGGTTTGCCACGGGATCTCTTTGAGCAACCCCGCGTGCTAGTCACCACGCAGGAACTCTTTGCTTTATGGCGGGCCATTGAAGCTGTCAGCGATGACCCGCTAATCGGCCTCAAGCTGGGAGTGGAAACCAAGACAGAACGCTTTCATCCCATGGCGATCGCCGCCCTCTCGACTGAAAACTTCAAGACAGCCGTCGAGCACATGGCACGTTTCAAGAAGCTCACTGCACCGGAAGAGATCTTGTCCGAATTTACTGACGGACAGTTCCGGGTTAGCTTTCGTTGGCTGCTAGCGGTTGATTCGGAACCACAGGTGCTCGCAGACTATTGCTTCTCCTGGATGGTAACGATTGCGCGACATGGAACGGGAACGCAGCTGAAACCCGTCCGCATCGAGTACGTCCATGCTCGGAAGCACCAACGCGCTCTTGCTCGTTACTTCGGCTGCGAGGTCGTAGAAGGCGCAGCGCAGAATGCGATCGTCTTCCGGGCAGATGATGCGCTTACACCATTTGTGACGCGCAACACAGAGCTGCTGGACATGCTCGCCCCCCAGTTTGAAGAGCAGCTCCGGCAGGACAAAGAAGAGGACAGTTTTGTAGAGCTGGTCCGGAGAACGATTCAGGACAAGCTGACTGGTCAGCGCCCCTCAGTTGAGGTGATTTCGCACGCTCTCCATATAAGCCCGCGAACCCTGCAGCGCCGGCTGCAGGATTCAGGTTCTAGCTATCAACGCGTGCTGGATGAAGCTCGTCACCTCATGGCGCGCTATTATCTCGGAAATTCGGCTTTGGAGTTGAATGAAGCCGCTTACCTGCTCGGCTTCGAAGACCCGAACTCGTTCGGACGTGCCTTCCGCGGGTGGGAGGGTGTTCCCCCCAGCGATTGGCGAGAGACACATCGCAACCTGGCCGTGCAATGAATAACAGAGCAATCGGCGTGGGTACTCCTCGCCTCTAACGGAGCGGCCTACATCACCGGGACGGAAATCGGTATCGCCGGTGGTTTGCTGGCTGGATCGGCGGCTCCTCCAAAGCGGACGGAGCCTCTACGATTAGCAGGTAAGCGCCTGGGCCTCGAAAGGCCAAATGCAAAGTTGTGGAATAAAGCAGCGATTCCAAGCAGACCAGAACGGGTCAGCAGTGTGCGACGCGAGAACTGCCACAAATGCACATCTTGGCCCCAGGATGTTGAGCAGACTGATTAGCAGCGCCACCTTACGGTCGACTTGTCCGCAACGCAAGAACATTCACAAGCGGATGTCCTCACGAGTCGGCATGACAGTAGTAATCCGCCCGCTCAGGCGTTCTCAATGATGAGAACAGGACAATCCACTCGTTCAGGCGCTCCGCGAGCACGTTGGCGATTTGCACTAAGCCGCTAGCGCGGCGGGGTTATGCTTTTGTGGCGTTTG
>CAXSHQ010000246.1:0-7467 GCA_964236875.1 uncultured Acidobacteriaceae bacterium | reverse complement strand
GTCCGCGCTGCTCTTGAAGCACATTGATGCCGACCTCCTCCTTCTGCTTTCCGACGTGGATGGCTTGTATGACCGCGACCCGCATGCGCCCGGTGCGATGCTGCTGCGCGATGTGCCCGCCGTCGATGACAGCATCCTTGCGCTGGCGCATGGCGGCAACGGACGCGGGCGTGGCGGCATGCTTTCGAAGCTGGAGAGTGTGCGCATTGTGCTCGAAGCCGGCAAAGAAGCCGTCATCGCCAACGGACGTACTCCGCAGGTGCTGGAGCGCATCATGGCGGGCGAAGAAGTAGGCACGCGCTTTGCGCCGGCTGCACGTGGCGAACTGGTGGGGTCTGGTGCTGCCTGACCCGGGTCTGCAGCACCTGCACGCACGCTCGACGCTCGCAGTGGCTCAAGCCGCGAAGCACGCTTCGCGGGTGCTTGCCACGCTTTCTGAAGCCGAGCGCAACAACACGTTGCTGTCGATGGCCGATGCCGTGGAGAGAGCGCGCGCAGAGCTGCTGGCAGCCAATCAGCGCGATATGGCCGAAGCAACGGGCGAACTGAATGCAGCCACGATTTCACGGCTGCGATTGAGCGAACAAAAGCTCGATGAGATGGCGCAAGGCATACGCTCCGTAGCTGCGCTGCCGGACCCGCTCGGGCGCGTCCTGCAGGCCACCGAGCTGGATAATGCGAATCCCGATTCACATTTGTCTGCCGATGGGCAAACCGGCCTCCATCTGCGCAAAGTCACCGTTCCGCTTGGTGTTCTGCTGACCATCTTCGAGGCGCGCCCCGACGCCGTTACACAGATCGCATCGCTTGCCCTCAAGAGCGGCAACGCCGTGATCCTGAAGCCCGGACGCGAGGTGGAGCATACAGCCATGGTGTTGACGGAGCACATGCAGCGGGCTCTGCGAGAGCACGGCCTGCCGGATGCCGCGATCACTTTTGTGCTGGGCAGGGAGAAGACCAACGAGCTCCTGTCGCTCCACAGTGAGATCGACATGGTGATCCCGCGCGGCAGCAAGCAGCTCGTAGAGCACGTGCAGGCCAACACCCGCATCCCGGTGCTGGGCCATGCGGAGGGCGTGTGCCACATCTACGTGGACAGCCGCGCGGACCTCGACCTTGCAGTGCGCGTGATCGCCGACTCCAAGATCGACTACCCCGCCGCCTGCAATGCCGTGGAGACGGTGCTCGTCCACCGCGAGATCGCTGCTACCTTCGTGCCGATGCTTGGAAAGACTCTGCGCGACCGTGGCGTTCAGCTTCATGGTGACGAGGAAGTGAAGTCACTGCTCCCGAACGCGGACTTGGTGCGCGACTGGCACACCGAGTATGGCGATCTTGCTCTCTCCCTGGCCGTCGTCGGCTCGGTCGAGGAGGCGATCGCGCACATCCACGCGCATGGCTCTTCGCATACCGAAAGCATCCTGACCGAAGACGCCGAAACCGCGGAGAAGTTCCTGCGCGAAGTGGATGCGGCCGGTGTGTTTCACAACTGCTCGACGCGCTTCGCGGACGGTTTCCGCTATGGCTTCGGCGCGGAGGTCGGTGTCTCGACCAGCAAGGTGCACGCCCGCGGGCCGGTGGGGCTGGAGGGCCTGACGACCTACAAATACGTTCTTCGCGGCCATGGTCACGTTGCCGGCGACTACCGCGGTCCCAACGCCCGGCAGTTCACGCATCGCCCGGAAGAACTCTCGAACGAGGACTCGCGATGACGCGCGTTGCCATCATCGGGACAGGACTGATCGGGGCTTCGCTCGGCCTTGCGCTCAAGCGCCTCGGTGACAACATCACCGTGCTCGGCTGGGACGCGAACGTTGGCGAGCTCGCGAAGGCTCTTGAGCTCGGCGCCATCGACGCCGCGCTCAAAAGTCGCGAGGCGGCACTCGCGCCCAACACTGCGGACGTGTATGTGCTGGCGGTGCCGGTGCTCGCCATCCTCGACTGGATGGAGCGCCTGTCACCAGTGCTTCAGGAAGCTCAGCTCGTCACCGATGTCGGCAGCACCAAGCTGCAGATCTGCATGCGCGCGGCGGAGCTGTTCAACGGCCGCGGCCAGGGACGCTTCCTGCCCGGCCACCCCATGGCCGGCAAGGAAACCGGCGGCGCCGCGCAGGCCGAGGCCGCTCTCTTTGCCGGCGCGGCCTGGCTGTTCACACCACTAGGCCCCGATGGCCCGCGCGAGCGGGCGTGGCGCGAAGCTGTCACGCGGATGGGGGCGGCGGTCCGCGACATCGACCCGGTGGAGCACGACGAGCTGCTGGCCTGGGTCAGCCATCTGCCGCAGATGCTTTCCACCACGCTCGCCGCCGAGCTCCAGGACCGCTTTGGAGCCCAGGCAGAAAGCATGGCGGCTGTGCAGTCCATTGGAGGCCGTGCGCTACGCGAAACCACACGCCTGGGCGCATCGCCGTACAGCATGTGGCGCGACGTGGCGCTGACCAACACAGAACCACTCGCCGCAGCGCTCCAGGCGTTGGAGCAGCGGCTGCAGCACCTCCGCGAAAACCTGCGCACACCCGGCCTGCGCGAAGAGTTCGGCATCGCCAACCGGTTTCGCGCGAAATAGCTTCCTCCTCACAAACAAGCGAGTGCCCCGGGAGAAATCTCCCGGGGCACTCGCATCTGCGTTGAGGTTAGAAGCTCGCGCGGACCCCCATCTGGATCTGACGGGGTGAGTTGGCCTGGGACGTGATCACGCCGAAGCTGGCTGGCGTAGCCAGACTCAGCCCGCCGTTTCCAAAGTCGAGGTGATTGAACACGTTCGTAATGATCCCGGAGAACTCCATATTCACGCGTTCATACACCTTGAGGTTCTTGCGGATGCTCACGTCCATGTTCCAGTAGGGCAGGCCGGTGATGACGCCATCGCCGCCGGAGCGTGTATCGATGCCGAGAATCGGAGGCCGCACCGAGTCATACACAGCCTGCGGGCTGGTGAAGCGGTTGATGGCCGCTGCGCCGCTGCCGGCCGTCTGCGTTCCGACGCTGATGCCGAAAGCATCCGTTCCGCCCGTAACGACGCGATGAGCCTCCACTCCCGACACATGCGGATTGAGGAAGACGCAGTTTTCCGAATCGGAGAAGCCGTTGTTATCGTCGCCTCCAAACGACTGCGTGCCGAACGTGCCGCAGGTCACGGGAAGCCCGGTTCCCGCGGCGAAGATCGGCGCTATGGTGTAGCCGCCCAGCAGCCGGCCCACGATGCCGCGCTGGTTCTTGAACCAGGGCGTCTGGTACACGACGAACGTGTTGGTGATGAACTTCTGCTGGAAGTACTGAACGCCGTAGTTCTTGCTCAGGTCGAACGCGTCGTTCACCGTATAGGAGCTGGTGGCCTGCGGCTCGGCGTTGATGCCCAGCGCCTTGCTGTAGGTCACGTTGGATTGCAAGGTGAACCCATGAAAGTTGTTCACCTTGAAGGAGATGAAACCTCCGTTGTAATTCCCGTAGCCGTTGGCGATCGACGTAGCGACACCGCTGGTGAGCTGCCCTTGTCCGCCATTCGCCTGCCCCGCGATGGGTGTGTTCTGCATCGTCCTGGCGAAGTTGAAGCCGCCGTTATCCAGCGCGGACCACAGGCTCCACACGTTCTGGTTGCCGAAGAAGCTGGCCTGCTTCTGCACCACGGCTGTGGTGCAGTTGGCATAGCCGGTGCAATAACCGGTTCCCGCCAGGGCCGTCTCGAAGAACGGCTGCGCCGACACCGTGGGGTACACCTTGGTGGTGCCGGTGGTCGCCTTGGTGGTCGTCGAGCTGCAAAGACCGGCGCTCACCGTGCAGCCGAACGCCTGCTCCACGGCCGCATACGCCGCCGCGAAGGTCTGGCCTCCCTGGCTCATCATGTACGGCACTGTGTTCAGCAGCACCGAGTTGTTCTCATGCCGGATCAGGCGGCCGATATAGCCGACCTCCACCAGCATGCGGTTGTTGACTTGGCGCTGGATCGACACATTGAAGTTGGTGGTGTCATTCGGCCGGAAGCTGGGGTCCAGCACCTGCGGAGCCGCCGACGCCGCCGAGTTGTACCCCGGAAAGTTGGGCTGCGGCAGGGTGGCCGTCGCGCTTGGAAGCGGCGCGCTGAAACCATCCACGCCGATGCGGAACGCGGTGGTGTCGTTCGGGGTGGAGGTCCCGCACACACCGGTGGCCAGCGCGGTGCGGCACTGCACCGCCTGGATGAGGCCGGGACCGAGCAGCGGCGTCAATACCTGCGATACGCCGTTCAGCCGGCCGAACTGCCGGCCGAAGCCGCCGCGAATCACGGTGGCGCCATCGCCCAGCATCTTGCCGAAAATGGAGTCGTGGCCCGCGTGCGGATTCCACGCCACGGAGATGCGCGGGCTGATGCCGCCATAGAACGGGTTATACGGATACTTCGGCTTGCCGTTCACATTGCCGAGCAGCGCAAAGCCGATCATCGGGTTGTACACCTGACCCTGGCTGGCCGCCGAGGCTCGCTGCGCAAGGTAGCTGTCCGTGTAGATGGGATTGGCGCTGCTGTCCACCAGCACCACCTGCTTGCCCGTCGCTTCCGTCGGCGGCATTTCGATCGCGTAGCCCAGGCCGCCGGTCAGTGTCAGGCTTTTCTTCACGTGCCACGCATCGGTGATGTACATGTTGTAGTACGGGATCGTCGTGGAGTCCGAGGCGCGTGTCTTGCCTGGGTTCAGCGTCAGGTTGTCGCCGGAACGCGTGTAGGCCACCTGCGAATCGTTCACGATGCCCAGAGCCGCGCTGAGCAGGCGCACGTTGGTCGTGCCCGTGGCCGGCAGGCAGGGCTGTCCCGCCAGCGCCGGGTTGGTCGTGCAGGCGTTTGCCAGCCCTGGCAGCGTAGCCGCGGTGTTGCCCGCGTTATCGCCTACTTGGTACGTGGTGGTGTAGTTGATGCCGCCGCCGTTATCGGTGCGGTTGTGATAAGCGAAGTTGTGCTGGTACTGGCCGCCGAACTGGATCAGTTGGTTGCCTTTGATCAGCGTCAAGTCATCGGCGAAGTAGTGGTCGTGACCGTCCCACACGCGCTCGCGGATCTGCTGCGTGCTCACGTTATACGGCGAAAGTACCTGGATGGACTGTTCACCCATCGGCTCCAGAGCGCCGCCCAGGGTGGGCAGCTGCGGCGGTGCTTCCGCGCTGTTCCAGTACCAGATGTTGCGCAGGTAGCTGTAGTGGAAGTCGTTGGTAAGCCTGGAGGTGATGTTGGTGGTCACGCCCGCCACCAGGAACCAGGGCGTCTGCGGGCGCGGTGCCAGTGCCTTGGGAACCCCCTTCGTGCCGCCCAGCACGCCGCCGATATCCACCTGGTTGCTGGTGAGATTGGTAAACGCGTACTGCCGGAAGCTCGCGTTGGCGTGCCACTTGTCGCCGAAGTCGTGGTCGATGCGAGCCACGCCGAAGTCGCTCTTCTGGGGCAGGGCGACGTTGGCCCTGAACGCAATCTCGTTCACACCGTCGCAGCGCGCCCCCGAGATGCCTGTGCAGCCCGGGTCGTTGCCGTCAGGCTCCTCCGTGTTCCACATCTGCGCCATCACCGGCGAAAGCCCGATGCCGCGCGGATCGTACTGCTTCAGGTTGAACCTCGTCGGCGTCGCCACGCCGTTCACCGTGATGTTCAGCGTCACGATGCCGTTGCGCAGGTCGGCGGAAGGCACCGGACGCGTGTACGTTGCCGATGCCGGATAGCGGTACCCCTCATACATGCCGAACAGGTACGTCTTGCCGCCCAGGTAGCTGGGAAGCACTTCGCCGCCGAGCGCGCCGCCGAATCGGTTGAAGTGGTAGCTGGGCTTCACCGTCTTGGTCAGCCGGTTCTGCCAGCTGTTGGCGCCGATGTTCGAATCCAGGTAGTACTCATACGCTGTGCCATGCGGTGTGTTGCGGCCGCGCCGCGTCACGATCTGCGCCTGGAAGCCGGTGGAGTTGTTGAAGTCCGCCGTCTGCCCGGCGGTGGCGATCCGGAACTCTTCAATCGAGTCCTGCGGCGTGGGCATCACACCCGACGATCCCGAGAACGCCGTCCCGCTCATCCCCGTCGGGTTCCCGGCAAACGAGCCGGTGTAGTTCAGCATGGAGCCGTCCATGTCGCTGGAGTTGTTGCCGCCATCCAGCGTGAACGAGGCCTGATCGGTCACCGTGCCGGCCACGCTGCCGCCCGGGGTTACGCCTGGCTGCAGCGTGGCAAAGGTGCTCACGTCGCGCTGCACGGAAGGGAGCGACTCGATCGACAGCTCCGAAACCGTGACGCCCACCGTCGCATTCAGCGTTTGGAGGTCGGCCGCGGTGGATTGCACTTCGATGGTCGTGTTCTCCGCGCCCACCATCATCTTGAAGTTGGCGTTCGACTGCGTCCCTACGGTCACTGCCTGCCCCGAGATGAGGTCTGTCGCGAAGCCGCTCTTGCTCGAAGAAATGTTGTAGTTCGCCGGGGGCACGTTGGCGATCGTGTACTGGCCGGACTTGTTGGTTGTCGCTGCGAACTTCGTGTTGGTGGCGGGGTCGGTCGCGGTGATCACGGCGCCTGGAATCACGGCGCCCGTGGCGTCCGTCACGGTTCCGGTAAGCGTGCCGCTGCTGCCTTGGGCATGGGCCGTGCTTTCGCCCGCAAAGCCCAGGAACAGGGCAAGCAGGGTCAAGGCAAGTACGACGGGAAGTTGCAGGAAGGATCGTTTCATCGGGTCTCCTACGGTCGAGTTAGGGAACGGAAGGACAAAGCGCACGTCGGGGGCGTCTGGCAATTCGGTACGTCGAGCGAAAGTGAAACAGGGACACGTCGGCTGCCGCTCCGGAAGAACGGGGATGATCGCCAGCCGATCGACAACTGGTCAGTAACTGGTCAGCAACTGCTCAAAGGTGCGGCGAGGTGCAAGTCTCCCTTACCCGCGGCAAGCGTGTGCCGTGAGTCGGAGTACCGGGTCAGGTTGCGAACAAGTCTTGCGAGTGGGACAGCTTCACGCAGCAGCAACGGTCAGGAAGCTGCGCACGAACATCCGGTTTTCTGCGAAACGGTGCGATGAAGAAACACTTCGGGGACCCGGGCGGTGCATGCCTGCCGGGAGGCAGTGCACATCCGCCATGGAAGCGGGAACTGGGGCAGCGAATCGGTTGGTTCGCGCTTCAGCCTTGGTTCATCTGCAAAGGTTTCGCTAAAAGTAACACAGACTTTATCCAACGCAAACACAATCGTGCATCCCGGCTTCAAATCCGCGGCGTTTCTTCAACCTTGCACTCGCCGTGGTGCAGGCGCCGCACGCCTCGGGTACCATCAGGGAAGACAGCATCTGATGAAGGCGAGGAGGACGCAATGGATCTTTCAGGCGAAAAGCAATCGTGGCTAGACCGGTGGTGGCCGCTGCTGGTGATTCTCTTCGGCATCATCTGCGTGCTGGCGCTGGACTTCTGGCACCCCGAATCGTCCGTCTAGATGTGAAGTTTCAGGAGGTTGTCCATTCGATCTGAGCGCGAGAAGCTGGT
>CAXSHQ010000245.1:4950-7564 GCA_964236875.1 uncultured Acidobacteriaceae bacterium | reverse complement strand
CAGTGTCGGCTACGCCGGCTCCGGTTTGTGGGATACCGATCCCAACACCCACCCCGGAGGTGCGGCTTCGTTCGATCCCGCCATGGCGGCCTATTATCCCGAGTCCCGCAAGCGCTTCGGCTTCTACGATTCCCTGCAGGACATCGGCAAAGCAACCGGCAACGTCAGCTATCTCGTTGTCGGCTGGTACGGCAGCGACAACTGGGATCCGCTCAACATGAGCGCCCTCCCCTCCGAGACGTTGAAGCTCTGGAAGGCCAGTACCACCGCGGTCGTGGGCTCGCTCGCCGACATGACCCCGCAGGTCAGCCTTTCCGGCGCGGCGTCGCAGGCACCCTCCTGGACCGGCAACATCGGTGTGGCCACGGCCCAGCTCCCCTCCTCCAGCCAGATGCTGGATCTCCAGAGCCTCGCCGGTCAGAACGGCACCGTCCAGGCCCAATCCTCCGCTTTAGCGAAGATCCTCACCTTCTTCCCACCGCCCGACAAGTCCACTATCGGCTCGACCTACACGCAGATTTCCTCGGCGGCCGCCAATTTCCTGCTCCCCAAGCGGACCGTCTGCCACGGCGCCGTGGTGTCGGTCCCGCTCGCCGGCGTCATCACGTCCGCGCCCATCACCAGCGCCAACGTCAAGCTCTACCCCAACGTCAAGCGCGCGCTCGCCGACCTCTCCATCAACTCCGGCATCGGGGGCCTGGCTCCTGCGGATATGGTCAACGGCGCGGAAATGCTCCTCGCCGATCTCGGCAGCCAGAAGTACTCCACCGGCGGCGTCATTGACATGCCGGGCGCGGCGCATGCCGCCACCTTCCAGAGCGTGCCGGGCAAGTCCAAGGTCTACGCCCGGATCGACATTGAAGCGCCTACCCCCTCGCTCTCCTACAAAAACTTCCTGCTCACGTCGGATGGGACCGCTCGCGGCGCCAGCGGCTACTGGCCGCAGATGCAGACGCGCTCCGCCTCCTCCGTCGACAACTCGCGCATCTACAGCATCCCCGGGCTCCAGACCACACAACCGCCCGCGGCGCCCAACGACGCGCAAATCTCGACCTTCGTCAGCAACACACAAACGGCCTTCCATGCAGCCGTCACAGCCGCTGCTGCCAAGGGGACCACTCTCGACCCGCGCATGATTCGCGTGCATGACAGCCGCACCAATGCCCGCTCCTCCGCACTCGGCCTTACGCCCGACGGCAGCGGGAGTGATGCCGCCGGCTGGTGGCTGGATGCCACCGACCCCGACGCGTTGGCTCTGTTGTTCAAGACCACTGCCGGCGCTATCGTCTCCGTCCCATCCTTCTCCAACCTCTTCGAGATCCCAGGTCCCCGCTGGTACAGCTCCTGGTCGCCCCAGATCGTGCTCAGCAACCTAGGCCGCTCCTACAGATTCGGTTACGACACCCGCTTCCGCACCGACAAGCAGGTGCAGACGCGCCTCAGCGGCAACACGCTCGTCAGCCTCGGCGCCGGCAAGCAGGCGATCGTCTTCGGTGCGGACCTCGTCGCTACTCTCCAGACCTTCAATCTCCCCGGCATCCCCACCGTCGTGCAGGCGCTCGCTCGCGAGATGCTCCTGCTCGACCCCGAAAGCGCGGGCGCCATGGCTGCGGCCGGCGGCGCGGCCAACTTGGCCGCGGCTCAGGCGGACTACACCGCTGCCATCAACGGCCTCACCTTCTCGCGCGATCCCCGCTTTGACGCTTCCTCTCTCCATGCCGTGTTGCCGGCCGGCGAAATGCCTAGCCCGCTCGCTATCACTCCCTGGCAGGATCCCATCGATCCACTCCTGCTCGATAGCAACTACTCGCATCCGCACAACGACCTGACCGGTTGGCAGCTCAACTCGAGCGATGTGGAGATGACCCCGGTGTCTTACCCTCCAGGTCAGCAGCCGGTGCTGCCGGTCGAAGTCTTCACCGAGCGCTCCCACGTGACCGCCACCATTCCAGGCGTTCTCCAAAGCGCCATGCTCTCTCGTACGGGCAGCGACATGAACGGCAACGAGGCGCCCCTGCAGAAAGTCGATCCCAGCTTGACCGAGGACGCCTTTACGCAGATGAACATCATCTCCGCGCCGCTCACCAACTTCGACTCGCAGTTGATGGGCCTCAATTACCGCCTGCGGGCTGGCGCGCTGCGCCTCAACAAGCTTGACCTGCTGGACATGTTCGGCTTCGCGCGCGGCGTGACGACCCCGACCGGCTGCTCCTGGGACTCCGGCGTCTTGCCCACCTCCCCCACTGTCGACCCCGACTCTCCGCTCAGCATCGCGCTCCCGCCCCGGCTTCCCTTCTGGAGCCGCTACACCTTCCGCCTCTCTGCGGCAGACAACGCTGCCCAGGAAGCGGATGCGACCCACGGCCCCGTCTGCGGCCTGCTGCTGCCCGACTTCCTGGAGCATGCCCTGGAAGTCTTCGACGGCGCAGGCCAGGGTCTGGGCAAGCTCACCACCGACAAGCCCGTGCAGGGACTCACCAACGGGGCCACCCTCAAGGTCACCTACACCCCGCATCTCTGGCTCACACCCAACCCCGACCCGCTCTTCCACATCGCCAACCCGACTCTCAAGGTGTTCGTCCAGTCGCTCCTGCAGCAGGGCATCACTGTCGCC
>CAXSHQ010000245.1:0-4940 GCA_964236875.1 uncultured Acidobacteriaceae bacterium | reverse complement strand
CCGGCACGGCCCCGTGGAGCGAAACCGGCCTTTCCGCCATGCTCCGCACCATCGACACCATCCGCGGCACCTTCGATCCCAGCACCAAGACCTCCGAGCACAAGGTGAGCCTCGTGGGCGAGCCCATCCTCGTCATGGGAGCCCGCCTTCAGTTCACTGGCACCGCCACCCAGGAAACCGCGGACCTCACCCGCGATCCGGCCCCGCTGACTGCGCCGCCCAGCCTTCCCGCTTTGCAGGTGCGCATCGGCGATGTCACCCGTCCGGACGACGGCGTCCTCGGCATCTTCGAGGCCGGCGCGTCCCCCGCGCAGGCCCACTTCAAGCCCGTCTGCAAACAGGCGGCGGATCAGGCGCTGCTCGACCTCATGAGCCCACTCGCTCCCAACCAGCCGGGCGTTCAGGCCGTAACCCACCCGTTCGTGGCGGGGCTCGAAGCACAGGTTGCCGTGCCTGCCAATCAGCCCGTCGATGTGGTCATCCTCGCCGACGTTCGCAACGCTCTCTACGTCACCTGCGGTGCCCTGCCCCGCAAGAAGATCACCGTGCCCAAGGAGTTCGTCAACCCCGCTCTCAAAGCCTTCGAACCCTCCTTCTACGCCGGCCCGATCCTCACCACCAGGACCTTCGAATCGGAAAAGGCTCTGCTTCCGCCACCGGACCTCGCCGGCTACTCCGCCGAGTTCCTCTACCAGGCGCCCGGAAGCTCCACCTTCTCGTCGACCGACGTCCCGGCGGCCACGCCGCTCGGCGACCTGCCTCCCACCCGAGTGCTGCTCACCGAAGGCTGGCTGCGCATGGTGCCCATCCCGCCTCCGCCGAATTAGAGCTTTGCTCCTTTAGGGAACCTCTGAGCAAGTATCCGTTTCGTCAGGGCGGGGCTTCAGCCCCGCCGTAAAACGCTGCAAATCAATGCGGCTTTAGCCGCTGAGGGAATGCTTGCGGACTTGATCAAACCTTCCTTAGAGCAGCTCTCCATCGGTGTAGACCTTCGTGTAAAGAGGCGTCATCCTGAGCGAAGCGAAGGATCTCTGTAGTCTGCCCGCAGCGGAACGGACGCATCAGGAGAGGGCGACTACACGTAGCGAGAATAGCTATGGCTAGATTTCACTCCGAAAGGCGTCATCCCTCGCGCAGCGAAGAGCCTGCCCTGAGCCTGTCGAAGGGATCTCGTAGCTTGCCCGGAGGGGAACTACACCTTCAGGAGAACCACTCTGGCGGTATGTTCATCGGCTGAGCCCCTCACCATTCCAGGCCCAGCCTGTCATTGCATCGGAGGCACACCGGAGCCGCATGCTCTACTTTGCCGCCGCAATGGCCACCTTCTCGGCTGCCAGCTCTTGCTGGGAAGCGTACAAGCGCAGAACGGCGCCCGCATCCTCATCTTCCATAAGGAAGCTGGAGATGGTTCCAAAGAACTCCTGTCTTTGCTGCGCATCCGCCAGCGGCAGGAACGTCCTGAGCACCCGCGGGTCATAGAAGCGAAAGTACACAAATTTCTGCGTCGTCTCCAGCGTCACCATTAGCGACCGCCGCAGCTCATGCCAGACCGTCTGAGGCGCTTGGCTGGACGTCAGGAAGATACCCCAGGAGTTCCCCCAGCCCTCTTCGACGATCTTCTGCAGCAACTCGCAGCGGGGCGGCAGCTGCACCAGGTAAGGCGCCACGTTCTCCAGCTTCGTGGCGGACGGGCCCGTGTACAGGCAGGTGTACTGCGCGCCGCTCGATAGAAGAAGCGGGAACATGGCGGGGTCGCGTGCCATGTCCAGCACCGCGTAGAGAGGGTCCGTCTGGCTCGACAGCACGTCGACTACAGTGGGCAGTTCCGTCGAGCTGATCTCCACTTGGAAGGTGCTCTTGCCCGCGAGAATGAGCTCGCCAGGCTGCAATACGTGCTCACGAAGCCTGGCACCATTCACGAACGTGCCATTGGTGCTGCCCGGGTCCCGGACAACGACCCGGCCATCCACCAGGAGCACTTCAAAGTGGGAGCCTGAAAGAAAGGAATCGCCCGGCAGCGCGACCGCACAACTCAGGTTCCGGCCAACCGTCGCGCCACGCTTGTCATCCAGCGGTACTTCCATCCCCATCGCGGGACCGGAGACACCTCGTAGTGTGGCCTTCACATGCTCTCCCGAACGTCTAGTGACCGGCGGCCTTCTCGCACTCCTCACAGAAGGGTGTGCCCGCTGCCGCAGCGGCCATCAGTGCCCCTGCCTGCGGCCCGGGCGCACTGCCCGCCTCGCCGATGATCACCGTCGGACAACCCAGGATGATCACACCGCCATGCGCTGTCATGTCCCCCAGCCGCGCGGCGGGCTGTCCTCCGATGAGGACCGTCATGGCGCCCTTGACGATCACGTCCGGAGGCCCAACGCAGGTAGCCATATCGCCCATTCGGGCGGCAGGCAGAAAACCCACCAACACCGTCGGACAGCCCGGCGGCAGGATAGGACCGCCCACGTGCGGGACGATCCCCGTCACCATCGGGCAAGTGTGCATGTCGGTAATTCTGGCTGCGGGCGGCATGATCTGTCTCCAGTCTGCGTTACTTAGGCGTAACGCCTCTGCAAGGAGGCCCAACGATCAACACCACTATACAGAAAGCCAAGTACAGAAAGCCAAGCGGTGGCCGCCACCCTCAAGCGCGCGCGCGCGCCCCCTACGGTGTAGCCGGCGTCGCTGCTGAAGCCTGCGGAGCGGGTGGCATGGGAATCGGCGCGACGTCCGCATCGACCATCCCCAGCGCCCACTTGATCGCTCCGAGATACATCTCCTGGATCCTCGGGTCGTCCCAGCTGGCGGGCGCGTGGGCAAAGGTGGAGTAGAACACCCGCCCCTTCCCGTACATCCTGGCCCACGCCAGTGGGTAAGGATAGTCCGCCGCCTGGATGCCGCGGCGGGTCATATCCAGCTTGCTCGTGTCCAGGCGCAGCAGCACCCGGCTCTTCTCCGCCGAGAAGCCCTTCTGCTGGTAGAACTCGTCCTTGATCGTGAAGCTGGCGCCGAGCTTGCCCAGCCCGGGAAACTTCGGGTCGGTGACAAGCACAGGCGCTTCGATTACTCCCCACGGATGTTCATCGAAGCGGCCGCCGATCATCTCGCCAAACTCCGGCCAGCTCAGGAACGCTGTCGTGCCGGTATGGCCTGAAACAAAGCCTTTACCGGCATCGTGCACGAACCACAGCAGATCGGTTTTCTGCTGCGCATCCAGTTCGATCTCGCGGTGTCCCAGAAAGAAGATCGCGTCCACATTGCAAAGGCTTGGGCCGCCACTCGCCGGCTCACCGGTTGTCATCCTGGGCCGCCGGGAGATGATGTTCGAATCGGTTCGGATATACGCATCGAAGGCCCCTGATTTGTAGCCAAGCTCTTCGATCACCGCGATCGCGTGCCCAATGTCGTGCTGGGCGATACCGTTCCGCGTGTCCGCCCAGATAAGCAGCCGCTTCTTCGCCGGACCCGCGTTCGGCGCTTCAGGGCCTCCTGCGGGACGCCCCGCACCCCCGCGGAACTCCCCGCCAGCACGATCCGCGCCGCCGCCAGCTCCTGGCGCATTAGCCGGTGCGCCGCCGGGCTGGTTCGGTCCTCCCGGACGTGGTCCGCGCCCCTGCCCAGGGGCCGGGCAGCCCACATCGGCAGGACTCGCCTGCGCACCCGCACCCGTTGATAAAGCCAGCGCCCCGCAAAGAGCGATACCGTACAAAGCTTTCCGGAACATTCTGCCGCCTTCGTGGTCGTCTCTAACTTTGGGAGCCAGATTCGGAAGCCTCTGTCACCAGAGCGCGATGATATCCAAAAGATCGCCCGCCCTCCGCTCGGGAACGGTGCTGCCACGGTGCCCTCTCCTGGGCGCTGCCCTCTCTGGCGGCGATCCTCTCAATCTTCGCCTTTGTAGCTCCTGAGAAACGCGATCAAGTCGGCGATCTCCGTAGCCGTCAGTCGATCCGCAAAGGACGGCATCATCGGCCTCGCGTCAGGCACACCGTTGTTGATCACTTCCCGCACATGCTCTTCACCCGTGCGTTCCACAACGCCTGCCAGCGCGGGGAACTTCGGCGGACGCCCCGCCAGATTCGACTGGTGACAGATGCTGCAGTTGTCCTCATACACCTGCTTGCCCGCTGCGCTGTTGCCGGCGTGCGGCTTCGGCTTGCTTGCGGCAACAGCCACAGCACCCGCGGTCGGTGCAGGCGTGCCGAGCTTCGCCCCACCGGCTGCGGCAGAGCTGCTCACCGCCGTGCCGGAGGCTGCTGCCGTCCCATCCGGAGAAGCCGCCTGAGCCGCCCTGGGTTGAGCCACAGCAAAGGGACGAGCCGGCGGACGCTGCCGCCAGAAGCTCATGTCAGCGAAGCCCTGCTCCATCCCGTGTTGCGTGGCGATCTCCTGCATGGGAGAAACAGCATTGCCCGGAGCCACATCGGAAGCCTTCGCATTTTGGCTGAGCTGCAGGGCGCGGACATAAGCCACCACCGCCCAGCGGTCTTCCGGAGTGAGCTGCGCGGCATAATCCGGCATCGCGCCATACCCATTGGTGATCACGTTGAAGAAGTGTCCCAGCGAAGCCTGACGCAGGCGCTCGGTATGGAAGCTCGCTGCAGGCTGGTATCCCCGCTGCACGATCATGCCCTGCCCATACCCTGTGCGGGAGTGACACGGCGTGCAGTAGATATTGAAGCGCTCCTGCCCACGCAGCAAAAGCTCGGTACTGACGGGCACAGGCATCCCGTCGCCTTCACTGTTCCCCTGCATCCCTGTCGCAAAGTAGCTCGGACTTGCCTCCTGCGAACGGGCAACCGTGTCGGGAATCTGCGGCCTGACCGAACGGCCATCCCGAAAGAAGCTCGTCCCCCGCTGCGGATAGAACTTCGGCTGGTCGTGCATGTCCTGCCGGCAGCCGCCGCACGACACTGCCGCCACCAGAAGCGCAAGAAGCTCCA
>CAXSHQ010000244.1:0-7572 GCA_964236875.1 uncultured Acidobacteriaceae bacterium | reverse complement strand
GAGATCCCATTCACTACGTTCAGGGCAGGCTCTTCGCTGCGCTCAGGATGACGCCCGTTAGAAGGAAGGGACTACACCCGAGGAGAAATGCTCTAATGCGTGACGGCCTGGGTGACCAGCCAGTGGACGAGTTCCTCCCCGGCGGCGAAGTTGTCCTCGTGCAGGGGGAGCTTGCGGCCGTCGGTGTACTCGTTGTAGATCCAGGGGTCTACGTTGGCGTAGACCAGGCCCTTGCCGAGATGGCTGACAGCCATGACGGTGAACGGTTCGGGAGACTCGGCATTGGTGTGGGTGAGGAGGGACTTGGCGGGGCCGCTGATTGTTAGGGTGGCGGTTTCCTTCATCACGGCGGTGTGGGCCTGCTTGAAGATGCCGCCGGTGCCGGCCGGGATCTGGATGAGGGTGTTGGTGTAATCGTTGCCCAACTCTTTGTTGACCGTGACCGGGTTGAAGTGGAGGCCGAAGCGGTCGGAAAGCAGGTCGAGGTGGGTCTGGTCGGCGTGCTCGGAGTCGTTTTCCATGAGGACGAGGACGCCGCCGGCACGGACCCAGGCTTCGATGGCTTCGGCGCTCGCCTTATCCATGTAGTGCGGGCTAGGGTTGAGGGCGGGGATGTCGGGCGAGACGATGACGTAGATTTCGGCGGACTTGAGGTCGGCGGCGGTGGGAGCGTGGTCCAGGGTGTCGGAGCGCATGCCGTAGGTCTGGAACATGCGGTTGAACCAGGAGTAGCCGCTGTTGGCGTCGTCGCTGGGCTTGTAGTGGAAAGGCTCGGTGGAGCCGTCGGCGTTTTTGCGGGTCTGGGAGTGGAACCAGCCGTCGAAGAGGACGGTCTTGCCGCGTGCTTTGCGCAGGAGGTCGCCGGCCTGCTCGCGGAGGGTGATCTCGCTCAAGGCGAGGAGGTAGGCGCCGACGCCTTTGGCGTCGTTGTCGACGACCTTTTCGGAAAGGTAGTAGTCGTAGGAGCCCGAGCGATAGGGATTGCCACCGAGACCACCGACGGAAACCGTGCCGGTGAGGGTGCCGTCAGGCTGGACGAAGTGGGACTGGATGCCGGCCCAGCCCTTGGAGACGTTGGCCTCGTAGCTGAAGGGGAGGACGCCCTCACGAATAGCGTGAGCGAGGGCGTAGACGAACATGCAGGAAGCAGAGGCTTCCAAATAATTGCCCTTGGCCGCTGTTTGCGCTGGCGCGCCGTTACGGGCGGGGAGATTGCCCTTGTCGAGGACCTCGTACCAGAGGCCGGTATCGCGGTCCTGGAAGCGGGCGATGCTGGTGAGGGTGCGGCGGGTGAGGTCCTCCATGACGGCGCGCTGGGGGTCGGCGGGCGGCATGCGGTCGAGGACATCCACCAGGGCCATGGCGTACCAGCCCATGGCGCGCGCCCAGACTTCGGGGCTCTGGCCGGTGGTTTTGTCGGCCCAGTCCATTTTCTTGCTGGCGTCCCAGCCGTGGCGGAGGAGGCCGGAGTGGGGGTCGCGCATGTGGGCGCTCATGAGCAGAAACTGCTCGGCGATGCCATCCATTTCGCGCGGTTGGTTGAAGGTGCGGGCATAGTTGGCGCTGAAGGGCTCGGCCATGTAGGCGCCATCGAGCCACATCTGGTTCGGGTAGATGCCCTTGTGCCAGTAGCCGCCGAAGGAGTTCTTGGGCTGGGTGGCGATCTGGTCGTGGAGGAATTTGGCGGCGGTGTAGTAGCGGGGCTGCTGAAGGACTCGATAGAGGACAAGGACGCTGCGGCCCATTTCGACGTCGTCGAGGGAGTGGGCAGCGGAGGGGAACGGCTTGCCGTTGGGAAAATGGATGACGCCGTCTTTGTCGACCGAGTGATCGACGGCGGCGTGCACATACTCGAAGAGGCGGCCGTCACCGGTGGCTCGCCACTGAGCGGTCACGCCATCAAGGAGGGTGCCGAGCTCGTAGGTCCAGGCGCCAGGGTTCCTGTTGGAGATCATGCCGTTGGGCCACTCGCGGAGCACGCGGGCGAGGACGGGATCGGAAGGCGGGGCGGCAGCGGCGTCCGGCTGGGGCGGAGGGGGTGGAGCCGGTGACTGGCTATGCGCGACGAAAGATGTGCAGGCCAGGAGAACGGCGGAAAGCAACAAGGGGCGCAGAGCACTCAGGTGCATCGGGAACTTCGGGAACATCGTGGTAGGTCCCTCGACAAAACAGCATACGCGAGGGCGGCGGTGGCGGGCTTTTTGGAAGGCGGAGAGTGGACTCCGACGCGCGTGCCGAACCGATGGGGACGATCTGTGATTTATAAGCTTTCCAGCCCGGGGCAGAGCGAAATCAGTTGCATTCGAGGGCGGTCCAGACGCCGGCGGGTGTGCCGGAGGCGTTGTCGATGCGGAGGTCGAGGAAGGCGCCGGGAGCGACGGTGACCGAGCCGGTGACGGTGCAGCTTGCAGCGGAAAGGCTGCCGAGGTCGCAGAGGAGGGTGGTGTCGGCCATGTTGCCGGGCGTGCCGCTGCGCAGGGTGACTTTGATCGGTGCGGACTGCTGGGAGTAGACGTCGAGGCGGGTGGCGGTGCAGCCGCGCGGGACCCAGGCGAGGACCGCGGCGGTCTCGCTGCCCGCGGCGGTGGGTGAGGTGAGGGAGTAGTACAGGGTGTTGTAGCTGACGGCGTGGTAGATCGCGGCGAAACTGCTGCCGGTGGGCTGGGTGGAGGAAGATCCGCCGCCCGCGGGCAGGCCGAAAGCGAGCACCGCGGCGGAGCTTGTGCCGGTGTTGGTGACGGTGGGCTGGGAACCGGCGGGGAGGACGGTGACGGGTGCAATCGAGATGGTGGCGGCGGCCCCGGGAGATCCAGCCGCTCCGGGAGTGCCGGGCGGGCCGACGGATCCCGCTGACGCAAGCAACGACCAGACCGCGGGAGTGATGTCGGGCTCGGAATTGGCGTTTACCGCGAGAGCTATGTAGGTGGAGCCGGCGAAGGTGACGGCGTCGTTGAGCGTGTAGGTGGCAGTGGCGGCCCAGGCGCCGCGGAAGCTCAGGCCCGGTGCGCCGGCGGAACCGGTGGCTCCGGTAGCGCCCATTGCGCCGGGAAGGCCGCTGGCGCCAGTAGGGCCGGCCGGGCCGATGGACCCCGTAGCTCCCGGCAGGCCCTGCACGCCGGTGGCTCCGATGGGACCGGATGCGCCGGTGGGGCCGGCGGGGCCGGGAGCGCCCTGCACGCCGGTTGCCCCAGTAGCTCCCGGGAGGCCGATGCCCGTGACCCCAGTGGCTCCGGGGAGGCCCTGCGGGCCGGCGGGGCCGGCAGCGCCCGAGGCGGCGAAGAGCGCCCAGGCGGTAGGCGACTCGCTGGGGGTGTTGCCGTGATTGTTGGCCAGCAGCGACACATAGCCGGCTCCCTGCCACTGAACGCCGTCGGTCTGGGCGTAGTTGGTCTGCGAATCGTAGGCCCCGCGGAAGTTGAGGCCGACGGGACCGGCAGCGCCAGCGACGCCCGCTGGGCCCTGAAGGCCGGTTGCGCCGGTTGCGCCGGGAATGCCCTGGGCACCCGCTTGCCCGGCCGGACCCTGCGCCCCGGTGTTCCCTTGCTGACCCGGCGGGCCGACCGAGCCGGGAGCGCCTTGAATGCCGGTGGGGCCGGTAGCTCCCGCGACGCCGGCTGGGCCGATCGGACCCTGGGCAGTCAGCAAGCCCCAGAAAGCCAGCGACTCACCTGGGGTGTTGTTGTGGTTGGACGACTGCAGCGAGGCGTAGCTGGAGCCGGCGAAGAGCACGACGTCGCCCAGGGTGTAGCTGGTGAGGGAGCTGTAGGCGCCCTGGTAGACGAGGCCTGGGCTACCGGTGGCTCCGGGCGCGCCGTTGACGCCCGTAGCACCGGTGGCACCCTTCGCGCCAGCGGTTCCCGCTGCTCCCGCAATTCCCGTCGCGCCGGCGACGCCCTGAAGACCAGTGGGACCGGTACTTCCCTGCGCGCCTGGCAACCCAGCCAAACCCTGTTGGCCGGTGGGCCCGGTGGAGCCTGCCGCGCCGGTCGGCCCAGCGGCTCCAGTAAGGCCTGTGCTTCCGGTGGCTCCAGTGGCGCCAGTGGCTCCTGGCGCGCCTGAGCCGCTGGAGGAAGCGGTGGTGAGGTCGAGCTGCGGAGCGTGGCCGGTGAAGTCGTTCTCCTTGGAGTCGAACTGGAGAACGGCGGCGGAAGCGGTGAGGGCAAGGCCGAAGTTGGTGACGGGAGCGGTGAGCCAGCCCTGGACGGCGGAGGTGATGTCCAGGGTGACGAACTGGTCCGGGGCCGTGCAGGCGGCGGTGGCCACGGTGGAGCCTTGCGCGGGCAGGCTGGCGTAGGTGACGGTGGACTCTACCCACGACGACGCGAGGAGCTGGGCGGAGAAGGCGCCAGGGCTGTAGGCGCGGTTGCAGTAGAGGCGGAGGGTGGCGCGGGTGAGTTGCGCAGCGGGGAGGCCGGCGGGGAGCGCGCTAAGGTCGAACTGGAGAAGCGCGGTGTAGCCGCCGCCGACGTTGAGGTTGGACAACGAGCCGGAGTTGGCGGCAGGCCGGGCGGAGGAAACGTGGGCGTCGGCGAGCAGGGTGCCCTGCTGGGCGGCAGCCGGAAGAGTGGAGGCAAAGAACAGTGCCAGACACACCCTCGCTCGCGCGATACAAGCCCTGGCGTGAAAGCGATGCTGCAATGCGGTCTATTCCTGCGGCTACGGATATTGGGTTACAGAGGGGGTGGAGGTCTTCGTTTTATCCCAAAACGGGAAGGAGGCGCAAGACGTTACCAAAACGGCAGCCGGTGCAAGTCGAGGCCGCGAAGGAGCCTCCAATCGATCAAGCCTGCGCCGCCGACCCCGCAACAACGCGCTCCCCGCTCTACAATGGCGGGCATGGTGCGTCTACCAGACATGGTGCGTGCAGGAATGGTGCGTAGACCCGAAATCCAGCATGGACTGGTTTCCGCAGCGGCCCATGCGGCGGTGTTGCTGCTCCTGTTTGGAGGCTGGCACGAACGTGTCGCCGTGGTTGCACCGCGCCACCTGCCGGGAACGGCTGCCGGAACCCAGCTCACGCTCCTGTACAGCCCGGGTGGAGCGCCCCCGGCGGCTGCGACCGCGTTGCACGCGCCGCAAGCGATTCCGGTGCGTTCCCAGGCGAAGATCGCCAAAGCGGTTGCGCCTTCCAGCGCGAGCCCTGCGGCCCCGGGCACAGGGAGTTCGGGCGAGAGTTCCCTGGGCGACGGCGACATCAGCATCGCTCTGGTGCAGAAGTACCCGCGGCCTGAGCCGGACCTTTCCAGCCTGCCGCATGGAACGAGCGGCGATGTGGTGGTGGATATCGTGATCGATGCCCAGGGGCGCATCAGCGAGGCCAAGCTGGCGCGCGGGCTGGGAGGGACCATCGACCAGACCGTGCTGGCGGTGATACAGAGCCAGTGGAGGTACGCTCCGGCAACGCGTAACGGTGTGGCGATCGCGAGTGAGCAGGAGCTGCTGTTTCACTTCGAGCGCGGCTAGAACTCATGCAGGGCGGGCAGTGAGAACCGTGTATCAGTGGAACCGTGTATCGGTGGAATAAGGCACGCCTGAACGCGTTTCCTGTGTGGAATGAAAAGCGCAGCTTGCGCATGCGAGACGGTATGTGCCTGCTGGAGTGTCTTTCAAGGGGAGGCTGTTGCCGATGAAGAAGAGATTCGGATGGGTGCTTGCGCTGGCCTTGCTGCCGGGTGCGCTGGTTCTGCCCGCGCGCGTGCACGCTCAAGCCGCGGCGGCGGAGCTTTCTGCACTCGCCGCGGATGCCCTGCGGCACCTGAAAGCCAGCGATCAAGCCGCGCTGAACTATACGTTCCTCGACACCGAGCACGACGTGACGCACGGCGGCATCTTTCCGAGCCATCACACCACGGTTTCTGAAACGATTGCGCTGATGGGGATGCAGTACACGAAGCGCACCCAGTACGACGGGAAGCCGCTGCAAGGCAAAGCCCTGGAGCATGAACAGGCGCTTTATGACGAGGCCATTCGGCAGCGGCAGACGGTGAGTGAAGTGCGAGCGAAGCAGCCGGGAAACTTTCAGCACACAGTCGGGGATGTGCAGAAACGGCTGCTGACGGACTTCGATATTAGGAAGGTTCGCGAGGAAGCGGTGGACGGACGGCCGTGTACGGTGCTGGTGTTCGAGCCGCGGGCCGGGGTCGTGCCGACGCCTGCATCGAGGGTGACGTGGTGGGTGGACAACGCCAGCCATGAGGTCGTGCGGGAAGACCGGCTGCTGCTTGCGATGGAGGACAAGGTTCAGCCGGGCGGCCTCTTTTCGAGGCATTACATGGCTGTAGATGGCGTGATGCTCCTCCATGACTCGAAGCAGGATATGAGCTGGGTCGAGCCTGCCATGAAGAACATGCACATCCACCTGATCGCGACGCACGCCTTCACGAATTATCGTAAGTTTCGGACGAGCGCGACGATTTTGCCCGCCAGTGGTGAGCCAGAGCCGGGTGTGCCGTAGAGAAAGACATCCGGTCCGCGATGCGCTCGCGAATCGATGTTCCGCTGACACGGTCCTGCGTTTGGACGCACGGGCATGGTCGCGGCAAGAGGGTTGCGCGGGGGCGGGTTCTAACGAGCTGTTGAGCTATGAGCTTTCCAGCTTTGAGTGGGTTCCTGGCGGGGAGACGGCCGAAGGTGACTTCACCGCGTGCGGAGTTCCCTGCCGGCCACACTCTGCCGTATGCTGGGCGGCATGTCTGAGAATATGGCTCCCGCTCCTGCTGAAGTTTCGGTGAACGACGCGCAATGGAATACACCCGGCCATCACCCCTCGCCGGACAAGCTCGTGAACCTGCCGCGGCTGGTGACGGCGTTCTATGCGAACCATCCGGACGTGAGTGTCGCAGCGCAGAAGGTGAGCTTTGGGACGAGCGGGCATCGTGGGTCGTCGCTGACGACGAGCTTCAACTATGCGCACATCCTGGCGATTACCCAGGCGATCTGCGAGTTTCGCGCGAACGAGAAGACGACCGGGCCGGTGTTTCTGGCGATGGATACGCATGCGCTGAGCGAACCGGCGTTTGCGACGGCGCTGGAGGTGCTCGCGGGCAATGGCGTGACGACGCTGATCGACAGCGGGCGCGGCGAGGGTGGCGACCTGGATGTGGGGTATACGCCGACGCCGGCTTGTTCGCTGGCCATTCTGAAGTACAACGCGGGGAAGCCGTCAGGGAGCCAAGCAGGGCTGGCGGATGGGATCGTAATTACGCCTTCGCACAATCCGCCGGAGGATGGCGGGTTCAAATATAACCCTCCCAACGGCGGGCCCGCGGATACGAGCGCGACGAAGTGGATCCAGAACCGTGCGAATGAGTTGATCGCGGCCAAGCTGCAGGGCGTGAAACGGATGTCGTTTGCGAAGGCGATGACCGCGGAGACGACGAAGCGGCATGACTACATCAGTGAGTATGTGGGCGAGCTCCAGAACGTGATCGACTTCGACGTGCTGAAAGGCACCGGCCTAAAGCTAGCCGTCGACCCGCTGGGTGGGGCGGGCGTGCACTACTGGCCGCGCATTGCGGAGCAGTACGGGCTGCCGCTGGAGGTGCTGAATCCGTATGTGGACCAGACGTTCCG
>CAXSHQ010000243.1:1901-7654 GCA_964236875.1 uncultured Acidobacteriaceae bacterium | reverse complement strand
CGGAGCTGCAGCGGGTGCGCGATGCCGTCGCGGGTGGTGCCGGCGACGGCGATGCCGGCGGAGTCATAGCCGCGGTATTCGAGGCGGGCGAGGCCTTCCATGATGACGGGGACGCAGGGCTTAGGGCCGATGTAGCCGACGATTCCACACATATCCGGGGGGCGAGCTCCTTGCAGCGGACAGCGTGGTCCCTGCTGATTAGGAGTGTAGATGCCGGGTGCGGAAGGATGTTGCGGCGGCGGTGGAAACAGGGGCGTCCGGCGGGTGTTTGACGGCTGCCGGAGGCTGTTTGACAGGCGTATGTTTCCTTGTTCATAATGCTCTTCGTGACCTCGCCTGCTGCGAAATGCGGCGGGGTACGTGAAGCGGACGGAGCGCCAAGCTCACCCTCGGAAAGTTCCACGGGAACAGGACAGCCTTCAAGCAGAGGCAGGCCGCCCGGCAGGGACTCCAATACGAGAATCATTTCCTAGAACAATATTTTGAGAGGCTTTGCATGAAAGCAGTATTGCGCGTTGCGGCACTTACCTTCGTAGTGCTGTTCGGAATGGCGGCGAGCGTGCCGGCACAGACCGAACGTGGCGCTATTTCGGGCCAGATTACAGACAACACGGGCGCCACCCTGCCCGGAACGATGGTCACGCTGACCAACGAGGAAACCGGGGTCAAGCAGACCGCGACAGCCAACGGTGATGGCAACTACCAGTTCCAAAACCTTAACCCGGGGCGCTACACGGTATCCGTGACTCGCGAGGGCTTCAAGAAGTCCGAGCGCGTCCACACGGTGGTGGACGTGAACCAGACCAACGAGCAGAACGTGAAGCTGGATGTGGGCGCGAACACGGAGGTGGTGGAAGTGACCACGGGCGTGCAGCAGTTGCAGACCGAGTCGGCTTCGACGGGCCTGATCGTGGAAGAGCAGTCGATCAAGGAACTGCCGCTGGTGTACGGCAATCCGTTTACGCTGGAAACGCTGGCGCCGGGCGTTCTACCCTCCGGTGTGAACCCAAACATCCACACCTATGACAGCGGTACGGCGAATGTGTCCATCAACGGCTCCGTGTTGAACGCTCTGGAGTACCGGCTGGACGGCGCGCCGGACAACCGCATTCGGCTTTCCGCCTATACGCCTTCTACCGAGTTCATCAATCAGTACAAGGTGGAGACCTCCACCTACGACGCGACCGAAGGCCATTCGGCGGGCGGGTTTGTGAACGTGTCTCTGAAGAGCGGCACCAACCAGTTCCATGGCAGTGCATTTGGTTATTACCAGAACCCCTCGCTGAATGCGAACTACTGGCATCTGGGAACGACGCCTTCGGCCAAGTCATTGTGGCTGCGTGAAGGTGGTGCGGTGGGCGGGCCGGTCCTGCGTGACCGCGCGTTCTTCTTCGCCGGCCTGGAGCACTCGCGTTCGGCGACGCCCAACGTGCTGACGCAAACGGTGCCTACGGTGGCGATGCGCAGCGGCGACTTCAGCGCGCTGCACACCAATGGTTTCGATTGCAACAATGCCAAGGGAACCGCGGCTCAGCTGCAGGGCTGCATATACGACCCTGCCACGGGAGTGGCGGCCACTGTCGGCGGAAAGGTGACACGTACCGCATTCCCAGGGAACGTCATTCCCCTGAACCGGCAGAGTCCCATCGCGCAGAAGGCGCTCACCTACTATCCCCTGCCCAACACCACCGTTGCGGATGTAACAGGCGCGGGCAACTATAACTATTCGCTCGCGGAGCCCGACTACTACTATGCGTACGTTACGCGCGGCGATGTAACGCTCTCCAAGCGTCAGCAGATCTACGGTCACTATGTACAGAGCCGGCGTTTCCAGAAGGGCAAGAACGCGTACTTCGCCCCGGTTTCCGGCACGAACCTGACATACAACAACAAGGGTGCGGCGCTGGGTTACATCTTCACCATCTCGCCGTCGACGATTCTCGAGGCGCACGCGACCTGGACGCG
The DNA here is from genome assembly GCA_964236875.1 of uncultured Acidobacteriaceae bacterium. GTDB lineage: Bacteria > Acidobacteriota > Terriglobia > Terriglobales > Acidobacteriaceae > Granulicella. The sequence goes on along the minus strand of CAXSHQ010000243.1, from coordinate 5,689 downwards.
CTTCGTGAACCAGAACACCGTGCCTTCGCAGGGCCTGCTGGACGCAACGTCCATCGGCATGCCGAGCTACCTGGTAAACGGCCTGGGCGACAATGCACGCGCGTTCCCACGGCTGGACATCACCGGCTACACATCGCTGAACTCCGACAACGGCGTGCTTTCGCATGACGATGTTTCGCTCGGTTCGGTGCAGGTCTCGCACCTGACCGGCAATCACTTCCTGCGCACGGGTGTCGAGTTCCGCATGTACAACACCAATGCGGGCGTAACCACGCAATCCAACGGCCGCTACCAGCACACCGGCGTCTACACCGAGATGACCAGCGGCGGGTCGGCAAGTGCTTACAACTCTGTGGCGCAGTTCCTGCTCGGCCTGCCGAACAGCTCCGCGATCACCGTGAACAGCGACCTGGCAGTACGGTCCGACTACTGGGCGGGCTGGCTGAACGACGACTGGAAGCCAACTCCGAAGCTGACGCTGAACCTGGGCCTGCGGTATGAGTACGAAGGTCCGAACTCCGAGCGGAACCAGAAGGCGAACACGTACTTCGACTTCGGTGCAACCAACCCCATCAACGCCGCGGTGCAGGCGAACTATGCCAAGATCGCGACCACCAATGCGCTGCTACCCGCAGCTAGTGCGTTTGCGGTGAACGGCGGCCTGCGGTTCCTGACCGACAGTGGGAGCAACCGGCAGGACTACAACGCGCAAAGTGCGATTCTGCTGCCGCGCGTCGGCATTTCCTACCAATTCCTTCCGAACACCGTAGTGCGCGCCGGCATCGGCCTCTTTGCCGATTCGCTGAGCACCTTCTACCTTTCGGGTGGCAACAGCGGCTCTACCTCCACATTCCTGCTACCGCAGCAGGGCTTCACGCAGACCACGTCGGTAAGCGGGAGTTCGGACAGTCTCGCCTTTACCAGCACGCTGGCGAATCCTTTCCCGAATGGCATCACCCTGCCGCAGGGCAACTCACTTGGACTGCAGACCTATCTGGGCCAGTCGGTGACGTTCCAACCGCCAAACCCGAACGCGCCTTACAACGAGCGCTGGAGCTTTGGACTGCAGCGGCAGTTCGGCGGCTGGCTGGCGGCAGTGGATTACGTGGGCAACCATGGCCTTCACCTGCCGATCAACAGGGACTTCGACGCGGTGCCGCGGCAGTATCTGTCGACGGCGACAAACGGGTTCGACGTGGATGCGAACACACGCCTGACCGCAACCGTGACGAACCCTTTCCGCAACATCATTCCTACGACCGTGTCCCTGGGTTCGGGCAGCACGGTGGCTGTTCAGCAGCTGCTGCGTCCGTATCCTGAGTTCACGGGCGTATCCGGGTACATCACCGGGGGCAGCTCGATCTACCACTCGTTCCAGGCGCAGTTGAATCGCCGCTTCGTGGGTGGTGCTTCGTTGACGACGGCATTCACATGGTCGAAGTCGCTGGATTCAACCGCCTATCTGAACGCCTCGGATGCGCAGCCCTGGTACGGTGTGTCGGCGAACGATCGCACCTTCCGCTTCTCGACTTCGGGCATTTACCAACTGCCCTTCGGCACGGGACGCAGGTTCCTGAACAGCAACGCGTTCGTTTCGGCGATCGTAGGCGGCTGGCAGGTGCAGGGTGTGTACCAGGTGCAGAGCGGCGCACCGCTTTCCTTCAACCCGGGCTCCACCAGCCCGGTGTACACACAGGGTAATCCGGTGAATGCCGCGTGGGGACGCGACGCCTACAAGCGGACCGCCAGCCCAGGCATTGCCGGTACATGGTTCAATACGGCAGGCTTCCTGAAGACGACCACCACCTCGCAAACAGCGGGCGTGGACACGACGGTTGTACCGGGCGCTTACCAGATCCGTACCTTCCCGATTCGTTTCGATGGATTGCGGGCGGACTTCCTGAACCAGGCGGATCTGGGCGTGCAGCGCAACTTCAGTTTGTCGAAACTGTACGAGCCGCTGCAACTGCAAGTTCGTGCGGAGCTCACGAACCTGTTCAATCACCCGGTGTACAACTCGCCCAGCACGGACTATACGAGCGTGGGAACCTTCGGAACGATCACGTCGCAAGCCAATGCGCCGCGTATCTATCAGTTCGTTGGGTTCATCCGGTTCTAACTTCGTTCAACCAGCAGCAGAAAGGGCGCCCTTCGTGGCGCCCTTTCTGTTTGTTAGGTGAGCGGGATTAAGATATTTTCCTCAAAGAATGTTGCCTCATGGACGGAATACGGGGATCCTTCGCTACGCTCAGGATGACACCCGTGGTAAGGACTTTAGTTATGGGGAAAGCTGTAAGTGAACTCGTCAAACGCGCGACGAGCGAAGGAGGACGGCGGTGGCAGGCGGAACCGTGAAAGCTTCGTGGGAGCCCGTAGGCCCACTGAAGCTTACGGTCTTTGCCTCTAGGCTGGGTGCGGAAAGACGGCGAGCCACGCTGTAGCCGGGAGCGGTGATGTGGAGGGGCTGCGTGGCGTCCTTGTTGATGATCGCTACGTGGGTTTGGCCGTTGGGAAGCTTGGCGGCGTAGGCAGTGGCGTTGACCGGGCCGGGGTTGAAGTCCACCGGGAGCATGGTGGCGCCGGCGAAGTGACCGGCGAAGAGGAGGCCGTAGGCTACGGGCTCAAGGACGTACTTGTCGTCAATGTGAGCGATGGGCGTGTAGAAGGGGCGGGGGTGAGGGACGGTGGGATCGGGCATGAGCTCTTCGCCGGGGAGCTTGCCGCCGAGGGAGTTGGCGACCATCTGGCCGTCGCCCCCGTGGAGATTGATGCCGGCATAGCCGAGCGAGGCCAGGGTGAGGGCGTAGTCGGCGGCCCAGAGGGCGGCGGCGAAGGTGTCGGAGACACCGGGCTTGCCACCGCGGTAGCAGGTGTTGCCCTCGGTCATGCGCCAGCGGGTCTTGAGCGCGGTGGCGGCGGTGGTGACGGTGTTGGCGACTCGGCGCACGGTAGGGTCGGCGCGGAGGATGCGGGGGATGGTCATCCCTGGGTTGGAGGGCGGGCCGCCGATGTAGTAGTGGTGCGTGAGGCAGGCAATGTGCGGGGCGATGGGGTCGCCCGCGAGGCGGGTGGCGATGCCTTTGAACCACTCCGCGTTGCTGGCGATGTCGGGCATGCCGAAGCGGGCGGTGGGAACGGCGGCGAGGATGGCTTTCGCGAACGCGAACCACTCGTCAAGGAAGGCATTGACGCCCCAGGTTTTGGGGTCGCGGATGGTGGTGGCGAAGCGGTCGGCCTCGTTGCCGACCTGGAAATATTCGAGGCGCGGGCCGAGGACTTTCTGCGCGAAGGCGGCTTCGGCTGCGGCGAGTGCTGGGGTGTTGGTACCGAGGTTGATGCCATAGAGGCAGGTCCAGCCTGTTGCCCGCAGGAAGGCGTCGAGGTTGTGGACGGCCTCGGGCGTGACCGCGTAGGAAAGGTTCGGGTCAGGGTCGCCGACTTTGTACTCGCGGTGAGCGCGGGGCGGGGCGGCAGAGGTGGGGGTTGGCTTCCAAAAGCCGTAGTCGGAGGTGTTGCCGCCGAGGCGGAGGACGCCATGTGGGGCGAGCGAGCGGAACTGCGCGATGAGGCCGGTGTTCGCAGGCGAGAAGAAGCTCGGGTCGGAGAGCTGCTGGGTTTCATAGCTGAAGCCGATGAAGTTGGCCGGGACGGTGGGTCCGGGCTGGTCGGTCGAGCGCGCGTCGCCGGAGGACGCGCTGTAACATTTTCCTTGGCAAATTTCTGGCCCTTTGCTTTGCTCGGGCGCGAGCGCGTTCGCTAACCGATTCTCTTTCCCTATGTTCGAGCAA
>CAXSHQ010000243.1:0-1891 GCA_964236875.1 uncultured Acidobacteriaceae bacterium | reverse complement strand
AAGCGAGATGGCCGCTGTCGATGCCGCGGTCTGGCCGAAGCCTCGGGTGGAAGCGGCGGCGGCAGCGGCGGAGAGCTGCAGGAAACGGCGGCGGTCTAGAACGGGCATGCGAGCGGGCATGCGGACAAGGGTAGGCTGAGAGGCGCAGGTGTGCAAACCGAGCTGGGATGTTCACGGTTTGAGGCACGGCGGTAACACTTCCGCGCGATGCCACGCAGGCCTAGAATCCGACATGATGGTTAGTGCAGGGAGTGGTCAAACCGCAGCGGTAAGAGCAGGGTGAGGGTATTCGCTTGTCGGCAGACGTAGTTCAAGGCAGAGCTGTGCAGGACGAAACCGAACGGCTCAGGGCCCTAGAAGAACTTGACATTCTGGACAGCGCGCCGGAAGAAAGCTTCGACGAAGCCGCCCGCATGGCCGCGACGATTTGTGGCGCGCCTACAGCGATGGTGAATCTGCTGGACCGGGACAGGCAGTGGTTCAAAGCCAGGGTAGGGATACCTGTCTGTGAGCTGCCGCGGAAGGGGTCCATTTGCGATCTCACCATTGGGCGGACGACTCCTCTTGTGATTGCCGACGCATCGCAGGACCACAGGGTGCGGGAGAACCGCCACGTTACGGGAGATCCCAACGTGCGGTTCTACGCGGGTGCACCACTCAACACGTCGGAAGGGTATACGTTCGGCACGCTCTGCGTGGTGGACACGGTGCCGCACCAACTTACCCAGGAGCAAACCGACGCGCTGGCCGCACTGGGCCGGCAGGTGTCCGCGCAGATGGAGCTGCAGGCGAAGGTGCGGCTGCTCGCCAGGGTGGTGTGCGACAAGGAGCGGATCGAACGCGAGCTGCGAGAACGATCCGCGCAGTTCAGCGCGTTTATGGATCATAGCCCGACGATTGGGTTCATCAAGGACAGCGAAGGACGGTTTTTGTACTACAACAGCACGTTCTGCGAGCGGTTTGGTGTAACGCCAACCGAGTGGATCGGCAAGAACGTCTTCGACCTGTTTCCTAAAGAGTTCGCGGCAACGTACCACGCTACCGACATGGAGATTCTCCGCAGCGGCGTGGCGCAGGTGGTGGAGGAGACTTCACCAGGTCCGGACATGCGAACGCTGTACTGGCGGACACACAAGTTCCGGATCTCCACGGAGGGTGGGCCGGACCTGCTGGGCGGGCTTTCGCTGGACACGAGCCATGAGCACGAGACGGCGGAGAAGCTGCGGCGCTCGCATGAGCAGCTTCGGGCCATGAACATGGAGCTGATGGAGCTATCCGTGACGGACGGCCTGACCGGGCTGCGCAACCGGCGGAACTTCGACGAGCGGTTGGCTCGCAAGATCGCCACGGGCATTTCGTTTTCGCTGCTGCTGCTGGATGTAGACCACTTCAAGGCGCTGAACGACTGCTTTGGGCACAAGTGCGGCGACGATGTTCTCCGCACCCTGGCTGAGCTGCTGAACGAGAACACCCGGGTGGCCGATTCGGTGTTTCGCTATGGCGGTGAGGAGTTTGCGATCCTGCTTCCCGACACCAGCGCGGAGGATGCCTTGGCAATGGCGGAGCGGTTGCGGACGACCGTGGCGGACTTTCCGTGGAAGCAGCGAGCGGTTACGCTTTCGGCCGGAGTAGGCACGCGCGCAGCGCGGCATCGGCACGCAGCCGATCTGCTGGATGAGGTGGACGCGGCGCTCTATCGAGCCAAGCACCTGGGGCGCAACCGAGTTGTGGCCGCGGATGAGCCCGGGGCTGAAGAGCAGGAAGTTGTGTATTCGCTGGCAAGCTAGGCTGCCCGACGATGGGAGCTGAGAGCCTTTCCGCGACCGACACCGAAGGGGCGCGGCGCAGGCCCCATCAGAGACCGTGGCTTCATTTTTCCTGGACATTTCAG
>CAXSHQ010000242.1:0-7663 GCA_964236875.1 uncultured Acidobacteriaceae bacterium | reverse complement strand
CTCCCTGTCCAGTGTCTCTCTTATCCACTGGCACATTTCAAGCCGGGCACTCCACGTGGAGCAGCGCAGCCGTCTTTACAGGGCCACACTTGCGCGACGCAAGACAAAGGTGGGATAGATAGGCCCTGAACGTAATCTGAAGCATTGATCCTGATCGAGGTCAATTCAGACGCTACATAGAACCGACGACGGCCGCCCAAATTGACACCGAAACAAGCGCCGCGGCGAAATTGAACCAAGCTGCCATGTTTCGCCACCCCTTGACGAACAATAGCCACACTGTGCCCGAAGCCGCAGCCAAAAGGCTCAGTAGAAGTCCCGTTCCCTCGAACACGAAGTCTGTCGGTGCCCTCGACTGAAGGCGTGCCAGGTTGAAGAGGCCACCCACTCCCCAAAGAATGGGCAGGAGACTCAAGCTGTGAGCAAGCAATCCAAGGTATATTTTCCTCCCGGCGCGCCTACATACTCGTGTGTAGGCGGCTGCACTCATCAGCAGACAGGCCAGTGAAGGAACCCAGATTAGCCACCAGCTAGCTCTCATGGTTTGCACACTATCGTCAGGAGCATCTGTTCATTGCGGCAGTTCTGGGATTCACCTCGTTCACAAGTCCACCGGCTCCGCCCCGGCGAAGTAGAAGAGACAACGGTCCATCGCCGCAGTATCCCATGGCCACGTATTTGCCTGAAAGACATGAAGTGCGATTCTACGTCAGCTTTGGATCACAATCGATGGGATGTGGCGAGCCGATCTGCTCACTCTGGATAGCGCGCGGCGACCCACAATTTCTGGGCGAGTGCCCACAGCGGGAGAGCGGCCGAACTCGTCCAATTTCACGTCTTCAGTAATGCGTGCTTGGATAACCAAAACAGACATTTCAGTCGTCACACGATATACACGGGCCCAGGAGGGCTCCTGCTGCTTCTCAGCGGCGTACGTCGGGTGGTTAGGCGTTCTCCCGTTCAGTACGTCATGTTTACTGCCGGCTGCCGAGAAGGCTTGCTTGCGGGCCAGAGCTGTTCTGTTCAGATGTGTTGCTTCTAGCAATTGCGAATTGATTGAGAGATATTCATGGTGAGCGACTTTCCGCTTCTCTTCCTGCTTCCTCTCGTGAGTGTGATTCTTTGCTCGATCATCATCGCCAGAAATAAACCTGTCCGGCTACCGCGTCGACATCGTTAGCACCGTAGGAGCGACCGGCTCTCTCAATCTCGTGTAGACAGGGAAACACAACGCGGGGGAGTCGGGCCCTTCTACTCATCCGTTCGGAGAATGCGGCTCACCCCTCGAAGTTTGTTCGAGGCATGGTTGAACGGATTGGAATGACCGGAGATTATTGAAATGCGTGTAAGGAATCTCAGTTGGCTTTTACTGTTTGTATGCTCAGCGTTCTGGTCGATTAACGCACCTGCCCAGCAGGTAGTTCACGCCTTAACGGGCACCATTATCTCCATCGATCCGAAAGCCAAGACTATCTCGGTCAAGCCGGACGATGGAACCGAAGGGCTCTTCAAACTTCCGACCAAGCAAGACGGTTCCCTCGACTTCGACAAGATTGTGAAGGCTGGCACGATACCGGCCGCTGCATTTACGAAGACGAACACTCAGGTATTGATCTATTACGTCGGGTATGACACGGAGCGCACCGTTGTTGCGGTACAGGATCTTGGATCGGCGACTCTTGTAAAGGTAGTAGGTCCTGTCACTCGCTTCAACAAGCACCAGCATCTACTGACCGTGAAGAATGCTTCAGGAGTGGAAGTTTCTTTCCAGGTAGACGATAAGACAGTCGCTGAAACCCCGGACGGGGTCGCCGAGATGGGCAAATTCGATCCTCATAGGGGTGACCAGGTTCGTGTAGTGGCACTACCTTCGTCTGGAACCGCGAAAGCGCTCTTCGTTCGCCAGCAGTAGTCTGGTACGTTCGGAGGAGGGACGACGCGCTGAACCAGTATCTTCAAATCGTCAGGTGTGCCCTCACGACCTGATGCTAGCGCTGTCATGCTCTTGCTCGCACGATAACGGACGTGGAAACGGTCACCTCATATGCCTTACAGACTATTCCAGTTGATTCTCGTTAGTTTTGGGATCCTTCTCAGCGTCGCCGTTGTGGTGCCCTCGTGGTTGTTCTCCCTATCTTCCACGCAGGCAATCCATCTGGGTGGTGTTCGGATTGACCTGGTTCCATTGATCACTGCCAGCTTCATCCTCGCGATGTGGGCAGGCAGACACGCTCGCAAGCACCCAGGTGCGTGAAATTCCTCACCCTGATGCTGCGGAACGCCGAAAGCCTGTAAATAACAACTCGTTGGAGCGAGAACGTGGAAACAGTTGCATGGATATCTATAGGCATGGCTGTCGCTTGTGCGCTCTGGATCGCTATCGACGAGGTGTGGCACCCGCAGACGATGGCCGTGATGAACGCCGTGTGGCCGATCACGGCCCTGTACTTCAGTGTTTTCGCGCTTTGGGCGTACTACTCGTTGGGTCGGAAGAAGACGAAGGCAGCCATGGCTGCCGGCATGCAGACGCCCAGGAGGAGGAGCAGCAGTGACAGTCATGCGAATGCTCCCACCGCGGAGCAGGTTGGAGTCGGTACGAGCCACTGCGGCGCCGGATGCATGGTTGCGGATGTGTTTTGCGAGTTCGGCATCGCGGCTGCCGGCGTCACTCTTTTGGGCTCGGTGCTCTGGGCGGAGTATGCTATCGACTTTGCTGCCGCGTGGGTCTTGGGGATCGTGTTCCAGTACTTTGCAATCAAGCCGATGAAGAAGCTGACAGCGGCCCAGGCTTTTCTAGCTGCCGTCAAGTCCGACACTCTTTCAATCCTTGCCTTTCAGATCGGCATGTACGCGTGGATGGCATTAGTGTTCTTCAGGTTCTTCCCTCATCCGCATATCACGCCGTTCCAGCCGCAGTACTGGCTTATGATGCAGGTTGCGATGATCTGCGGCTATGCCACGGCATACCCCATGAACTGGTGGCTCATCAGAACCGGGTTGAAGGAAGCGATGTAGGCTTCCTTCTCCGTAGGTCCGTGTGATGAAACTGGCGATTCCCTCCGAAGCCCGAGAGGATCGCCTGACGCCGTACACTTCTTCACATGCCTTATTTTCGCTTGGTCGGCCCGTCGCATAATGTAGAACTCTTCGGAGTTAAGCTTCTCGGGGTAGATGCTCAAAACGCACACAAGCTGGTGTTCACGGCTGCGTTTTTTGTCATTCTCTATCTGATCAGCAGGCTGCTTCACGCGCTTTCCCACACCGTGAACAGCAGATCGGGCAAGCGCGTTGCGTTCTGGACAAGGCAAGGCGTAAGCCTCGTTACTTTTCTGCTGGGAGTACTTGGCTTTGTCTCCATCTGGTTTGACAATCCAGCGCGTCTCGCCACAGGCATCGGACTTGTCGGAGCCGGGCTCGCCTTCGCTTTGCAGAAGGTCATCACCAGCTTCGCCGGCTACTTCGTCATTCTGCGCGGCAAGACGTTCAATGTAGGCGACAGGATCACGATGGGCGGAGTCCGTGGGGATGTGATCGCCTTGAACTTCATCCAGACTGTGATCATGGAGATGGGCCAGCCGCCCAGCGTGCAAGACTCCGATCCCGGTATGTGGGTGCAATCGCGGCAGTATTCCGGCCGGATCGTGACCGTGACGAACTCGAAGATCTTCGAGGAGCCCGTTTACAACTACACACGTGACTTTCCGTTCATCTGGGAGGAAATGCATCTCCCCATTTCCTACAACGATGATCGCGCCGCGGCCGAAACTATTCTGCTGGAAGCCGCACGTAAAGAAACAGTGCATATAGAAGAGATCGCCGCGCCGACACTGAAACTTCTCGAAGACAAGTTCTCGATTGAATCGGCAGATATCGCACCACGTGTCTACATGCGGCTGACTGATAACTGGGTAGAGCTCACCGTCCGCTTTCTCTGCAAGGACCACGACATCCGGGGCCTGAAAGACCGGCTGAGCCGCGAGATCATTGCGAACCTGGACAAGGCCAAGATCGGCATTGCTTCCAGTACATACGACATCGTCGGCCTGCCCCCCATTCGCGTGCAGATGGAACCGCCCGCTGAGCCCGGCAAGTGATGAGTATGAGCAGCGACGAGCGGAAAAATCTCGGCATGGCACCTGGAGGTCAACGGTCTACCAGACTCCAACGCTGGCTGAAGATCGACCCGCTGAATCGTCCGAAGGTGTATGCGCAGGTGTACGCCGGAACCGACCTTTCCAGCCTGAGCTACTGGTTGGGAATCGTATTTTCGGCAGGAATTGCAACGTTCGGTCTCATTCAGAACAGCCCCGCTGTGATCATCGGTGCCATGTTGATCTCCCCGCTCATGGGGCCGATTATGGCGACAGGCCTCGGCCTTGCCGTGGGCGACCTGTATCTTGCCTTGAAGGCGATCACTAATCTGGTCCTCAGCGTTGTTGTGGCCGTAGGCCTGTCTGCCTTTATCGTTCGTATACTGCCCTTTCACTCGCCGACGGCAGAGATTCTCGCGAGAACCAATCCGACCCTCTTGGATCTTGGCATCGCCTTGTTTTGCGGCCTGGCTGGCTCCGTGGTCGTTGGCAGAGCGGGCAGCGATGGGCTGACGGCTTTGCCAGGCGTGGCCATCGCGGTAGCTCTCATGCCTCCCCTCTGCAGTATCGGCTTCGGTGCGGGCAGTGGCCTCGATAACCGCATCATGCGAGGAGCCGGTCTGCTCTTCCTGACCAATCTTGTGGCGATTGTCAGCAGTGCTTTCGTGGTGTTCCTGCTGATAGGCATGAACTCCAAGGAACTGGCGGCTCAGATGAAAGTGTCTCGAACAGGAGAAGCTCTGGCCCGGCGCCTCGCTACTGGGCGTGCAGGAGTCGCTCTTACGCAATCGGGCCGGCCCGTTTGGCGCGTTGGGGCGCTTCTCGCCCTCTTGTGCGCCGTCGCTGTTCCGCTCAAGAGTGCCTTTGTGCAATTGACCGAAGAGGCCGCGGACCGAAGCACAGTCCAGCGCGTGGTCAAAGACTTGCTCCCGCCCGGTGCCCTCATGTCCCAGCAGGTCAGCGTCGGTCGGCAGGACATCACGGTTCACCTGTTCTCGACGAAGGAAGTTCCTTCCGAGCAGCGGCGACAAGCCGAAGAGACGATCGAGAAACGATCGGGCCGCGTTACGCAGCTTTCGATCTCGACCGTGGCTAGTCAAAGCCAAGTCGCTGAGATGTTGGACCGCTTATCTGCCATGTCTACACCGCCAGCGCCTCCACCCGCTGCCCCTGCTGAGCCCTCACTGGCTGATGTTCAGGCGGAGCTTGTGAAGCGCGTCAGTCCGGTGCTCAAATCTGTGTGGCCCGCGGAAGCGCCGCTATCAAGTTACGACCTCGCGGTTGGTCCAGACGGTGTGGCACTGCAAGCGACATACCGGAGCAGTCGTGACTTGACTCCGATCGCTCTGGCATTGATTACGAATCAGCTACGAGATCAGTTGAAAGCACCTTCTCTCACCTTGGAGGCGAAACGGAGGCCTGTCACACGAAGCTCCACAAGATATGGGCACCCGAAGCGATAGCTTTGGCGCGGTTGCAGCCGTTCCTCCAAGCAAACGGCCGACGCGCGGCTCGCGTTGGCGATGATCGTCAGATGCCCTCAGCCGAATAGATCGACCGCACTTCGAATCGCTGAGCCGTGACGGTCGCTCCCGTAATAGCTATCAACAACGGAACCATAAGCGAGTCTGCCCTGCGCGTGAGCTCGAGCAGGAACGCGGCCGAGGAAAGAGGTCCGAGCGTGGCCGCCGCTAGGAATCCGGCAGAGCCGATGAGAGCGTAGCTCGGAATGGCGTTGCTGGGAGCAAGATTGTTCCAGAGCCGTCCCATGCCGTCTCCTAGCAGTGCGCCAAGCGTCATTGTTGGTGTGAACAGACCGCCTGGAGTTCCAGAGCGCAGACACAGCACAGCCGCAAGCGGCCGAAGAATAATCAGCCAACAGAGCAAACCAGCACCTATCTGATCGAAGAAAGTCGCCTGGACGATGTTCTTGCCGTTACCGAGGACCTGTGGGAACTTCATCGCCAGCAAACCCAATGCAGTGAGGGCGAGTAGCGGAAATGCAGCCACCTGCCATCCCTGCGGCTTGTGCGATTTCGCCCAGGCGATGGCACGTACGTAGCCGACAGACACTATCCCCATGATGGGTCCCGTGAGAAGCGCCCAGCAGAGGAGCGACCTGGAGGTCTCGAGTGAGGGAAATCGGTAGGCGGACACATTCGGAAGCAAAATCCATGACACCGCAATGCCGGTAAAGGAAGCAACAAAGGCAGGGAGAACCACAGACAAGGTGAGCGAACCCATAAGCACTTCGGCCGCGAACAGTGCGCCGCCGAAAGGCACGTTGTAGGCTGCAGCCATGCCTGCACCCGCTCCGCATGCAACGAGCAGCTTGCGATGACCCGGTGTGGCGAAGGACCAGTCGGATAGCTTATTGGCGATCACGGCTCCCGTTTCCTTCAGTGCTCCCTCGCGTCCCAAAGCGACGCCCATTCCGACAGTGACGATGGAGAGAACAGAGTGGATCAGCGTGGGGGTAGTCGCCATATGACCGGACCTACTCCAGATCGCCTCTGACAGGCTGGCGCTCGGTTCGACCCGGAACCGCTTGACACCATAGAGCACAGCCGCTGCCAGAAGCCCCGCCAGAACAAGAACAACAAGACGGCGGAAGCTTGACACATGTTCGACGCCCTCAAGAAAGTCACCGCTCCAGTAGGAGTAGCTGAGATGTTGCGAGATCCGAAGCAGCTTCATCAGCAGACCGCCCGCGATGCCTGAGCCGGCCCCCGTGAGCACGATGACGACCCAAAATCGGAACGAGACCGGCAACGCCGTGACATTCGGCTGCGGGGCTTCTGTGTTGCGCGGCAAGAGACTTGCTCCTCCATACATCGTATTCACCGCAATTGTTCAGCTTGCTTCATTGCCGGTCTCACTGACTGATTCAGTCTTGTCTCCGCAGCTTTCTGGCTCGGGTTCGATTCCTCACGGATCTCCTTCTCCAAGAAGTAGTTCAGCGCCGTTCGCAAAGCAGCGATGGCTGCGAGCTTCTCAATGTCGTTCCAAGTGGGTGTCACCGCGGTATTCAACACGTCTGCGGCCAACTCGAACTCCAGTGCCACGGCCAACCAGCGGCCGAGCGTCATGCGAACAGTAACCTTGGCTGCTGGCGGCGCGTCATTTGAGAATAGGAGGCGGAAGGATTGCCACGTAGCTCGGGCAGCTGCGACGGCGATGATGAGCGCAGCAGCAAACTCTACAGCTCGCGCGAGGCACTCGATGATGACCTTCACAGCAGACAGCATATCCAGGTCACTCTTGCTCGGCGCCGAAGGAGAAGTATTGTCAAGATACCGAGACTGCGATGCGTACCCTGCCATGTGGTCGGCTCAGTGTGACGTCCCACATAAAGCGGCAAGTGAGTCCGTTCACCGCCAAAAACGCAGCGGTTGAGATCACAGCGGCGGCTGAGGGGCGGGACCGAAGCTCCTGTCCGCTATACCCGTAAGGATGACGAAGACCACCTCTCCTGAATCACCTGACTGCGAGACTGATGCTTTTTGAGATCTTTGCCATTGGAGTGCCCGATCTTTTGTGCCGTTGGAAGAGTTAGTGTAGCGCAGCTATTT
>CAXSHQ010000241.1:0-7664 GCA_964236875.1 uncultured Acidobacteriaceae bacterium | reverse complement strand
TCATCCGCATCAGCATCGTGGACACCGACCGCAAGCGAAGTGCGGCACTTGCGAATGGGTATGTCGAACAGGCGCGGTTATTTCTGCGCGGCCTGTCCCTGACGGAAGCATCCCAGCGGCGCCTGTTTTTCGAAGGTCAGCTCGCGAAGATCAAGGACGATCTCTCGCAGGCCGAAGTCGCCTTCCAGCACGTTCAGCAAAGCAGCGGCATGGTTTCCATGGACGCCCAGGCGAGATCGCTTCTGGAGAGCGCCGCCAACCTGCGCTCCCAAATCACCTCCCGGCAGGTAGCGCTTCAAAGCCTGCGCAGCTACTCCACTGAATCCAACCCGCAGGTGCAAATCGCCGAGTCGGAGATCAATGCGCTGCAAGGACAGCTGTCTCAGCTGGAGTCCCGCGGGCAGGGTGGCTACAGTGGCAAATCCCTGGCCAGCGTTCCCGGCGCGGAGCTCACCTTCGTCCGCGCCACGCGCGAGCTCAAATACCAGGAGGGCCTCTACGACCTCATGGTCAAGCAGTACGAGGGCTCCCGTCTCGACGAAGCACGCGACGCTCCTGTCATTCAGGTCATCGAGCCTGCTCTGGTCCCCGACCACAAGTTCGGTCCACGCCGCGCCCGGGACATGCGTTATGGTTTCGGCTTCGGCCTGTTATTTGGGTTTGTTCTCGCGTTGGCACGGTACTGGGTCCGCCAGCTCAGCCCGGAGAGCCGTACACGTGGGGCCGAGCTTCGCCGCGCCATCCTGCGCTGGTAAGCCACGGCAGTCACACGGGCTACTTCTCCAGGGAACTCCTGAACAGTCTCCGTTTCGTCAGGGCGGGGCTTCAGCCCCGCCGTAAACGCCGCAAGATCAACGCGGCTTTAGCCGCTGAGGGAATGCTTGCGGACCTGATCAGACCTTCCCGAGAGTGTCTTCCCTACCCGGTGCTCGCCGCAGCACGCCTTCCTGCAGACAAGCCATCGCCGCGCGGTTAGACCGCCCCCGCTCCGCATCGAACACCCATCCCCAGCGCCCGAAGTACCGCACCGCCGAGCGTAGAAAAATCCACATCAGCGACCTGCTCCGGTACGCTCCCCGGTAGCACCCATGCGTCACCGAGACATGCGGCCAGTACAGCAGATCGCCCTGCCGCGCCATGCGCCGGCAAAGGTCCACATCCTCCATGTAGAGGAAGTACCGCTCGTCGAACCCGCCGATCTTCTCCAGCAATGCTCTTCGCGTAAACAGAAAGCACCCGGAAAGAAACGGCACTTTATTGCACTCGGCATGCTCCACGCCTAGCATCTCGTAGCGGTCGAGACGGCGCTGAAAGAGCCGCTGCAAAAAGCCCGGCGCAAACCGGCGCAGGGCGAAATCCAGCGGCGTGGGCAGCAGCTTGCACAACGGCTGGAATGTGCCGTCCGGGTACACCACCCGCGGCATCAGCATCGCGGCAGCAGGCCGGGCGCGCATGGCCTCCACCAGCGCCGGGAGCACGGCGTACTCAAGCTCGATATCCGGGTTCACCAGCAGGTGAAACTCCGCTGAGTGCTCCGCCAGGCTTTGCAGCGCCAGGTTATGCCCCGCCCCAAAGCCAAGATTGCGAGGAGCGGCGACATACATCCCACCCAGCCGCTGCACCATTGCTTCCAGCTCGCTCGTCTGGCCCGCCTCTGCCGCTTGCTCCGCAACCCCGTTGTCCACCACCACCCAGCGCACGAGCTCGCTCGCACCCAGCGACTGGAGCAGCGGCAGCAGCTCTTCCGGCGCACTCCGGTACACCACCAGGCTGGCCGTGACAGGCAGCATCAGCAGTTCCCCGCTGCGGGCAGAACAAGCTCACCGGAAGCTTCCACCCTACCCATCTCTGTCCTCTCCCGCGCAACCCCCGGCCTATCACCCTCACCGAGGAGAATGCAGAACAACTCATACCAGTTGGCCGCGAACGGCTGAGGAATCGCCGCCGCGCGCACGGGCGAGACCTGCAGGTCACCCTGCAGAAATCCCCTCATCGCCGCGCAGATCTCCGCCACATCCAGCGGCGCCACGAAGCGCACCGCGTCATAGCCGCCGGTGGTCTCGTGCGCATACGGCAGGTCTGCCACGATCATCGGCTTACCCGTTCGCTTCCACTCCGAGATCGGCATCCCCCAGCTTTCCAGCCGGGAAGGAAACACCATGCATCCCGCCGCCGCATACAGCTCCTCCACGTGGCTGCGTGGCTGCAAACCCAGCCACCGCACGGATTGCAAATGCCCGAACTCCCGCAGCAGCATCGCCGCGTACTTGTTCTCCTGCCCGGAAATTGTCAGCCACACCTCGAACGGCGGCGCGCCCTCCCCTTCCAGCATCGCAGCCGCGCGCAGCAGCCCCTCGATGTTCTTGAACGACCTCGCGAGTGCAGGGTAGAAGAAGACGTTCGCCTGTGCCGGTCCAGCCGCTTGCAACACCGGCTCGGGGAGGGATGGGTGGGCGACCACGACCTCGCGCACACCATAGCGTCTCCGAAACTCCCCGCGCATCCAGTCCTGCTGCACGATCACGAAGTCGTTCTTGCGAATGTTGATGCCGTATAGAAAGCGGTACAACAGCCGGAAGAGCGTAAACGTGCGGTCCAGCATTACCTCACCGAGAGGCATCCGGTAGAACGGCGCTGGATTGTGGCAGTACACCGCGCGCGTGCGCGCCGTCACGCTTGGCGTGATGTCATGCATCGACAACCATAGATGAGGCTGCAGCCGCACGCTGAGCGCACGGCATTCGATGTACTCGAAGCGCAGCCGCCGCAGCCAGGAGCTCTTCACTTGGGGGAACTCGAGGTACTCCACACCGGGAACATCGAACAGCTCGCTGCGGTGCACCAGCGCCGTGAGCGTGTAACGGTCGGCGAACGAGGCCGAAAGCTCACGGAGCGCGTCCTGAAACACGGACAGCGGGCCGCCCTCGACGAAGTTCACGCCGGAAAGCACAATGCGCGGCTTCACACCTTCTCCCAGGTCGAGCTCCCGAAGTCGAAGCGCTTGAGGACCCGCGCCGGAGAGCCTGCTACCAGCGTGTACGGCTCCACATCGCGGCTCACCACCGACATCGTGCCCACGATGGCTCCCTTCCCGATGCGCACCCCCGGCAGCACGGAAACGAACTCGCCGATCCACACATCGTCCTCGATCACCACCTCCGCAAACGCCAGCCGCCGCTCGATCGGCGGCACATCCGGGCTGTCATGCGGCGCAGGACCCTTCGTGTAGCCATGATTATGGTCGGTGATAAACACCTTGCTGGCGATCAGCACGCGGTCGCCGATCGTCACCGAATGCACCGCGCCGATGTGCACATAGTCGTTCACCTGCACATTCCGCCCAATGCGCAAAACCGGCCCGCTGCCGGGCGCCACGGGAAACGCATCCAGACGCAGTCCCGGCCCTGACGTAAAGCCCGCGCCAACCTCCATCCACGCCCGCCCTCGCAGGTACACGGGCCGCCGCACGATCTTCGCCTGGGGCATGGTCAGCCGTGTGGCGGCCCAGTCTCGCGCAAGTCGCAGAGTTCCCGCCCACCCGTAGTTGTGAACCAGCTTCGAAGCGCCTTGAAGCAAACCATCTCCCAAACGTCCCGCCCGTCAGGGCCGCTTAGAAATCACTACGCCGGCCACACCAGCGAAAAGGAGCAGGACGAGGCCATCATAGCGGAACCTGGCCGCCCCCGCCCAAGGTAGCCGACCACTGGTGCTGCAGCCCATACCGGCAGTACTTCACCAGGTAGAAGTTCACCAGCTTCGCCGCAGCGCCGTCGCCGCGAACCGGCTGCGCGCCCAGGAACAGCGCGGCATTCAGCGTAGCGCAGAGCAGGAGGCAAACCAGTGCGCGGCGTGGAGCATCGCCCGTTACCACCAGCCAGAACCATCCCCCATACAGGCACAGCATGTACGTAGGATCGGCCACGTAAACGAGCAGGAAGAACAGCAAACCCGGGAGGAGCCACAGCAAAGCGATGTTCCGGTCGGCAGCACTCCGCCGCGCCACCATCGCCGGCAGCAGCACCGCGAACGCGAGCAGCGACGGCGCCACGACCCGTGCCATGTTCGCCAGCGAGTGGCTGGTGAGCCCTAGTAAAAGAGGCGACACTGTGCGCATGGAGAGCAGGATCAGCGCCCCCGACCCCGGCTGATGCGTCATCAGCAACGCATGCCGCGTCGGCACGTTCCACAGCAGAAAGCAAACAAGCTGGATGCTGAGAAAGAGGCCCCACACCCGCGCGACTCTCCCCGACCGTGGCAGCAGGGCCAGCCACAGCGGCAGCAGAAATACGCCATCGGAGGGCCGTAGCGCAAAGCCGGCCGCCGCAGCCAGAGACCACGCCGCCACCCATGCGATCTGCTGCGACCGCTGCCAACGCAGCGCACACAACAGCGCCAGTGCCGGAAACAGCATCTGCGATGCGTAGGAGCTGTGAATCTCCCCCGCAAACCACGCAAAGTAGGTAAAGCCATACGCCAGGGCCGCCGCAAAACACACCGCGCGACTCCGCTGGCGTTCCCTGCAAAGCAGGTAAAACACCGGCACGCCCAGCGTGGAGAACAGCACATTCCAGAACGCCAGTCCCGCAGCCGGGTCACAGAACAACCCACCCAGATGCGCGAAGGCCCAGTATCCGGGGCTTTGTACAACAAAAGTGCCACTCCGGATAGCCTCCACGATGCGCGGCCCATCCACGAAATAGAGGCGGCCGCGTTCGGCTACCCGGGACACCACTACCAGGAGTATCAAACTCAACGCACACGCCACGTCTACGCGGCCAAGCCGTTCCTTACTCACGGGAGTATTACGTTCGCTCGACATTCCTGCTCCCGCTGAAATGCCGCTCTAGACGCAGCACCAGGCCCTTGTACCCAAACGGCGTGTACTCACGCGCACCCGGCAGTATCCACTCGGGCAGATGCCAGGTTGTGGCGTACAGCACAAGCCCGGCCACGGCCACGGAGAGCGGCGCCTCGCGAAGACCACCGCATAGCCAACGGCGAACGTACCCTTCAGCGCCACACACACCTGCGCCCACGGGCTGAAGGCAATGGGAGGCGATGGGGTGTACGCTATTCTTGGACTGACCGGAGAGAATATTGTCCGCGCTTCGGAAATGGGTGCTGTACTCCACGCTGTTGGCTGTCTTTTGCAGTCGATTTTTCATCATCGTGGGCGGCATGACCCTCTTCTATTTTTACTTCATCGTGGTCATCAACCTCGGTCTGCTGGCCCTGCACGGTTATCTGTGGACGCCCGAAAAGTTGCGCTTATTCTGGGTCTACCTGCTTGGCAGCGGCGTCGTGGGCCTGCTCATGGGAACCGACTCCACCGCAGGATTTGCCAAATCCTTCCTCGGCATCACGATTTGCGCGGTATACAGTGCTGCCTTCCTGCGCTTTACCCGCTTCCATGCCGTGGGGCTCTTCGCCTCCTATGCACGTTTTGCGTTCTACGTGGCTGTCTTCGGCCTGTTCTTCCTTCCATTTCAGCCCTGGTCGAGAGACCGCCTCGTCAGCGTGTTTCTGGAGCCCAGCAGCTTCTGCATCGTGTGCATGCCGGCGATCTACTACTATGCTGACGAGTGGCAGAGGAACCGGCGCTATGGCTTCCGCCTTATCACCCTGTGCCTGGCTTTTGCGCTTACCTTCTCTTCTCTCGGAATCATAGGCCTGCTCTTTGGCGGCTTTCTGTTTGGATTACGCTATCGCTTCGGCCGCGTTTTCGTACCGGTTCTTCTCGGACTTGTCTCCATTGTCATATACCAGCGCTCCGAGATGTTTCAGGCTCGTATCGGCGAGACTCTCCTGGGAGTAACCGCGAACGATGTCACCGGAATCAATCTGAGCAGTCTTGGCGTCGTGACGAACATCTTCGTGACGCGGCGTCAGTTTGAGGAACATCCCATCCTGGGGGGAGGACTGGGTTCACACGTCGTCGCGCACGAGCGCTTCATCAATGAAATACCTGGCGTGGCTCTCCTGCCTGAGGAGTACCGCAACCTCGGCCGTTGGGATGCATCTTCCCTGCTTCTCCGCATCATCTCCGAACTTGGTTTCGTGGGTTTGCTCGCCACTTTCTGGTTCCTCTGGTACTACTTCCCTCGGCGCTCCACGCCTGAGGAGCGGAGCATCGCCATGGCGCTGCTTTGTTATGTCTTCATGAAGTTCATGCGTTCCGGGGAATATTTCGGCGCAGAGCAGTTCTTCTTCCTGTCGATCTACACCATGGTGGGAGTCACGTCGCGCCTCCGCATCCAGACCGCCCTCCGTGCACGTCTCGAAGTGCTTCAACGGGCGCTGCCCATGCCCGCCGTGGCCCTGAATGCCACTCCGGCGGAGTCGCACTAGCCATGTCGGAACCGACGCTCCAGGCACCGATTGCGCCAGCCGCCAGCCCCTCCCCGGGCAGGCCGCTGGTGACGGTCATTACCGCCACCTACAACGCGGCGGGGACACTTCGCGCCTGCATGGAAAGCGTTCGCGCGCAGGACTACCCCTCCATCGAGCACCTCCTCATCGACGGAGGCTCAAAAGATGAAACGATCGAAATCCTGAAGGCGGAAGCCACGCCAGGCACATGGATATCCGAGCCGGACCGCGGCATCTACGACGCCTGGAACAAAGGCCTTGCGCTCGCGCGCGGAGAGTGGATCGCCTTCCTTGGCGCCGATGACCGCTTCCTGCCCGGCGCCGTCAGCGCTTACATGCAGCTTGCCGCGGAAAATCCCGAAGCCCTGTATCTTTCCAGCCAGGTCCGCTGGCTCGGCCCGAACGGGAACACGCGGCTCATCGGACAACCGTGGCGCTGGCCGCGCTTTCAGCGCTACATGTGCACCGCGCACGTGGGCAGCATGCACCATCGCCGCTTCTTCGAGCAGTACGGCCAATACGAGATTTCATTGCCGATCGTTGCGGATTATGAAATGTTGCTGCGCGCCGGTCCACGCCTGCCCGCGGCGTTCCTGCCCCAGGTCACGGTAGAGATGCAGGGCGGCGGCAACAGCGACAACCTCCGCGCCGTTGATGAGGCCGCGCAAGTAAAGATCGCGACCGGCCGTCGCACGCCCTGGCTCGTCGCGATGGAGCGATTCGCTGCCAGGCAGGCCTTCCGTCTCCGCCGCGCCATCCCGTACCTTCGGTAAGTTCCGCTGCGCGCCGGCCGCCCTGCCGATCTACACCGCGCGGGCAAACCACTTTCGCTCGAGCCTTTGCCGCAAACTCAGTGCCGGTCGCTCGATGGCCCAGTAGGACAGTTCCGCACACAACAGAATCAGCGCCACATTGCGCAGCCGCGAAGGCGCGTTGTACGGTCCCAGAAACAGTTGCTGCCACAGATACAAGCTGTACGAAATCACCCCGATGTGCCGGATCGGCTTCCAGTTCAGCGCCTTCCCCGCCAGCGTGCCGGGCCGGCGAACAACCCAGAGCACCAGCAACGCCAGGCATCCGTTCGCTGCGGTCAGGATCAGCAGAGCCAACACCCATTGCGGCGTGTGGGTGGCAAGATGCCCCACGCTGGCCAGGAACAGAGCGCAGATTCCGAGGACCGCTGGGTGGAACCACCGCTCCACCCGCCCCAGCAGCGCCGGACGCTGGACAACAAACGCCAGCAGGCAGCCAATGGCCAGCGTGTCCGCATTGGTGTGAAACAGCCGATACCACTG
>CAXSHQ010000240.1:0-7695 GCA_964236875.1 uncultured Acidobacteriaceae bacterium | reverse complement strand
ATGATTCAGAAGTTCAGTGCGGAGAACATGCCTGAACTAGCGCAATCCCCACGGGAGACGGTGGAGTCGATTCTGCGGACTAATTTCGAGGCCCCGCTGGTCCGAGACGTTGATCGCTGATGTGCATGCCGAGGATGTTCAGGACTGGCTAAACACATTGCGACGCATAGACGGCGGACCGCTATTAAGCTCCACCCGGGGCCGAGCAAGGCGCCTTATGAAACAGCTGATAGGCAAGGCGATGTTCTGGCGCATGCTGCCTACAGCTGCCAATTCCAGGACACTCGTGCACGTGGAGGGGGCAACACTGTGGCAGAGGAGGCCGATCATCCACAGCCTTGAGGATGTAAACCTACTCATCGCGGCTCTTCCGTCCCGTACTTGGCGTGCGTCGCCTAGGTTATCAATACCGGACGAAGTCACTGGAGTGGAATTGGTTGCGTAGGCAAGGGGCACGGAGGTGACGGAACCGCCAAGTCACTCACCCACGAGATACAAAGCAAGCTGGCACGCCAGTGCGAGTCGCTAGTGCCGGCGTGGACCGCATCCGGCACCCGCAACCGCCACACATTCCGAGGCCGCGCTTCCGTTCCGCCTGAATCAAAACGTCACTTTTGCGGCCCCCTGGAAGATGCGCGGTGAACTTGCGCTGCCGATCACACCGAAGCTGGAAGGACTGTTTACGCTCGCTGACGGATTGCCGAACACTGGATGGTTGAAAACGTTGAACGCCTCCAGGCGAAGAGTCAACGTGAGCCGCTCGTAAATGGGAAAGCCACGGCTGAGGGATGAGTCGAGTGTGAAGCTGCGCGGGCCGACAAAGGCATTCCGCGCGAGATTTCCGTAGGTGCCGAGCGCATTCTGTGAGAACTGCGTTACATCCAAGGTAGGCGGGTTCACTGTGTTGGGCGCCGAAGGCGGCCGCGGCAGCGGACGCACACCACGAATGTAGGGGCTGCGGCCCGTCCAGTTGGGACGGTCAGCGCCAATGCCGGTGAGGGAGTTGTCCAGACCGGAGGTGACGTTGAAAGGCGAGCCGCTGGTGATACGCATGATGGGCGCGATCTCCCAATTGTTCACGGCGTATCCGACGAGGCCCTTGAGCTTGCTGAAGTGGCTGGAAGCCACAATGGCCATGTTGAATAGGTGGCGGCGATCAAAGCCACAGGACGCGTAGTCGCGCTTGACGTCGTTCGGGTTTTCGACAGCCACAGAGTTGAAGGCACCCGGGTTGTCGATGAGGTCAATGCAATGCGACCAGGTGTGGTTGGCGAGGAACGTAAAGCTCTTGGAAGAGCGGTGCTGGATGCTGGACACCATGCCGTCGTAACGGGCGTTGCCGCCGGCAGCCATGAGAGTGGAAGCGGCGCCACCGCCGCCGGCTTGGTAGTAAGGCCCCTGGGCGGGGTTCAGGAGCGTGAGCAGGCCACGCGCCTGCGTGTTGCCGGTGGTGGAGCAGGCCGTGCCGGCCTTGGGCAGAACCGTAAGCGCGCCGCAGCTACCGGCCACGCCAGTGGAGTTGCCGGGAATGAACTGCACGGGGCTGAGAGGGTAGCCGTAGGGAGAATGCGTGCTCTTGTTACCGATGTACTGAATCTGCATCTGCCATCCGCGGCCAAGCTCATGTTGCATGCTGGCCGTCCATGCGGTGACATACGGAGTAGGAAACTGCAGCGGATAAACGATGTACTGACCACCCGGGCTGAAGGTCTGGCTGGTGGGTGGGTTGAAGGGTTGGGGGAACGGGTTCCCGGGAGCTGAGCCGCTCGACCAGGGATCGTTGAACTTGATCGGCGTGGAGGTCGCGTTGTTGGTTACCAGCGTGGCGAAAGGCGGGTTTTGGGTGGCTTCCGTGGAGGCGAAGAAGTTCGTCTCGTCGTAGATCATGCTGCCACCCGCGCGGAAGACGGTCTTGCCGTCGCCGACGGGGTCATAGGTGAGGCCAAGGCGGGGCGAGAACTGCGCGATGTAGTTCGCGGTGAAGTTCTTCGGTATTCCCGCGTCGCCGTAGAAAAGGGAGCCGGCGGGCGCATTGGGAAAGCGAGAGCTATGCTGATTGGCCTTGAAGGCGTCGAAGTCGAAGCTGCTGCCGCGGCCGAAGTAGTCGAAGGGTGTGTATTGCGCCGACCAGCGCACGCCGGCGGAGACCACCAGCCGCGGAGTAACGTGGTAGGTGTCCTGAATGTAGAGAGCGGGAATGGGCGCTCGCATGGCGTTCTGCTGTGGCTTGCTCTGTGAGAACTGCGTCATGGAGCCGGTGAGGAAGTCCACCAGAGACTGGCCGCCGGTAATGGTAGGAAAACCGTTGACCTTGAGGCCGGTGGGGAACGCGAAGGCCTGGGTAGGACCCTTTTGGCTGAAGATGCTGCCGAAGCTGAAGGTGCCCATGTCCGAAAAGTTATTGTTGACGTTCAACTGCGCGCGAATGTATTCGCCGCCGAACACCAACTGGTGCTTGCCCAGCACAAGATTGACGTCATCGATAAACGAGATGCTGTTCACATTGAACGTGCCGAGCGCGCAAGTGCTGCAGTATAGGTTGAAGCCTGCGCCCTGTTCGCGAAAGCCCTTGTCGAGAGGCTGGTACACGTTGATACCGAACGTTGTCGCATTGACGCCCTGATCCGCAGGGCCGCGGTTATTGGTGCGTCGCGTTCCGGTGAGATGAGCAGAGTTCACCAGCTTGGAGCTCACGATCCATGTTTCGCCGAGCGTCAGCGTTTGTGCGCGTTCGGTGTTGCCGGGGTTCGCTGTGAGCAGCGCATTAGTCGGCGAAAACAGCGCGGGCGTGACATAGCCATCCACGAAGTAGCGGCCGTACACGCTGTGCTTGCTGTTGATGGTGGAGTCGACACGCGTAACGAACTGGTTTTCGGTTTGGAAGGTAGGGATGACGAAGGAGACGTCGCCGCAAGAATCGAACGGTTGCGGAAGGTACTTGAGCACCGCGAGGGCGGACGCGTTGAAGAAGGCAGGGCTGATGAAGTCATTGGCCAGAGCGGCGCCGGTAAGGGGATTGAGCAGTTGATAGGCCGCCTGTGCTCCGGCGCTGTCCTTGACGTTCACGCACGGGAAGGTTTCATTCGCGGAGAAGTCACCCTGGAGGTTGGCGGCTGTGGGCACGCGTGCG
The DNA here is from genome assembly GCA_964236875.1 of uncultured Acidobacteriaceae bacterium. Taxonomy (GTDB): domain Bacteria; phylum Acidobacteriota; class Terriglobia; order Terriglobales; family Acidobacteriaceae; genus Granulicella. Next base: position 4,565 of record CAXSHQ010000240.1, on the reverse strand, counting down.
CTCGTGGGAGATGTTCCCGACGAGGAGACAAGCCGCTGGTAGCCGGCGAAGAAGAACAGCTTGTCCTTGATGATGTGACCGCCGAACGTGCCGCCGAACTGGTTCTGGTGCAGTTGATCCTTGGCGAGTGAAAAGTAGTTCGAAGCGTTTACGTAGTTATTTCGGATGAAGTCGAACGCAGCTCCGTGCCACTGATTGGAACCGGAACGGGTGACCACATTGATGACGCCCGCAGGATGCAGGCCGGACTGCGCGCTTAGTGCCGAAGTCTCTACAGTGAATTGTGCCACTGCATCCGGGAACGGAAACGGGAAGCTGGTGTTGCTTTCATAGTCGTTGTTGTCACCGCCGTCGAGACGATAGTCGCTCTGATTGCCCTGACCTCCGGCGATCTGTGGCGACACGGAGCTGAAGAAGCCCTTGTTGCCCTGGGTGAGACCGGTACTGGGGGTAGAAGCGCCTGCCAGGGTGATGAGGGAGGTAATCTGGCGGCCATTGAGTGGCAGCTCGGTAAGCGTCTTCTCGTCAATGGTCTGCTTGAAGGTCGCGTCTTCGGTCTGCAGCGCGATGCTCGCGGCTTGCACCTCGACCTGTTGGTCGGAACTGCCCACCGTCATGGTGACATTGATGCCGATGCTGCTACCCACATCGAGTACGATCTTGGGCCGCTTGTAGCCCTGGAAGCCCGTCGCTGCCGCGGTGAGCGTGTAGGTGCCGATATTGATGTTTGGGAAGTTGTAAAACCCCTTCCCATCGCTCTTGCCGGCGTGCTTGACCTGCGTTGCGTCTTCGACGATGGTCACTTCGGCATTCGGCAGTACGGCTCCGGAAGGATCGGTCACCGTGCCCTGAATGCTTCCTGTGCCGGAAATCTGCGCAGAAGCGGCGCCGGCAAGAAAGACGAGAACGAAGAAGGTGGACAGCAGAAGGCAAAGATGTGCCGTGCTTCTTTGCAGTAGGCCTTGGGTTCCTCGGAAGCAGAGCGCCTGCGATGCCATAAATCTCCTTGGGCTGAAACGCAAAGGCAAACCCCGCGTTCCTGCTGTTCTTGTATCGGGAAGCGATGGAATCTTCGCTCCGCCTGCGACAAGTTGTCAAGCAGGTCTCCGAATCGCCGTGCGTTGGCTGGATCGAGGGATCGCTTCGGTAAGGCGGAAGGCCCTTGTGGGAGCGCGCGAGCAACCGCACAAGGCTGATCTGCGAGGGCATGGGGATGCGAGGAGGCTGCGCGCAGTGTCTGACCGCGAAGAGACCGGCTTGACAAGTTGCCGCCGCGATTCCTAGCATCAGGTGCCGTCCGTGCCGGCCCCCTCGCTCTGTGCTGCGGCCTCGCTTCCGCTCGCAATCGGCACAAGGGCCGCAAGCAGAGCTCGCCGGGCGGACACGGTTGCCGTCGAACGGAGCGGCTCGATTCGCTATTTGTCTGGAATGGAAAGGAAGAGACATGCCTGATGTGAAGTTGGGTCGCCGAGGCTTTCTGAAGAATGTGGGACAAGGATTTGCCGGCGTTTCATTACTGAGTGCGCTGCCTTCGTCTTTGTCCGCGCAAAAGAATCCGAAGAAGCCCGCCGTGGCAAGTTTCGAGCCGCCTGCGCCCAAGGCGCATGTGAACGTGCGCGACCTGGGCGCCAAGGGCGACGGCGCCACCAAGGACACGCTCGCGCTCCAGCAGGCACTCGATCGCATCAGCGTGCTGGGCGGCGGAGAGGTGCTGGTCCCCGCCGGGGAGTACCTGACTGGAGCGTTGATGCTGAGGTCCAACACGACTCTGCGCCTGGAAGAAGGCGCCAGTCTGATGGGCTCGCCGGACATCGCGGAGTATCCGTTCCGGCAGGTGCGGTGGGAAGGCCGCTGGATCAAGGGTTATAGCGCCTTTGTATCCGCCGAGGGCGCCGAGAACATCGCCATAGTAGGCAAAGGCAAGATCATCGCCAGCACCGCGATCAAGGGACGCGTGGTGCGGGCGGACGGCTCGCCGATGGTGTACACGCGGCCCCCCGCGGGTACGCGGCCCAATCCTGACGGGCCCACCAACGTCGCGCGGCAGGATGTGATGCGCAATCCGGCGCTGCTGGAGTTTACGCACTGCCGCAACGTGCTTGTGCAGGACGTCTACACGCAAGGCAACGATATGTGGTCCACACACCCGGTGTACTGCGAGAACGTGACGTTCCGCAATGTCGTCGTGCATGGCGGCGCCGACGGTATCGATGTGGACTCGTGCAAAGGTGTCGTGATCGACGGCTGCGAGTTTGAGACTCGCGATGACTGTATCTCGCTGAAGAGCGGGCGTGGCATGGAAGGCAACACAATCGGCGTTCCATGCGAAGATGTGCGCATCTCGAACTGCACGTTCAAGGACGCCATCTGGGCATGCATCGGTATTGGCAGCGAGACTTCGGGTGGCATCCGCAATGTTCGCGTGGAACATTGCAAGTGCTTGGGCGCGCGAACACATGCGATCTATATCAAGAGCCGGCCTGGACGCGGCGCGTTCATTGAAAACATCACGATGGACGACCTCGAGGTTTCGAACGCCGGGCAGGGCTTCCTGCGGATCAACATCCTGAACAGCGGTTTGCAGGACCCATACCCTGTACCGGGCGATGCGGGAATCCCCACCATCCGGAACTTTGCATTCAACAACATTCGCGTTCACGACGTCCCGGTGCTGGTGCAGGCGGATGAGATCCATCCGGCCAAGCCGTTGCAGGGATTGGTACTGAGCAACATCTCGGGCACATGCGCCAAAGGCATTACGCTGGCGAACGTGCGCGACATCGAACTGAAGAACATCAACGTGACGGGCTTTGCCGGTCCACTGGTGAGCGCCTACGGGAGCACCGGTAAGGGGCTGAACGGGGCAGCGGCGCTGCCAGCCCCAAAAGTGCCTGACCCTATCTCGCCGCCCGCCCAGTCCTTCGTCCTTAAGTAGAACCGCACCGGCGAACGAAGCCTGTAAGGACAGGCGTTGCTTGACCATCAACGCTCTTCTACGTCCGCCGTCGCCATCATTGGATATCTCAGAAACCTGAAACCCAAACATTTTGGAGATCCCGCCGAGTTGCTCCGCCCCGGTGGACTCGTGATTATTGACGCTTTGTAATTGATATTTAACAACGGACTTACCTCCGCAGTCTGCACCTGCGACTGACCCGTCTTTCCACGTTTTCCGACATACTTCTACGCTGTTCAAAGCTCCTAAGTCACTAGAAGTACAACAACGCGCGGCCCTGAAAGGCCGGGGGCGGCGGTTCGATCCCGTCCCTGGCCACCACTCTTTTGAAGAGCTTGGCGGAATCGGTCGGAACGGCGGCACCCGCATTTCACCCGTATTTGAATTTGGAATGACTTCTTCGAAACTTCGGTCTTTACGCGGCTTCAGCCAAACGCTACAATTGCGCCGATGCCGATTACAACGGGCCGTTATCACCTCCGACGGCAGGTATCTCTGGGTTGCGCTCGATGGTGCAGGAGCCGTGCGCAAGGTCGAACTGACGACAGGTACCGCGGGTCTGCAGTGTGCCATCGGACCCTCCGGCTCGTCTATCTACACCGTAGCCGCGCTAGCGGCTCTGCTTGGCGCATCCGACTCCGTCGTGGTCTCGACCTACTACGGCGGCTACACCACACCGACAGGGCAGTCGCTGACCGTTTATGACAGCGGTGTGGCACGGCCGAACACCATCACGTTCTCCACGTATGCCCCTTTCCCGTGGGCACTGCTGGTGAACGGGACGACCAATGAGATCTACGGTCCGGGTTCGGTCCTGGGGGCCGGGCCCTACATCACATACAGCTACGATGCGAGCGGGGTCAAGCAGAAGTCCTCCACGAGCTCTTCGCTTACCTACGCTGCCAACAATACCGATGACGTGCAGATCGTGGGCAGCACGCTGTATGACGACTACGGTCAGGGTGTTAACGCGGAGACGGGAGTTCTGCTGGGCACTTTCTACTCCAGCGGCACAACGGCAGCCCAGGGAGCGATCACAGTCGACGCCACGCTGGGCAAGGCATTCATCCTGGAAGGTTCAGCAGGCGCTTTTAGCAGTACGACTCCAAGCGTTTACAGCGCCACCCTCGCGGCCTTCAACACCGCGGATTACACCTCTACCTCCGCCGCACCGCTCAGTCTCAGCGTTCCCACCTACACCCCCAGCTCCTCATACGCTGGTCCCACCAGTTCGCGGCTCACTCGCTGGGGAAGGAACGGCCTGGCGTTCCGCGGTCCGGGCGGTTTTGTGAGCTTGCGCTCGAGCCTGGTACAGGACCTCTCCTCTGTGAACGCGGACGTTGCGGTTGCGGTCGCGGCGCCCTCCTCCGCGGTCACCGGCACCAATACGACCTTCGCCGCCACAGTCACGAACAATGGACCGTTGGCGGCCTCGAGCGTCAGTCTGGTAGCTGCGGTGCCCTCGTTGGGAGTGCTGGTCTCGGCGGCGCCCTCCACGGGATCGTGCGTGGCCGGCACCCCGATTGTCTGCAACCTGGGTGGACTGGCAAACGGCGCCCGCGCCACGATCGTCATTACGGTTCTGCCGGTCAGCGCCGGTACGGCCCTG
>CAXSHQ010000239.1:0-7708 GCA_964236875.1 uncultured Acidobacteriaceae bacterium | reverse complement strand
CAACACCACCGTAATCGGTAGCTACGACAAACCGAAGGTGCGCCTGCCGGGAGCGGGCGGAGCGCCCGAAATCAGCGCTTCCGCGAAAGAAGTGCTGATCATCGTCAAGCAATCCGCGCGCACCTTTGTGCGCAAGCTCGACTTCGTCACATCGGTGGGTCATCACAACGGCGGCGACTCTCGCCAACGCGCGGGCATCCCCGGCGGAGGCCCGGTCGCAGTCATCACCGACCTCTGCGTCATGCGGCCGGACCCGGTGACACGCGAACTGCAGGTAGTCGAAATTCATCCAGGCACGACGCGCAGAGACATCGTGAAGGCCACAGGCTGGGAGATCCTGTTCGTGCCGTCCTGCGGAACCACGGCGCTGCCATCCGCGCATGAGCTTGAAACGCTCCGCGACCTGGAGCGCCGCACCGCGGTAGCGCATGGCGGATTGGGGACTTCTGAATGAGACCGGTTTTTCTTTGCGACGTTCATCAGCTGCATCACAGCGGCGGCCGCTATGCCCTTGCGACCATGTGCATCGGCGTGGGACACGGCGTAGCCGCAGTCTTCGGCGAGTGTAGGAGCTGCCTGTGACCAGCCACGATTTCAAGCCACCTGTTTTGCATCCGGCGTACCGTTCTTACGGTGAGAAGCAGCAGCCCGCGTATCTCTTCCCGGATTATGAGTCCTCGGTGAAGCGCAGCCCCTCGCAGCCGCTGGTCGTTCTTCCGCACAGCCTGTCGGAGACCAGTGGGCCCGTGTTCGGCCATGGCATCCTGCGCCCCGGCGACAATGACCTTACAGCCCAGCACGCAGGGCAGCCTCTCGGCGAGCGCATCGTCGTGCATGGCCGCCTGCTTGACGATGGCGGTCGGCCCGTGCGGGGCGCGCTCATGGAGATCTGGCAGGCTAATTCGGCGGGCCGATATAAACATCATCGCGACCAGCACGATGCGCCGCTGGACCCCAATTTCTCTGGCGCCGGCCGCCTGCTCACCGACTCCGACGGCCGCTTCGAGTTCCGTACGATCAAGCCCGGCGCGTATCCGTGGGGCAACCACTACAACGCCTGGCGTCCCGCGCACATCCACCTCTCGCTGTTCGGCGCCGGCATTCTTTCGCGCCTCGTGACACAGATGTATTTTCCGGGCGATCCTCTGCACGCGCTTGATCCGATCTACAACTCGATTCCCGATGAGCGCGCCCGCGAGCGGCTGATCGCGCGCTTCGATATCGACCGAACCGAACCGGACTATGCACTCGCATACCACTTCAATATCGTCCTTCGCGGGCTGCACGACACACCGTTCGAAGCTCCGCACAAATGATGGTTCCCATGCCCAGCGATCAATCCAGCGAAGCCACTCTGCAAACTACTCCCGATGCAGTCGGTTCACAAACCGTCGGTCCGTACTACGCCATCGGCCTCGACTACCTCGTCAGTGAGGTTGCCGCAGGACCGGAGGCCGCGGGCACGCACGTCACCCTTGCAGGGACACTCTTCGACGCCGACGGCGTGCCGGTCCCCGATGCCATCGTGGAAATCTGGCAAGCGGATGCGGAGGGACGCTTCTCAAACAATGTACCGCTGCCTGCCGAACTCGCAGCTGCGGAGGTTGCCGGCTTCGCTCGCCTCAGCACGCACAACGACGGCCGCTTCCTTTTGCGCACCGTAAAGCCCGGGCCCGTCGTGTTCCCGGACGGCCGCATCCAGGCCCCTCACCTGGTGGTGCTGGTACTCATGCGCGGTATCCTGCGCCACCTCGTCACTCGCGTTTACTTTCCTGGCGATCTTGCCAATGAGACCGATCCGGTACTGGCGCTCGTTCCTAAAGCGCGGCGCGGCACGCTGTTTGCAAGGAACTCTTCAGGGGGCAATTTTCAGTGGGACATTCATCTTCAAGGCCCACTGGAGACGGTGTTTTTCGAGGCCTGACCGCCGTTTCTCACTTTGCGTACACTCAGACATGCTCCCGCTCCAACCTACTTCCGAGGCGATGTACGCCGGCATGTTCTACGGCACAGATGCAGCACGCATCTTCTCGCCGTACGCCGCCTTTGCGCTCATGGTGCAGGTGGAAGCTGCGCTCTCCGCAGCGCTGGAAGAGGCTGGCATCGCTCCAGCCGGGACCGGCAGCGCCACCCGCGCGGCTTGTCCGTTGCCGGCGCATGGAGACCCCATCGCGTGGCTCGACGCCGACGCCATCTGCAGCGAGGCCGACGCGGCTGGCAACCTTGCTATCCCATTCGTCAAGCACCTTACCACCCATGTAAGGGCTGCCGCGCCAGACGCTGTGGCGTTCGTTCACTTCGGCGCCACCAGCCAGGACCTGCTGGACACCGTGCTGGTGTTGCAGCTTCGCGAAGCCACGACGCTTATGGACACGCGGCTCGCCGCCCTTACCGCAGCGCTGGTAACGCTCGCGCAGAAGCATCGGAAAAGCATGGTGGCAGGCCGCACCTGGCTGCAGCAGGGCCCACCGACGACCCTTGGCTTGAAAGCGGCTGGTTGGCTGGCTGCTGTAATGCGACAGCGTAAGCGGCTGCGCGAGGCTCGAACAACCTGCTTGATGCTGCAGTTTGGCGGCGCAGTGGGAACGCTCGCTTCGCTGGGCGTCGATGGCGACCGCGTGGCGCACGCACTCGCGCGGGCTCTCGAGCTTCCATGCCCGGAGCTTCCGTGGCACACGCACCGCGATGGCTTGACGGCTCTCGCCGCCGTCTTCGCCAACATCACCGGAACGCTCGGCAAGATTGCGCGCGACATTTCCCTGTTGATGCAGACCGAAGTCGCCGAGGCCTTTGAGCCTGCCGCTGCAGGCAAGGGCGGCTCCTCCACGATGCCGCACAAGCGCAATCCGGTGGCCTGCGCGTGCCTGCTGGCGGCGGCTACGCGCACACCCAACCTCGTCGCGACCTTGTTCGCCGCGATGCCCCAGGAGCACGAGCGCGGACTGGGCGGATGGCACGCCGAGTGGCAAACGCTGCCCGAACTCACGATGCTGACACTCGGCGCGCTGGGCCATGCTGTCCCCCTGCTGGAAGGTCTGGAGGTTGATGCGGAACGGATGCGCTCCAATCTCGACATCACGCGCGGCTACGCCATGGGAGAAAGCGTTGTCGCCCACCTTGCGCCCACCATGGGACGCCTGCCCGCGCATCATCTTGTGGAGCGGCTGACCCGAGAGGCCATCGCGCAGGACCAGCCGCTACACGATGTACTGAAAGCAGACCCGACGATCTGCCAGCATCTTTCTCCCGCCGGGCTTCTGGCCGCACTCGACGCTGCCGACTATCTCGGTTCGGCTCAAATCTTCATTGACCGCGTGCTTCGGGCCGCAGAGTCCGAGCCTTCCTGATGCCCTTCGCCGGAGGCACGTTCTACACACTGGAAGGTGACGCGACCAAGCCGGTGCTCGTACTTTCGCACTCGCTGGGTGCCGCGTCCGCCATGTGGGAGCCGCAGCGTGTGGAATTCCTTGAGCACTTTCGACTGCTCGCATACGACACGCGCGGCCACGGCCGGTCCTCGGTTCCTGCGGGTCCGTACACGATTGCCCAGCTAGGGCAGGATGTCGTCGATCTGCTGGATGCCATGGGGATTTCCACCGCTTCATTCTGTGGCCTCTCGATGGGAGGCATGGTGGGCCAGTGGCTCGGAGCGCACGCCGCTCAACGCATCGACCGCCTGGTGCTTAGCAACACCGCCGCGAAGATTGGCACCGCAGAAGATTGGAACGCGCGCATTCAGGCTGTGCGCGATGGCGGCATGGCAGCTATCGTGCCTGCGGTGCTGCGTCGCTGGTTCACGCCGTCGTTCCGCGAACGGTACCCCCGCGATGTTGAAGCGACCGCCGCCATGCTGCTGGCCACTTCGCCCGAGGGCTACAACGCGTGCTGTGGGGCGATCCGGGACATGGACCAACAGGCCGTACTCGGCCGCATACAGGCGTCAGCGCTGGTGCTGATCGGCACTTACGATCAGGCTACGTCTCATGAGGAGGGCCAAAGGCTAGCCGCAGCGATTCCGCGCGCGCAACTTGTCGAGCTACCAGCCGCCCACCTGGGAAATGTCGAAGCACCCGACGCTTTTACAGCCGCTACTCTTAACTTTCTACTCAGCCCTGGAGAACTTCATCATGGATGACCAAACCCGATACGAGCAGGGCATGCAGGTACGCCGCGAAGTTCTCGGCGCCGGTCATGTCGACCGCTCCGTTGCCAACACGACAGCCTTCAACGAACCCTTTCAGGAGTTCATCCCTCGCTACGCATGGGGAGAGGTCTGGTCACGCCCGGGCCTGCCCCGGCACACGCGCAGCCTGCTCACGTTGGTGATGATGATCGCGCTGAACCGCGAGCAGGAGTTCAAGCTGCACGTGAGGGCTGCCCTGAATAATGGCGTCAACCGGAGCGAGATGCAGGAAGCAATACTGCACAGCGCCCTTTACTGCGGGCTCCCTGCAGCCAACAGCGCTTTTCACTGGGCTGAAGAGGTGCTGTCCGCAATCCCGTCTTGAGTGGCACACATGGCAGGTAGTTCGTTGTCACGGCTAAAACCGTAACAAATGTAGTACAGAATGCAGGACCATACATAGCAAATCGATTTACGAGAGGAAGTTAGTTTATGTCTACAGAAGCCAATGGCAGACGCGCCGAGTACCCCATCGATCCCATGTTCCTGGAGCGCTGGTCGCCGCGGGCGCTTACGAGCGAGCCAATCAGCCAGGACGAGCTCTTTTCCATGCTGGAAGCCGCGAGATGGGCGGCGTCTTCCTACAACTCACAGCCGTGGCGCTTTGTGTACGCTCGCCGGGACACGCCGCATTGGGAAGGATTTCTGAGTCTGCTTGTGCCGTTCAATCAGAGCTGGGCTAAGAACGCTGCCGCGCTGGTGTTTCTCGTCTCCAACTCAACGATGCGCTCGCCGGGTACGGGCCAGGAAGTGCCCTCGTTGACGCACTCATTCGATGCGGGTACGGCTTCCGGCTACTTCGCGCTGCAGGCCTCCCGGATGGGTTGGTTTGCGCATGGGATGGCCGGCTTCGACCGCGAACGCGCCTTCGCCGAGCTCGGGATTCCCAAGGGGTACAAGGTGGAGGTTGTGTATGCCGTGGGCCGGCTCGGAGATCGTGCCAGCCTGCCTGAGGAGCTACAAGCGCGGGAGTCCCCGAATGATCGCCTGCCGCTCGCGAAGCTGGTCTTCGAAGGGCGCTTTCAGGAAGAAGGGGCGACCCGCGAATAGGGGCGCGACACAGGTCCCATGTAGTCGGCTTCCATTATGGGGAGGGGCTACGAGGCGCGATCTTAGAGCGGTTTACCTCGAGATGTAGCGGTACGACGAGCGAATGCAGGGATCCTGAGCTTCGCTCAGGATTGACACCTGTGGTTTAGCGAGCGTTACACCTGGAGGGAAACGGCCATAGCAGGAATGCGATACGGAAACCCTGGCGCGATCTTTCAATTTGTAATAGAAAGGTTGCGCGGCAATCCACGCTTTTCCGCAGGATGCGAAACCGACTGCGCTTCGCAAAGGACCCTCTCACGTGATTCGTTTTACTTTGGCAACGGTGCAAGGATCGCAGGGGCCGGCGGCGGCGCTCGGTGTAGGGGATCGCTACTTCGACCTTTCCCAGCTTCATCCCCCTCTCCGGACGGCGACGGTGCGGTCGCTGCTGGAGGACTGGACGGCATCGTTTCCCATGCTCGCGGAGCTTGCCGAGACAACGGCTGCCGGCAGCGGCGCGGGGTATGGCGAGGCCGATCTCCTCACGCCCGTGGTGTATCCGAACAAGCTGATGGCGGTGGGTGCGAACTATTCAGGGCACCTGAAGGAGATGGGGCATGCGGTGCAGAAATACGTGCCGATGCCATTCTTCTTTCGCGCTCCGAATGTTTCGCTGGTGGGACCGGGCGAGACGGTGCGGATTCCGCGCAACACAAAGGAGTTCGACTGGGAGTGCGAGCTTGCGATCGTGGTGAGGAAACGCCTGCGGCATGCCAGCCAGGAAGAGGCCGGTGAGGCCATCATGGGCTACACGACGGGGCTGGATATGTCCTGCCGAGACCTGATCGTGTTGAACAACAGCATCAAGATCGACCTGACTCGCGGCAAGGCGCAGGAGACGATGGCGCCGTGCGGTCCGCACATTGTGCCGAAGGAGTTCATGCCGGATGTGCACGACCTGAAGATCAAGCTGTGGGTGAACGACCAGTTGATGATGGATGCGAACACGTCGGAGATGATCTTTTCGGTGGAGGAGATCCTGAGCGAGATCAGCGAGATCGTCACGATCGATCCGGGCGACATCATCTTCACGGGATCGCCGGCTGGGTCGGCGGGGCACCATGGTAACTGCTGGTTGAAGCAGGGCGACCGGATCCGTGCGGAGATCGATGGGATTGGACCGCTGCATGTGACGATGGTGGACGATTAGGGAGGTCTGAGGACGTCCGCAAGCATTCCTTCAGTGGCTTTTATCCGTGTTGATTTCGTGGCGTTTACGGCGGAGCTGAAGTCGCGCCTTGACGAAACGCGACTTGTTCAGAGGTTCCTTATAGCTGTTTCGCTAAGGTGTAATCGCCCTCTCCTGATGCGCCGTTCCGCTGCGGGCAGAATACAGAGATCCTTCGCTGCGCTCAGGATGACGCCTCTCTACACGAAAAGGACTACACCCTTACATATAAGCCCTACACCTGGAGTAGACATGCTCCGAGCAGACATGCTCCGGCAACGAACGACGTGGCGCTTCAGTAATCCCCAGATTTTCCCGTTGGAAGCGAAGCGGCTGTCTTGAAGCGCGCGGCCAGGGTACGGGCAGCGCGGGCGAGCAGCGTGGTGTCGGCGCCGACGGCAACGAACGTGGCTCCGAGGGAAAGCCAGAGGCGGGCCTGGTCCTCGTCGGCGGAAAGAATGCCGACCGGTTTGCCGGCGCTAAGGGTGCGCAGAATGGCGTCCCGGATGGCGTCCTGCACGGCGGGCTGCAAGGGGTCGCCCAAATGGCCAAGCGAGGCGGCGAGGTCGGCGGGACCAAGGAAGATGCCATCCACGCCGGTTACCGCGGCGATCTCCTCCAATGCGTCGAGACCCTTGCGCGATTCGATCTGAATGATCAGGCAGGTCTCGCGGTCGGCGTTGTCAAGAGGGACGCCCGCGCCAGGGCGCTGCCCACACCACGCACGCCGGCAGGCGGGTAGCGGATGGCTGCGACAAGCTGGCGCGCCTGCTCGGCGCTTTCCACCATGGGCACGAGCAGGGTCTGCGCGCCGATGTCGAGAAGCTGCTTGATGACGTGGGTGTCCCCGATGGCCGGACGGACAACCGCCTGGACAGGATAGGGAGCGAGGGCCTGCAATTGCATGAGGATGGAGCGCACGTCGTTGGGCGCGTGCTCGGCGTCGATGAGCAGCCAGTCGTACCTGGCGCCGGCGCAAATCTCCGCACTGTAGGCATCGGCCAAGGCGAGCCAGAGACCGATCTGCGGCATGCCGCCGGCGAGGGCGGACTTGAAGGTGTTGGAGGGATGCTTCAACGGGAACCTCTACGCGGCAGGCCGGCGGAGTCCGCCGTGCGTCGCTGATGGACGCGGAAGCCAGAGTATCCGCGCGACTGAAAGCTAGGCAAGCTCCCCGTAGAGCTGCGTGGTGAGGAAAGCACGGAACGGCCCGCGCGTGAACTCGAGCAGCAGCTCGCCGGCACGCTCATACTTGCTGGCGGCGA
>CAXSHQ010000238.1:0-7795 GCA_964236875.1 uncultured Acidobacteriaceae bacterium | reverse complement strand
CAGCGGCGCCGATCGTGTCCAGAAGCAAGAGCGCGGCGGCGGCTCAGGAGAGCGATGTGGTGGAGGTCGCAAAGCTGGATCACTACCGCAAGCCGGTGCATCGGCCGACACCGAAATCCGATCCCGCTTCTTCGCAGGAGGAGATCGAGGTCGAAGGTAAAAAGCCAACTCGCCCGCTGACTCGCACTGAGTCGGCCGATCCAGGCGTGGCCGCAGCTACAGCTTCGTCCGCAGGGCCAGGCACGCACGGGCATGTCGTGGGCGCACCGGCGGAAGCCGCTCCGCCCACCGCCGACGGCGACATCTCCATGATGCGTGCTCTCGGCCTCAAGATCGGCCGCATCGTCATCGACCCCGGCCACGGTGGCCACGATTCCGGCACGCTGGGCGCGGGCGGCATCGAGGAGAAGGACGTGGTGCTGGACGTGGCGCTGCGCCTGGGCAAGCTGCTCCACGACCGCCTCGGTGCGGAGATCGTCTACACCCGCGCCGACGACACGTTCATCCCGCTGGAGACGCGAACGGCCATCGCCAACAAGGCGCAGGCCGACCTCTTCATCAGCATCCATGCCAACAGCTCGCCGGACACGAGCGCGCGCGGCGTGGAGGTCTACTACCTCAACTTCACCAGCGACCCGGACGCGATGCGTGTAGCCAGCCGCGAGAATGCCGTCTCCACGCAGAGCGTGCACGAGCTCAGCGACCTGGTGAAAAAGATCACGCTGAAGGACAAGATCGAGGAGTCGCGCGAGCTGGCTGCGGACGTGGATGAATCGCTCTACTCCGGGCTGGCCAAGGTCAATGATGGCCTGAAGAATCGCGGTGTGAAGAAGGCGCCCTTCGTGGTGCTGATCGGCGCCAACATGCCGTCGATCCTGGCTGAGATCAGCTTCGTTACCAACCCCACGGATGCCGACGAGCTGCGCCGCCCGGAGTATCGCGAGCGCGTGGCGGAAAGCATCTACGGCGGGGTGGCGCGCTACGCCGGCACAATCAACGGCGGCGCTCCCCGGACCGGCACGACCGAGCGCGCCCGGCGCGAGTAGCGAGTAAGTGGGTTAGCGGTTTAGCGTCTAGCGGGTTAGCAAGTGAGCCATCCTTCTAAGGGCGTCATCCTGAGCGCAGCGAAGGATCTCCGTATTCTTTGGGCCGGGCACAAAGCTCTTCTCCCTCCGTTCGCGACGCGTGCTCACCAGGGCCGGGTCGGTGTAGTCTCGCATATATATGGGCTTCGTTTTCCCTTCGCGATTCCTTCCGCTCGCTCTCCTCACCACATGCGTTTTTGCCGCCGGAGCGCAGAGCTCAATTGCGATCAATACACCGGCAGCGCCGCTGCTGCCGCAGAGCTTCGGCGACTGGAAGCAGACTACGCTCGCGGCCTCCGCTCCCGCATCGCCGCTGTCGCTGGTGAACGCGAACAAGCAGGCACTGGAAGAGTCCGGCCCACAGCGCTCCGCTATCGGTGACTATGCGGATAGCAAGGGGCGTCAGCTGCACCTGGAAGCCATTCAGTTCGGCGACCGCACGGGCGCGCTTAGCGCCTACACGCTCCTACGCCGTCCGAACATGCATGAAGGCAAGGGGCTCGGCGACATCGACGCAGTCGGTGAAGGCGCTGTGCTCTTCTACGTCGGCTCCTCCGTGGTGTTGGCGTACCCGGCTACGGCGGCCGACCTGAGCACGCTGCAGCCGCTGCTCGCAACACTGCCCAAGCCCGCCGGCAACAAGAACGCGCCGGCGCTGCTGCCCACCTACCTTCCGGCCGTGGGCCTGGAGCAGGGAAGCATGCGCTACGCGCTGGGCGCGGCTACGTACTCCGCGCAAGGCGGCGTGCTGCCGGCCAACTCCATCGGCTGGGACAAGAGCGCCGAGGCCGTCACCGCGAGCTACAGCGACAAGCGCGGCAAGGAGACCCTGACGCTGCTCGCCTATCCCACCCCGGAGATCGCCGGCGCGCATCTGCGTTCCGCGCAAAGCATGCTGGCGGGGATGGGACCTAACTACCAGGGCGCGAAGCTGCGCCGGGAGTTTGAGCTTGTCATCATCGCTAACGGCACCTTCGCGCCCGAGCAGGCCCAGAAGCTGGTCGACGGCATTCACATGAGGCAGCAGCTCAGCTTCGACAAGGATGTGCAGCCGGTTTTCCATACTGAGGTAATGAAGACCGCCAGTCTCTTCACTAGCATCCTGGTGTTTTGCGGCATAGGGGCTTTGGCAGCGATCTTGTTGGGCCTCTTCCTTGGCGGTGGACGCGCCATACTTCGCACCCTGCGGGGCAAGCCCCCGGCCACCGAGCTGGAGTTCCTGAGTCTGCATCTCGACCCGCAAAACAAGCCCGTCCGCTTTGGACGGGGAGCCTCCTGAGGCCCCACCCGCTCCGGCTGGGCAGAAGCAGCACCGCAGCCTACAAAGGCCTCCAAAAGCCGGCAAAACATCCTGGTTTCGCCTAAGCTACACATTCCAAAGATTTTGCGAGTGTCTTGAAAACGTTCTTGACACCCTCCGGAACCGACCCTACTCTTGTCACCAGAGAGTTCCGATGGCTTTGCCTCCGTTGGAACTGCCTCCCATAGAAGAAAAGGCCGCCCTGTTGCCGGGCGGCCTTTTCGTTTCAGAGCGCGTCTCCGAGAGCAGTCCGGTCACCGGGTGCCTCACGGCTGCGGCTCATCGTTGACCTGTGCTAGCTTGAGCGAGTGCGCGGAGGTGCCCTCATGAAGAACCAACTGCCGGCTTGCGTTCGGCGACTTTTCCTATGCGGCTGGGCGGCCGCAACCCCCCTTCTATGCGGTGTGGCGTTCGCCCAGGACACACGCGTGGTCACCGAGCCGAAGATCCCGCCCGTGTGCACGACCCTCAAGGCCAGCCTCCTCGCCCCGCCGGATGTGAACGGCGGCAAGATTGCCGATGCGGACGAGAACAAGCTCGACACCGATCGTATCCAGAAGGCTCTCGACGGCTGCGGCGCGGGCAAGGCGGTCGAGCTTGCGCTCGGCACCGTTCAGGCATCGGGGAACACGCGCATCGGCATCCCCGCGCGCAACGCCTTCCTCACTGGGCCGCTTGAGCTCCGCGAGGGCGTCACCCTGCTCGTCGACAAGGACGTGACGCTGTACGGCTCCCGCGATCCACGCGTCTACGAGATTCCTAATCCGAACGCCAAACCGGATGACCCGGTCCGTTGCGGCACATCCCAGCCCCGGCCCACCACCTTTCCGGCCCCACTCGCGCAGGGCGCGCCCGCCCGTCGCGGAGGAGGCTGCCGTGCGCTCCTCACCATCAACGTGAAGAACGCCGCCATCATGGGCGAAGGCACGGTCGACGGACGCGGCTATGCGAAAATTCTCGGCAAGGATTACTCCTGGTGGGAGCAGGCCCGCAAAGCGCAGCCCAATGACGACCTCTACTTCAACACCCGTCTGCTCGTCGCCAGCCATGCGGATGGTCTGATCCTCTACGGTATCCACCTGCACAACTCGCCGAACTTCCACGTCAGTGTGAACCAGACCAATGGCTTCACCGCCTGGGGCGTGCACCTGCAAACGCCCGTGAACAAGGCGCTGCTCGGCACGGCCAACGACGCCCGCAACACCGACGGCATCGACCCCGGCTCGTCGCAGAACGTAACGATCGCGCATAGCTGGATCGACAACGGCGACGACAACGTCGCGATCAAATCCGGCGTCACGCACATGAGCGTGCTCGATAACCATTTCTACACCGGTCATGGCATGAGCATCGGCTCGGAAACCGTGCCGGGGCAGTCGTTCCTGCTCGTCGATGGCCTCGTCGAAGACCACACCACCTCCGGCGTCCGCATCAAGTCCAACGTCAAGCGCGGCGGCCCGGTCCACGATCTGGTCTATCGCAACATCTGCATGCGCGACGTGCCGATCCCCATCGCCATCTCGCCCTACTACACCAACCAGACCGTCGAGCCCTTCGAAGACCCCAAATACACCGGCGACCGCATTCCCGACTACAAGCGGATCACGCTGGAGAACATCTACTCGGAAACTCCGGGCGACGTGCTGATCGCGGGACTGAACGACGACCACAGGACGGAGATCACCATCCGCAACGTCAACATCAAGGGCATCACTCCGAAACAAGGGCACCTGAATTACGTCGACATCACAGCGCTGCCGCCGTGGTCCAACATTCCCATCGACGACAAGAACAAGACGGTGAAGCTGGTGATTGACGAAGGCGCGAAGAACCTGACGCCGCGCCCTGCTGCCGATCCCTGCGCGGGCAAGTTCGTGCCCTACCGCTGAGCGACGCGGGTGAAGAGCACGCAGTACCCAGTGACGCCGGACGGCCGCTACTTCGTCGTCCGCGGCCGCCTGTGGCGCTGCTCCAATCCAGCCCTGGACCCGGTACGCCGGGAAGAGCTGGTTCGGGAGCTTATGCAGGCCCGCCGGGAGAAGGGAATCGCGATGCGAGCCGGTGATGTGCAGGGGCGCGAGTCGGCGCGCCGCGCCGTGGACGCCGCCAAGCACGCGCTGGGCGAGCGTGGCCCGGTGTGGTGGCACGACGGCGCTCCGGACTGGAACCGCCACATGGCCGCGAACACCCCGTACGCGGGATGGTTCGCGTCCCTGCTGGCAGCTTACGCCTCAGGTAATCGCCTGACCTCTTCGCGCTGAAGGCGCAACTTATAACACCCCAGGGCGAAGCCCTGGGTTAGCTCGGGAATACATTTCGAGCGCTGAAGGCGCGACCTTACAGATGCAACTACAGCTGCAGGAGATCGGTCGAGGCCATTTCCCCGTTTGGCGCACGGCGTATTTCTCGTTAGAATGGCAGAGGAGCACGCCGACGTAGCTCAGTTGGTAGAGCAGCTGATTCGTAATCAGCAGGTCAACGGTTCAAGTCCGTTCGTCGGCTCCATCATTTCCTTTCGCGTTTGCTCCGACGCCTTTGCAGGAGCCACCCGCTGCTTTCTCGGCCACGCTCGTTTGCCGACTCCACGGCAGCGCATTTCCCTCGGGTTCGCGTCCTCGTCCTTGCAGGGCTTATGGCTGCGTCAAGCAGCGTCTTCGTTCACGCGCAAGCGGTGATCGAAATGGAGCAGAACTACTCCTCCAGCAGGGTCTCCGACGCGGGCACCACTCTGACCGACGCGCCCTCCGCCCTCCTGCTCGGTCCAATGCAAACACAGGTGCCGCGCTCCGGCCCCAGGCTCCAGACCGAAGAAGACCGCAACACCGCCTGCGAGACAGGCACGCTCCGCGGGAAACCCTGCCGGGTGAGCTGGCTGCGCGTCCTCGGCGCGTCGATGATCTTCATCTCGTCCCAGCACGGCGGCAACATCTGGATGGATGACGACACCCGCTACGACCTGACGCACGGCTCCTTTTGGGGCGATTACGCCTACTGCGTCGAGCACTATCGCTGGTCGCGCTGGCGCGATGACGACCCCTTCGGCGTCGACTACATCGGCCACCCCATGATGGGCGCCGTGACCAGCGCCATGTATGAGCAGAACGACCCCAAGCAGCGCGCGCTCAGCTTCGAGAACACGCCCCGCTACTGGCATGGCCGCCTGCGCGCCATGGCCTACTCCGCCGCGTACAGCGCGCAGTGGAAGGTGGGCCTCCTGAGCGAAGCGTCGATCGGTAACACCGGCATCCGCTACTACGTTCGCCCGCGCGACGGCATCTGGACCAACGAAACCGGCATGCAGGACTTCTTCATCACGCCGGTCGGCGGCCTGGCCTGGAATGTGGGGGAAGACCTCATCGACAAGTACCTGTTCGCCCGCGTGGCCCGCGCCCATCCTCACAACTTCTGGATACTCTTCCCGGCGGCTTTCATGACGCCCACACGCGCGGCCGGCAACCTGGCCCGCTTTCGCGCCGTGTATTACCGCGACCAGGACAACCGGCGCCTCTATGAGCGCAAGCCGGATGCGGGCAGCAGATAGCCGCCGACGGCAGGCTACGGAATCCGCAGACGCACGTAGCCTTGCGGATACCCGCGCACACACCGCCGTCGTGCCCGGCCCGGTCGTAGGTATAGTGGGAGCCATGAAGCGCCTCCTTCCCGTGCTGGCCTGCTGCTGCCTCGCGCACGCCGCTGCGGCCCGCGTCCAAGCCCAGATAGCGGCTCCGCCTACCCCCACAGCGCAGAGCAACGAGCCGGCGGCGTATGAGCCGCAGAACGTGGAAGTCCGTGGCGACGGCCGCTGTACCACCGTCCGTCCCGGCGACACGGTCCACTACACCCTCACCATCGAAAACATCGCCGGCGTAAAGGCCGTCTTCGGGGACCTTCGCCTGCGCCTCGGCCGCAGCCACGAAATCATGCACGGCGACCTCCCCGTGCCGGACTTCCGCTCCTTCGGCGGCGGCGGCGTGGGTGCCCGCGATACCGGCGACGGCAAGCTCTACCACTTCGCTTTCACCGTGCCGCGGGAGATCTTCGGCGGCACCTACCACGGCACCGAAGTCGACGTCCGCGCCGACCAGCCCGAGCCGCTGCCGCTTTACAGGTCGGATCGCCCGCGCCTTCCCAAGGTGGAAGTGACGCGCCACACCCGCGACGAAGTCCACGCCTACTGCCTGAGCGTGCTAAGCAACTTCGGCGTGGTCACTCGCCCGGCCGTCACCAACTTCGAGCCCGGACCAGTCGATCCTCCTCCACCCCCGCCCGCGCCTCCCAAGCCGCTGCCGTTGCCGCAGCCGCGCTAGCTGTCCATGCCGCTCTCCGCCTCCAGCCCGAAACGGACCGCACCCACCCTCGCCACGCCCACCATCTACGTCCTGCTGGCGGCCGTCGCCGTCATGGTGCAGTGGAAGAAGTGGGACGCCTTCCACCAGACGCGAAACCTCGTAGCGTTCGTCCTCTCCACACTCATCCTGGTCATCGCGGCCACCTACCTTCTGCGGGCATTCCGCGCACGGCGGCAAGCCGGACTATAAAGCTGGAAAGGGAACCTCGTTAGGTTCACGATATCCACTGCTTTCTGCGGGTTAGCGGCTTCGGTTGCTTGAAACCCACAGGGCGGGGACGCATACTCGCACCTAGAGCACAGCGCCACCCCAACGCCCGAGAGATACGCCTCCAGTGAACCGTTACAGTCGAGAAGACGTTCTGCGTATCCTCCGCCTGCCTGTTCGCCAGCTTGTCGCCTGGGAGCGCGCCGGCCTGATCCAGGCCCGCGAGAGTTACACCTTCGACGAGCTTGTCCAGTTCCGCAAGCTTCGCGATCTCGCCGCCACCCGCATCTCGGTCAAAAGCATCCGCCGCTCCGTAAGCGCCATGCGGAACGTGTCCGGCATGGCCAACCCGCTGCTGGAATCCGTGGCTGTCTGCCAGGGTTCCAGCCTCAAGTTCCGCCAGTGGGGCGCACTGGTCGACCCCGTGACCCGCCAGATGGCGTTCGACTTCGAGCTGAGCCCGGTGCAGGGTATGGCTGTCGTGCGCAGCGGCCACGCCGCCGCCCGGCTCGCCGGCGAGGTGCAGGAGATGTTCCTCCGCGCCGTCCGTCTGGAAGAGCGGCCCGAAACGCTCGACGAGGCGGCCGCGCTGTACACCGTCATCCTGGAAAAGCAGGCCACCCACGCGCCCGCCGCCATCATTCTCGGCACCATTCGCTATAACGAGCGCGATTTCGTTGAGGCCGAGCGCCTATACCGCCTCGCCACCGAGGCCGACCCCGACTACGCCCTGGCCTTCTTCGATCTCGGCAACGTGCTGGACGAGCTGCAGCACCTGGACCAGGCCGTGGCCGCTTACGAGCGCGCCCTGCAACTGGTGCCGCGCTACGCCGACGCGCACTACAACCTCGCGC
>CAXSHQ010000237.1:3599-7846 GCA_964236875.1 uncultured Acidobacteriaceae bacterium | reverse complement strand
CTGCATCCTCAACGTGACGGCCAAGGACAACGCCACAGGCAAGGACGCGAAGATCACAATCACGAGCTCTTCGGGCTTGAGCAAGGAAGAGGTCGAGCGGATGGCGAAGGAAGCCGAGGCCCACGCAGCCGAGGACAAGGAAACCAAGGACAAGATCGAGGCGCGCAACCAGCTCGACTCCATGGTTTACAACGTAGAGAAGATGTTGAAGGACGGCGGCGAGAAGGTGGACGCGGCGGACAAGGGCGACGTGCAAACGGCGCTGGACGATGCCAAGAGCACGCTGAGCGGCGACCCGAGCACGACCGAGCTGGCGGCAGCGCGCGAGCGTCTGCAGACGGCGAGCCACAAGCTGGCCGAGGCGGTGTACAGGGCGCAGGCGGCGGCGGGCGGCGTGCCTCCGACAGATGGGGCAGCGGCTTCGGCTGGTACAGCGGACGAGCCCAAGAAGGATGAGGGCGTGATCGACGCGGAGTATGTGGACTCGGCTAAGTAAGCCGCGTCCACAGCGAACCGGAAGTGGGAGCGCTGCGTACTGAAAGAAGTATGGAGGAGGAGATCGGAATTCTGGTCTCCTCCTTGTTGTATCGCGGTAAAGCGCAGGGCCGGTGGCGAGTGGGATCGGTGAAGAGCGGGTCCATATAGAGTGAACCGGGCGGGAACGGAATGCACGTCCTACACCGGTGAGGGAAGGATCAGGTGGCTGACATGAATGGGAGCGAAGAGCAGAACACGGGAGTGGACCAGGGGTGGCCGGAGTCTGTGCGTTTTACCCTGGGGCTGGGCAACGAAGGCCGCAGCGAAGTGCTGTGGCGCTGCGATGCGTTGCGCGCCGGCAAGCTGTACAACCGGACGCTGTTCGGAACGCAGGCCGAGGCCGAGGAGTTTGCGCAGAAGATGCAGCGCGCGGAGCCGGACCAGATGTTCAGCGTGGAAAGCATCAAGGCGAGCAGTGTGTGGAACTAAGGCTGGAAGCGGGGTCGCGCTAAGCTGAATGGGCTGACGGTCGGGTGGAATCGTCAGCCCAGGAGAGCTATGGCAGACCTGATGGGCGTGGCGCTTTCGGTCAGCACGACACTGCTGCTGCAGGGCGTCTACTTCGTGGTGCTGGAGTACCCGGAGAAGCTGAGAACGGAACAGTTCTCGATGGAAGCGGATCATCGCAAGCAGCTTGACCGCTTTGCGAACGTCCAGGATGCGCTGATTGTCTGCGAAAGCGCGACGGACCAGATGCGCGACTTCAACCAGAAGATATTTTCCAGGCAGGATGGGGTCTCTGTCGCTGCTGTCCGGGACGGCATGCGCACGGTTCTGGCTCAGCTGCGCGGGTTGGAAGTGACGGCGCAGCCGTTCGCGTCCAACATCGCGAAGCAGATCAGCATGCTGTCTCGCACCTTGGAACTGGCGATGGTCTGGACGGGTGAGCCGAGCGCGGGCGCCCAGGATGAGCTGCACTACATGCTGCCGACGTTGCTGTATTCCGCAAAAGCCGTGAAGCAGGCCAATGACCAGGACCTAGCTGAGTTCTGGACGGAGATGAGTGTGCGGGCGGCTGCGCTGCGGGCGTTGATCCGCAAGTATGTCGCTTCGTCGATTGGACTGGCTGCGGCTGCTTTCGTGCTGCTGAGCTTGAGTGTGCATGCCTTGCGGCAGCAGAATCTGCTTGGCACGGGAGGCGCTTCCGTGTGCTGGGTGGCGGGCATTGCGTTCGCAAGCTATGCGGCTTTCGAGGTCATGCGGCGCGTACGGCGTGTGGCGGCTTCGGCAGGGAACGTAGAAGAGAACGTGCAAAAGAACCAGCGAAGCTTGCCCAAGTACGTGGACGAGGTATTTTCGGCGAAGGTGCAGCCGGCGCAAACGGACTCAGGGGAAATCGTGCCTTCATGAAGGCAGATCCATGCGGGCCGCGAGTGCATCTGAACAAGAGGTGAGTGGCGTAGAAGCATGATCGATTGGAACGCGGTGCAGGCGATTTCGACGTCGGTTCTGGTGCTGACGAGCGCGGGTGCGATCGGGTATGCCGGGTTGCAGTTGAAGAACGAGCGGCAGTATCGCGCGGTGGCGAACCTTGAAAAGCAGCTGACCTTCTTTCTGGGCGAGGGGTTCCAAGCGGCGCGCAAGCGGCTGGCGCAGGCGCGGACGGATGGGGAGCAACTGCTGCATTGGGACTGCGAAGAGCCGCCGGTGGCTGCGCTGGAAGTGCTGGACTTCTACGAGCATCTGGGGCTGCTGGTGAAGAAGGGCCACCTGGATGTGTACGACGTTTGGCACACGTTCTATGAGTGGGCGCAGCCGGTGTATTTGGACCTGCAGCAGCTGGTGGACGTGAAGGATGGGCCGTTTGTTGATCACTACAGCGACTTTCGCAAGCTAATGCGGCAGATGGACGACGTTCAACTGAAGCGCATGCATGCGAAGAATGCCAACCACTGGGCGTTGTTTACGCCAGACCGCGTGCTGGATTACTACCGGTATGAGCTGGAGGCGGGCGGGTACACGGGGCGTCCGCAGCGGCATGTGCGTGCGGCGCGCAAGACAAAGCCGGCGATCCCGCTGGCGGCGGAAGAGGAGATGAAGAGTGCCGGAGGGGAATGAGGTTCATCGGTGGGCGGAGCGGCATACCAAGGCGTTCGCGGGCAGGAAGCTGCGCGTGGCGCCGGGGCCGAACCTGCGGTTTACCGAGGCGGACAAGGTAGATGGCAAGACGCTGCGGCAGGTGCTGGCGGTGGGCAAACACCTGGGCTATGAGTTTGGCGATGACTTGATCCTGCACGTGCATCTGGGGCGGTTCGGCGACTGGACCGAGGGGTGCGGGCCGCTGGCGGAGCCGAAGGGGCAGCTGCGGATGGTGATGCAGCGCGTGGGCGGACGCGGCAAGGATGCCCGCAGTGCCAAAGGGCAGCCGCACAACCTGACATGCGCGAACGACGATGGCACGCAGCCGTTTCCGCCAGAGGATGTGGACTGGGTGGAGCTGCGCGGGCCTACCGATTGCAGTGTGTATGGCCGCGCCAAGTGGGAGGCGCTGCTGGAGCGGCTGGGGCCGGACCCGCTGGGGGACGATCCTGGTGGGCACGATGATCCCAGGCTGGCATTTGCGGCGATGCAGAAAAAAGGGAAGAAGACGAACGTTGCCGAGCTGCTGATGGACCAGACGGTGCTGGCAGGTGTGGGAAACATCTACCGCGCGGAGGTGCTGTTTCGGCATCGTGTGAACCCGTTTACGCCAGGCGAAGCTATGGACGTGAAGACGCTGCGCGCGATGTGGAAAGACCTGGTGCCGCTGTTGCGTGCGGGCATGGTGGACCGGCGCATCGTATGCACCAAACGGAAGGACCGGCCCAGCGGCAAGGAACCGGCGGAGCGCGGCGAGGAACACTATGTGTATCGCCGGCATGGCAAGCCCTGCTTTGTGTGCGGGACGCGGGTGCTGCATCGGGATCTGGCGGGACGGACGCTGTACTGGTGTCCGCAGTGCCAGGGGACCACGGAAGCGGAGAACCGGACGTCGCTCAAGGATGGGATGAGCCTGCGGGCGAGCCGGGCAGCGTTGAAAGCGATGAGAGCGGGCATTCTTTAGGAGATGAAAGCGATTTCTTTACGCCTTGACGGGCACGCTCTACCGATCTGCAGCGCTTCGCACCTCGAGGCGGAGCGTTCCTACTTCGCCAGAAGAATGACACCCACCGCAACGAAGGCAGCGGCTAGCCAGCGGCGCTTGTCAACGTTCTCGCGTAGGAAGAGCTTGCCCGCGACCGCATTTCCGATGTACGTGAGGGAAGCGGTGCCCGGTGCGGCCAGGGAAAGGTCGACCTTGCTGAGCGTGTAGAGCAGCGCAAAGAAGTTGAGGCCCATGCAGGTGGCGCCGAGCAGGAAGGGCACGTTGGTGCACACGGCTTTGATGGCGCCGAGTAGACCGCTATGGGCGCGAATCTCGTCCAGGTCGCCAACGCCGCGCATGCCGGCGGCAATCAGGACCTCGCCGGCAATGGCAAGTGCCGCGACCAGCACGATGCATCCGGAGGCGCGCAGCAGGGCATTGGAGCTGCCGTGAACTGCGACGGCAGAGGCAAGAGTGGAAACGCCGGCGAGGAGGGTCACTCCGCTACCCCGGCGTCCATCACCGCAAGGGTAGAGGGCTCGCCGTCATGCTCTGTCCGCGAAGGCCCCCCCGCCACGAAGCCGACCGCGCAGAAAATGAGCACGATGCCGGACCAACGGTACAGCGACAGGTGCTCATGGAGCCA
>CAXSHQ010000237.1:1761-3589 GCA_964236875.1 uncultured Acidobacteriaceae bacterium | reverse complement strand
GAGCGCCATGATGACCTGGCTGAATGCCGTCGCGGGCATCACATAGGTAAGGTCCGCGAAGCTCAGGGCGGTCATGTAGCTGGCGAAGAAGCCGGCAAGCACCAGGATCCCGCTGGCCACGAAAGGATTGAGGAGCGCGTGGAGCAGCAGCCGGAGATGACGCGGATCCACTGCGCCCACATCGGCCATGCCGCGTGCCAGCAGGGCATCGCCCACGGACGCGGTGAACATGACCGAAAGCAAAACCATGTACTGCCATAACCTGAGGCGGTGCTTCACTCCATCCAGTTTACCGTTTCGCGCCCTGAACCTCGTCCAGAAGAGCGCCCGCGCCGTAAACCTTGCGGAGGGCTTCAGTCATGGCGGCGGTGTGGACGCTGACCGCGCGGTTGCGCGTGCCGTCATAGACGAAGTCACCGGCCAGCGATTCAATGTTGCCGTCGAAGACCAGCCCCACGATTTCGCCGTTCTTGTTGATGACCGGTGAGCCTGAGTTGCCGCCAATGATGTCGTTGGTGCTGACGAAGTCCATGGGCGTGTTCAGGTCGAGCGTGCTTTTGGCGGCGGTCCAATGCTGGGGCAGATCGAAGGGGCTGGCGTCGCCGAAGCTGGCGGAGCGGTCGTAGAGCCCATACATGGTGGTCATGGGCGGAGCCACTGTGCCGTTCATCGGGTAGCCTTCCACCGCGCCGTAGCTGAGGCGCAGGGTGAAGGTGGCATCCGGGTAGGAGTTCTTTCCGTATGCCGCAAAACGCGCTTTGCCGAGCTCTTCCTCGGCGCGGTGCGCGGGTGCGCTCAGCGCAGCGGTCTGTTGACGGATTGCGGCATTCAACGGCTGCAACTGGCGTGCGAGCACCAGCAGCGGGTCGGTGGACGCGTCGATCGCAGCCGGACCGCCTTCAAGCAATTGCTTGCGGAAGGCGGCATCGTCCATGTGGGTGCCGGCAATGTACGCATGGGCAGCGGCTGCAGGGGTGCGCCCCGCAAGCACGGTCTTGAGGAACGGATCGTCAGGGCCAATCTGACTGAGAGACCACTGGAGAGAACCTGCCATGCGCGCTTCGTCCATCTCCTTGTATATGGGAGCGGGCGATGCAAGCCGGAAGCGCAGGCTTTGCAGCTGCGCGTCGTGGTAGCCGTTGAGGCGGTCGGGGTCAGCCTTCTTCATCTGCTCGGCGTAGGCGTTCAGCGCGTTTGCACGGCCGAACAGGGTGGAATCGGCGTTGAGAGCTATCTGCCTTTTGATGAGGGGAGTTTCCTTGGCGAGGAGTTCCGCGATCTCGTTCCATACGGCGCCATACTGGGCCTGGAGGGCGGAGTTGGCGGCAACTTTGGCTCGGAAATCATTTTCTTCAGCCTGCTTCTTGGCGAGGATGGCGGGATCCGCGAGCGCCACCTTGCGGCCTTCGTAGACCTTGAGAGAGTTCTGCAGACCGAATATTTCGGACGCTACCTGACGCTGCTGCTCCGGACCGCGCGCACCGTAGGCCATGAGGGCGTCGATGCGGCTCTGCAGGAGGCTGAGAACCAGCGGGCCGATGATCTGCGCCTCCAGGCGGAAGTCGGCCATCGTTTCTTCGCGCTGCGTGGAGCCGGGATGGCCGGCCACGAATACCAGCTCATGTGCGGCGGCACCTTTGGCGTTCCACTTCAGGTAGTCGGGCGTGCTGAGCGGCTTGCCGTTGTCGTAGACACGGAACACCGCCATGTCGAGGTCGTAGCGCGGGTAGGTGAAGTTGTCAGGGTCGCCGCCGAAGAAGGCGGTCTGGCCTTCGGGCGCGAAGACGATACGGACGTCGTTGTAGCGCTTGTAGCGATAGAGCCAGTA
>CAXSHQ010000237.1:0-1751 GCA_964236875.1 uncultured Acidobacteriaceae bacterium | reverse complement strand
CAGTACTCGGCGCCGGAGTAAAGCGTGACCGTCTCGGTCGTAAGACCGGTCTTGCTCCTGCTTTCCTCCTCCAGTTTGGCGACCGTGGCGCGTTGGGCTTTCAGCGCGGCGTCCGCGTCAAGTCCTTTGCTGGCGCTCTGCACGGCAGCGGTCACGTTTTCTATGGACTGGAGCACGTCAATCTCGAGATCGGGGGACTTAATCTCTTCGGCCTGCGTCTTCGCGTAGAAGCCGTTCTTGATGAAGTCGTGCTCCGGGGTGGAGTTCTTCTGCAGCTGGCCGCGGGCTACGTGGTGGTTGGTGAGCAGAAGGCCATCGGGGCTGATGAAGGAGCCGGAGCCGCCGTCGTTGAGGCGGACGCAGGAGAGACGCACATGGTCCAGCCACTCCTTGGTGATCTTGAAGCCGTACTTCTGCTGGATAAGCGCGACCGGCACGTTGTCGAACGTCCACATGCCTTCGTCCGCGCGGGCCCCGACCAGCGCCATTGATCCAAGCAGCGCAGCCGCCATCCATCTGTGCATCTTCCCGTTCATCCCGACCTCCGAGTGCCGCTTCCGCACACGACGGAGGCATGCCATTCCCAACGAAATACACTCTACCATCCGGCTGCTGGACGAAGAAAAGCGGCCCCGCAAGGGACCGCTTTGTTAGGGCAGACGATAGCTACGCGTTCATGCTTACGGATTCCTGCTGCCGGTTCGCTTCTTCGCGATTCTTGCGCACCGTTGCATTCCGCTCCTTGCGGAGCTTCATGAAGCTTTTTGCCTCCACGTAGAGACGCGGCACATCGCGGTTCACGATCGCCTTCCACACCACGCGGAACGCGGCCTTGGGACGGAAGTAGTACTCGTCGTAGAACTTGTGCACCATCTCCATCACATAGTCGGTGGGCAGGCCGGGGTACTCGATGTGCGCCATCTGGTGTCCACCGTGGTCGTTCATGCCCTTGTTGGTGATGAAGTTGTTGCGCTCGGCGAAGTCATAGAACTCCGTGCCCGGATAGGCGTGCGCGATGGAAACCTGGATGGTCTCGCAGTCCAAGCTCTTGGCGAAGTTGATGGTGTTGCGGATGGACTCCCTGGTTTCGCCGGGGAGGCCGAGAATGAAGTCGGCGTGGATGACGAGGCCGAGGTCGTGGCAGTCCTTGACGAAGTCGCGGGCGCGCTCGACGGTGGCGCCCTTCTTGATGTTCTTAAGGATCTGCGGGTCGCCGGACTCAAAGCCCACGATGAGCAGGCGGCAGCCGGCGTCCTTCATGGCCTTGAGGGTGTCGCGGTCGGTGGTGACGCGGCTGGTACAGCTCCATGTGAGGCCGAGGGGCTTCAACTTGGCGCAAAGCTCTACCGTGCGCGCCTTCTGGATGTTGAAGGTATCGTCGTCGAAGAAGAACTCCTTGACGTGCGGGAAGTTCTTCTGGGCCCAGGCCATCTCGGCGGCCACGTCATCGGTGGAGCGCTTGCGCCAGGCGTGGCCGGAGAGCGTCTGCGGCCAGAGGCAGAAGGTGCACTGCGCCGGGCAGCCGCGCGTGGAGTAGAGCGCGATGTAGGGGTGGAGCAGGAAGGGGACGTTGTAGCGGGTCACGTCCATGTCGCGCGCGTAGATCTTGGTCGCCCACGGCATGGCATCCAGGTCTTCGACCTGCGGACGGTCCGGGGTGTGCTGGATGACGCCGCTCGCGTCCTTGTAGGAGATGCCGAGGATTTCGTTCAGCGGCTTGTAGTTGGCAAACTCCACGACGGAGAAGTCGA
>CAXSHQ010000236.1:2636-7872 GCA_964236875.1 uncultured Acidobacteriaceae bacterium | reverse complement strand
GCGATGTTCTCGAGCTTCGAATCCTTTGCGATGATTCGCGGCGGGCACGTGGACCTCGCGATCCTCGGCGCGATGCAGGTTTCCGAAGGCGGCGACCTCGCGAACTGGATGATTCCAGGCAAGCGGGTGAAGGGAATGGGCGGGGCCATGGATCTGGTAGCCGGCGTGCGCCGCGTGGTGGTGCTGATGGAGCACACCGCGCCGGGGGGTTCGCATAAGCTGCTTGGAAACTGCACGCTTCCGCTCACGGGCAAAGGCGTGGTAAATCGCGTGATCACCGAGCTTTGCGTGCTGGATGTGACGCCGGAAGGGTTTGTGCTGCAGGAGCTTGCGCCTGGGGTCACATCAGCGCAGGTGCAGCAGGCCACGGGCGCGGCTGTCCGCGAGGGCGCTACATCACGTTGACGGTGATCGCACCGGAGTTGCTGGCGTAGTACGCGGACGAGCCGCCATACCCCACGGTGATCGAGTGGGTGCCGGTAGTAAGGGCGGAGATCGCCAGCGTTGCCGTGCCGGCGTTCAGCGAAGCCACACCGATGCTGGTTGCGCCGTCGAAGAATGCGACATAGCCGGGTGCGGCGCTGGGGTTTACGGTGCCCGTGAGCGTCAGGGTTGAGCCGGAGTTCAGCAGAATGGCGGATGCCGTCAAGGTCATCGAAGTCGCCGTCAGGTCGGATACTGTGCCCTGAGCGTTGGTGGGCGAGCAACCGGTGAGGCCAAGCAGCGGAGCCAACGAGAGCGCGGCTAGGCACACGGACCTTCGGAACAGCTTCTGGAAACGCAACGGCATGGACGACCTCGGGGCAGGCGGTGGAGACGTCCTGTCTGACGAGAGCGCGAGGCGGGAGGATTACGGGAGCGCCCGGGATGTCAGCGGCTGTGCGCCGGAGGTGTCCACCACTTGGCAGCCAAGGCGGGGTCAAGCAGCGCTTTGATGAAGACGCCGCCGACCACGGAACGTGCCTGAAATGCCTGCTGTTTGCCTGTGGTGGTGTCGTACCAGTCGGTGGCCGGCACGCGCG
The DNA here is from genome assembly GCA_964236875.1 of uncultured Acidobacteriaceae bacterium. Classification (GTDB taxonomy): domain Bacteria; phylum Acidobacteriota; class Terriglobia; order Terriglobales; family Acidobacteriaceae; genus Granulicella. Next base: position 6,850 of record CAXSHQ010000236.1, on the reverse strand, counting down.
ATGGAGTGGAATCCGCCCAGACGACAAGCCGATGGATGAGGTCTTCGGACTGGTGCGGGTCGCTGGCGAGGGCCGCGGTCCAGACCTGCCAGTCGAGCTTGGTGTAAGTGGCGCGGTTGTCCAGCGGCAGGCCGTCGGCGTTCATGTGCTTCGCGTAGAAAGCCCACTCCGTATCAGCCAGCGTGGCGGGGAAGAGGTGCAGGTCGAGAACGCGATCCCACACGAGGTTGTACTTCTGGCTCCAGGTGCCGGGCTGGTCGAAAGCGAGCTTGTAGTGATCGCCTTCGCGGGCCATTTTCTCCCACGTTGCAGGCATGGGGCGGACCACCTGCTCATAACGGCGAGCCAGCGCTTCATCGCCGACGCCGCGGCTGATCTGCACGAAGGCGCCGAGCGCCTCGATGGCCTTGAGCGAGAGGTTGGTGTTGTGCGGCAGGTGCCCGGCGAAGTCGTCGGTGCTGAGCTGGTTTTCCGGGTCGAGACCTTTCTTCGCGAGGTAGTCGGCCCACTGCGTGAGCTGCGGCATGAAGCGCCGCGCGAACTCCCAATTACCTTCGCGCCGACCCAGCGCGGCCACCATCAGGAGCAGGTTGCCGCTTTCTTCCACCGGCATCTGGTCGACTTCGTTCTGTTCGCCACCGCCATACACCTGGCCGTTCGCCAGTGGGTAGGTTCCAAGATCGTGAGGGGCAAAAGGAAAGCGCCAGCGGGGCAGCGCGGTGTAGCGCATGAGCGGCTCGAGTTGGGCTTTGAGCAGCTCGGGGTTGAAGAACAGGAAGAACGGCGAGGACGGATAGGTGACGTCCACGGTATCGATGCAGCCATTGCTGTCGTTCTCCTTGGAAAAGAGGAACGGTGTGCCGTCGACGTCGGCAACCAGCTTGTGCGCGGCGATGGTCTGGCGGAAAGCCAGTGCTGTTAGGTAGGCGTAGTCTTCGCCCCCCACCTTCGTCATGTCGCGGGTCAAGTCGGTGTCAAAGGCGGTGCCTTTGGCATCGAGCGTGCGAAAGTCCGCTTCCGCGGAAGCCAGCATGGCGGCTTCCGTCATGCCGTTGCGCTGCCAGTAGGGCCGCAGCCGGCGCCCGAGGTACTCGATGGCTTCGCCTTCGGTGTAGGCGAGCAGGACGTGGCGCTCCACCGGCGTGGAGCCCACGCTGCCCAGTGCGAATTCAGCGGCCACGTGGGCGGCCCGGTCACGCGAACTGTAGGCGGGGCGCGGCATGGCCAGATCGTCTTCATCCTGCAGCGCGCCGGTGCGGACGAACTGTTGCATGGCTTCGCCGGAGAGCTCGGTTGTGATGCCGCTGCCATCCGGAACCGCCAGACGGAAGTAACCCCAGTCGATGCGGATGCGGTCGCCGGACTGGTGCAGCACCGGCTGGTCGCGCGTGCCGAGGCTCAGCACACTAAGGCCCCTGGCACGTCCGCGTCCCCAGGTCACCGGCTGTGAGTTTTCATTGACGGCGATCTGCGGGTCGACGTCGAGCAGCAGTTGAACGTCATGCGACGCGCCATCGATGGCCGAGGCGCTCCACGAGAGGTAGGTTACGGGCCGCGAGAGTACGTCAAGGTCCTGCGGCAGCAGTGGCGTGAAGAAGGTGGCGCGCAGCTCGACGCCGTTCGCCTGGAAGCGGTACCGCGTGTGCAGCGGCGTCACTTCCACGGCGGTTTGCTGCATGGCGGGCAAGGCCGGCAGCGGGCCGGCGTGCCGGGGCTGCGAGCCCATCCAGCGCAGCACCTTGCCGTCAATGCGGATGAGGCCGGTGATCGGCTGCGCTGCTTCGGACCAGTGTTTGGTGGGTGTATCGGTCAGCTTGTCCGACATGGACCACACGCTGAAGTACGGGTCGTTGGCGATGAGCGGCACGGCGGGCAGGCGATGCTGTGCGCCCACGCGGAGTATCAGCAGGGCAAGCACAAACGCGGCAGCGAGCTTGGAGCGGCGAGGCGAATGGGTCATCGTGGCTATCGACTATGCGGAACATTGGCCGCGGTTGCCTTGCAAGCGTACTCACCACGGGTGTGGACCGCAAGAGGCTTGCCTGCGATCTATATGAGGCAGTGTGCAAGCGTTCCGCATGGGAACCAGGTGGGAGTCATAAAGCTGCAGGCCGAGGGAAACCTTGGGGTAGGATGGTAGCGCCATGGCAGACTCGCACGAACGCCCACCCAGACCGCAACGCCGCTATCAGGAAGTCGCCGCCCGCATTTCGCGCCATGTTGCAGAGCGCGCACTGGGGCCGGGCGCGCGGCGCCCGGGAGGAATCGACCGCGCCCGCATCTGCGGCGTGAGCCGGCCCACGATCCGCGAGGCCATGGTGGCTTTGGAGATCGCGGGCGAACTGGAGATTCGCAGTGGGTCGGGCGCCTATGTCCGCGAGGCGGTCAATCCCATGTCGCTCGTGCTGGATTCGGGGCCTGGACCCTTCGAGCTTCTGCGCGCGCGCATTCTGATCGAAGGCGAAATTGCGTCGGATGCCGCGCTGTGCGCTTCCAATGGCGACCTGACGAAGATCGAAAAGACGCTGCAGGCTATGCGCCGGCATGTGCAGAACAAAACAAATGCCCAGGTATGCGATCGCCAGTTCCACGTTGCGATCGGCGAGGCGGCCAAGAACAGTGTTCTGACCAGCATCGTGGATGGATTGTGGGCTGGAATGTTTGCGCCCATGTATCACCGCCTGAGCCAGCGCGCGGGGCTGGATCAGCACCAGGCCGAGGCGCTGGTGGATCATGAAGGCATTTTTGCCGCCATCACGGGCCGCAACCCGAATGAAGCGCGCCGTGCCATGCGCCGTCACCTGCAGCACGTGGAAGAGCACCTGACCAGCGATGGCCGCGAGCCCCAGACGCGCACCGAATCTTCGCAACGGCGTGCAGCTTTGACGGGTGCGGATGCCGAGCGTGAGTCGGTTGAGGGCGTAGGTCAGCAGCTGGCCTGTTCGTAGCTGTGTTCGCCGTTCTGACCGAGGATGATCAGGTGAGAGCGTCTACTTCGCGAAAAGCTGATCGAGATCCGCGAACGCCTTGAACTCCAGGGCATTGCCGGCTGGGTCGAGGAAGAACATCGTCGACTGCTCGCCAACCTGCCCTTCAAAACGGGTATAGGGCTCGATGATGAAATCGACGCCGGCAGCGCGCACGCGCTCGGCCAGGGCCTTCCAGTCGCCCTGCGTGAGTACGACGCCAAAGTGCGGTACGGGCACGGCATGGTCGTCGACAGGATTGCCGTGCGTGGCTGCCGCGGAGTGGTCTGCCGGCTTGTGATGCGCCACGATCTGATGGCCAAACAGGTTGAAGTCGATCCACTGGCCGGAGCTGCGGCCTTCCGGACAACCCAGCACCTCACCATAGAAGTGCCGCGCGGCGGCGAGATCGTCCACAGGAAAGGCGATATGGAAGGGACGCAGGCTGGACATGGAAGCAGGCTCCGGACAGGGCATCTAGGCGAGCGGCTTCGTTCGCGCTTCTTCGATTGTAGAGCGCGGCTTCTTGGCCCTGAATGAACTACATATGGCCCGCAGCCTAGAGGCGAGACTGCCCGGGGGAGTGTTCCTCTGCACCTTTGTGGGATAGCGAAGTCGAGGCTCCGCTGTGTTCCATAGGGAGAACGGCTCCATAAGGAGAAGGGCTCCGTGAGGAGAACGACTCAGGGCCGCGAGGGCAGTTATGTCGAAGCGCATCATCCTTGGCGATAACCAGGTTATCTTCCGTACGGGCGTGGCACGTGTGCTGCGCAGCCAGCACGACATGGAGATTGTAGCTCAATGCGACGATGCGGTTCGCCTTCGAGAAGCAATTCACCGCATGCCGCATGCCGTGGTCGTATTTCCTTCCAGCCTCACCACAAACCTGAACGACATGCTGGACGCCGTGGATAAAGCCGCCAGCCGCGCGGTGCTGATTCTGGAGCATGGAGCACCGTTCGATGACGCCATTGCCCAGCGTGCTTCCGGAGTGGTGCTGCGCTCCGTAGGTGGAGAGCAACTGGTCGAATGCGTGCGCCGGGTGGCAGCGGGCGAGCGAGTGTTACACCGCGCGCAGGTGGTGTCCATGCCGATGGGAGACCGCGTCGGCCGGCGCGTGCTCGAGCGCCTTACGCCTAAGGAGATCCAGATCATCTCGCTGGTGGCCGAGGGCTGGAAAAACAAGCAGATCGCCGAGCAGCTCACCACGAAGGAGCAGGTCGTGAAGAATTACCTGCGCAGTATTTA
>CAXSHQ010000236.1:0-2626 GCA_964236875.1 uncultured Acidobacteriaceae bacterium | reverse complement strand
GACAAGACCGGGGTGAGCGATCGCCTGGAGCTTACGGTATACACAGTGCATCATCGTGCCCTGGCGGAAGCTACGGAGCGGGCCCGTGCGGGCATGAACCGCATGCCGCAGGCTGTGTAGAGCTTCCGCTTCGTAGAGACAGCCCGCGCAGCGTTGACTGGCTGACGCCAAGAGCTACAGGCCCATCCGCTGTTCCTGCTCTTCCGCTGCTGGAGACACCACACCGACCTTCTCCGCTACCGATTTCGCCTGCGTGAACAGCGTGAGGTAATCCGGGCCGCCGGCTTTGGAGTCGGTTCCACTCATGTTGAATCCGCCGAAGGGGTGTGCTCCGACCATCGCTCCCGTGCACTTGCGGTTCAGGTACAAATTGCCCACATGGAACTCGGCGCTGGCGCGGTCCAGCCGTTCGCGTGAGCTCGAATAGATGGCGCCGGTAAGCCCGTACTCGGTGTCGTTGGCGATGTCGAGAGCATCGTCGAAGTCTGCCGCGCGGATCACTGCCAGCACTGGGCCGAAGATCTCTTCCTGTGCGAGGCGGGAGGTGGGTGCGATGTCTGCAAAGACAGTGGGGGCGACGTAGTAGCCGCCTTCCTTGTCGATGGCCTCACCGCCGGCGAGGAGCCGTCCTTCCTGCTTGCCGAGATCGATGTAGCCGAGCACGCGCTTGTGCGCTGCTTCGTTGATCACCGGGCCGGTGTACACGTTTTCGGCTGGATCGCCGGTCTTCAGTTCGGCGACGCGGTCGGCCAGGCGCTCGCAAAAAGCGTCGTAGATGGTCGTCTCGACGATGGCGCGGGAGCAGGCGGAGCACTTCTGGCCGCTGAAGCCGAAGGCCGAAGCCACGACGCCTTCAACCGCGGCATCCACGTCCGCGTCCGCCGCAACCACGATGGCGTCCTTGCCGCCGAGCTCGAGGATGGTGCGCTTAATGAAGCGCTGGCCGGGCTGCGTGCGCGCGGCCTTCTCGTGAATCTCCAGACCGACTTTCTTGGAACCTGTAAAGGCAATGAAGCGGATGGCCGGGTGCTCCACGATGGTGCGGCCCACTTCGGGTCCGCCGTGCACCAGATTGACCACGCCCCCCGGCAAGCCCGCTTCTTCCATGAGCGCGAGGAACTTCGCGGCGATCGTAGGAGCGTCGGGCGAGGGCTTCAGCACAACCGTGTTGCCGCAGACAATGGCTGCGGCCGTCATGCCCGCCATGATGGCGAAGGGGAAGTTCCAGGGCGGGATGACAGCGCCTGGGCCGAGAGGCAGATAGCGCAGCCGATTGCGTTCGCCGGGGAACTGGATGGGCGTGGTGGCTGCCTGGAGTTTCATCGCCTCGCGGGCGTAGAACTCGAGGAAGTCAATGCACTCGCCCACGTCCGCGTCAGCCTCTGCCCAGTTCTTGCCGACTTCCCACGTCAGCCAGGCGCAGAACTCGAGATGACGGCTTCGAATCATTTCCGCGGCCCGGAGCAGCAGCTTCACGCGCTCGCTGGGGGGAGTGCGCGACCATGCCGGGAAGGCGGCGAGGGCAGCATCCACCGCGCGGTTCGCCTCCGCAGCCGTGGCCGCGTAGTGGGTGCCGACGACCTCGGCCGGACGCGCCGGATTGGTCGAGGCGAAGGTCTCGCCGGTCCGCACCCGTTCGCCGCCGATCACCATATCGTGCAGCTGCCCGAATTGGCTCCGGACACGCGCGAGCGCATCGAGCATGCCACGCTTGTTCTCCGCCGTAGAGAAGTCGGTGAAGGGCTCGTTGTGGAACGGGGGCAAGGAAGTGAGGTCGATCGCCATGGACTGTTGGATGTCCTTCCGTGGAATGTGGTGCGCGTGGGGGTCAGGGTGAACCGCTATTCGACGATCTGGTCCGTCTGCTTGGACATCTGGCCGGTGCGCTTCAGGCTGTCCCACGCAAAGGGCTTGCCATCCACAGCTCGCTTGATGGTGCGGAGGAGCACCCAGGAGAAGAGCTGCCGATAGGTGAAGCGTTGGATCCAGATGTGCACGAGGAGCCAGGCGTCGCCCTTGCTGGCCGGGTGCTTGCGCTCCAGCAGGAACGCGAGCCCGGACGCGGCGAAGTCGATGACCAGAAAGGCCAGGAAGAAGGTTAGAAGCTTGTAGAAATCACCCGTGCTGGTGGTTTCGGGGTGGAAGTGTTTGTCGATAAGGAAGTGGACGATGCCCGCTACAAACATCAGGTCGATCAGCGGCGAGACCAGCGGCAAGAGGATCTGGAAGATGACGATATTGGGCAGCGCGAAGAGGCCCATCGCACGACGCCGGGCGATGGCGCCGCGATGCTTGAAGACAGCCTGGAGAATGCCGAAAGACCAGCGGAAACGCTGCCGGGCTAGTCCATTCGCGTTCACGGGCGCCTCTGTGAAGGCCAGCGCCTGATCTTCATAGATGACGTGGTACCCCTGCTCCAGCAGGTTCATGGTCAGGTCAGCATCTTCAGCGACCGTGTCCGGGTGGTAGGCGCCGCCCTTGCGTACGGCCGCCGTCCGCCAAGCGCCGATTGCGCCGGGAACGACCATGACCACATTGAACAGATCGAGCGCGCGGCGCTCGAAGTTCTGCGAGGTGATGTATTCGAGCGCCTGCCAGCGGGTCCACAGGTTCACGCGGTTGCCTA
>CAXSHQ010000235.1:3545-7881 GCA_964236875.1 uncultured Acidobacteriaceae bacterium | reverse complement strand
GTACGCCATCACGAGCACCCCCGCTCCCTTTGCCCCGCCGGCTTCGGCTCAGCCGGCACCGGGCTCCGGTGGGGGCACCTTTACGCAGCTCTTCCGAACCCTGGACGGTCCGGCAACCCCATCCCAGCCCAGCGGTAGTGCTTCGTTTCCGCCGCCGCACTCGCCCGCAGCCCCCGCGGGCGCGGGGCAGAGCGGGTTTACCGAACTGTTCCGCACGCTCGATGCTCCGCCCGCTGCGCCGTCAGCACGGCCTTCGGGCGGGTATTCGGCAGATCCATACAGTGCCCCATTCGCCTCCCCAGCCGCGGCTCCGCCGTCTTCGCAAACGCCGTCCTCGGGCGCCGGAAACCTGGGTGCATCGCAGATGTTTTCGAGCTATGTGCCTCCTGCAGGCAGTCCACCACCACCGGCCGCTTCGGCTGGGCAGGATTTCGGGTACGGCGCGTCGCCTAAAGCGGCGGCTCCGCCTGCGCCCAGCCAGGGAGGCGGGGGATTAACGCAGCTTCTGCGAACCCTGGAAGGCCCGGGCACGCCAAGCGCGCCGGGCAGGACCGGCATGCCGGAATCGCAAGGGGTCCAGCCGGGGGTGTTCACATCGGCCTACCAGACGCTGGGGACAGACCCAGCCGGGTCCGCGCTGCCGCAAGGCTTTCCCGCATCGCCGCAAGGCTTCGCTTCGCCATCGGTTCCGACCACGCCCATGCCGAGCTTCCCTGGGGCGGGGATGCCGAGCGCTTCGCAAGCAGCTGCGCCGGCGGCTATGCCTGCTCCGTCATCGGGGCCGAGCGAGTTCACGCGCATCCTGAACGCGTCCGCGTTGCGCGAAGCGGGCCTGCGCGGCGGCGGTGCGCCTGCGCCGGCAGCGGAAGCTCCGGCCGCACCAGCCGGCGGTGGCGCCGAGATGCCGGCGTGGGCCAAGCCCATGATGCCGTCCATGCCTTCAATGCCTTCCGCTCCGTCCTTGCCTTCCGCAGGATCGGCTATGCCGTCCATGCCTTCCGCTGGATCGGTGATGCCGTCGATGCCTTCCGCAGGAGGCGGGGCAGCGAGCGGAGGCATGCCTTCCTGGGCAGCACCCCAGATGCCATCGGCGCCCGCGATGCCATCGGTGCAGGTGAAAGCGCCGGAGATCAAGCTACCTACGGCGGACGCGGCGGCTCCGAAGACCAAGATGCAGCAGTACCTTCCGCTGCTGCTGATCTTGATCATCTTCCTGCTGGTAGCCATCCTGATTGCGGTGATCTTCCTGATGAAGCACTAAGGATTCGCTGGGTTAAGCCTGCTTGGGAAGGCAATCCTTCGGTCGTGCCGCTAAAGCTGAATAGTCTGCCTCGGAAGGGCACGACTTCAGTCGTCCAGCAAGCGTGGGCACCGGGGCGGCTTCAGCCGCTGAGGTACGCTTTCGGCGACTTGGTCAGGGGTCGCGTCAGCGGCAGCCTCGCAGAGAAAGGCGCGGCAAAGCTGTCAAGCCCTATAACACCGCCAGGGAAGCTAAACCACTCATCCCAGAAGCTTTCCGTCCACGAGGTTTTTGCACCCTAATTTGCCGTCATCGTTAGAATGGAAATAGGGCCTCGTCTGCGATTCCAGCAACACGGATGCCTCTCGTCCAAATGGCGCCTGAACATGTCTCGCGACGGTGGCGGGGCATCGCTTCCGCTTACGTCTTCCGCAGCGTTCCCTTTCCTGCGATCCGCAGCTTCCTTTGTTTTCATGCCGCAGCAAAGCGTGGAATCTGCATCTCAGACCACCTCCACACCCTTAAGGGAACAGCCCCTAAGTGGTCTGGTTGCAATACTTTGCGGCTAAGTCTTTCCGCGGCAGTACTTTGCGGGACACCACTCCCGCAGACCGCTCAAAACAAGCGACTTACGCATAATATCCAGCATGAGGGGTGGGGGTACCCTGCTACCCATCTTCTGCGGATCCGGGAAACAGCTCAGAATCCCGCAGCCGTCAGCTTGCCTTCGGGAGCAGGATGATGAGCTCCATCTGCGGGTTGCGGCGCATACACTGCGAAGTTGCGCGCTCGCTCCACCGCTTCCCAGGCCGGCCCGCTGCGCTCCAGGCTGAAGTACTGGTAGCGCAGCTTGACAGGGATGGCGCGCGGCGGCGTTTCGACGTGGGTCATGGTGATGCCCGGGAGAGCCTGACGGATCAGCGTCTCAATGTGCGTGGCGGAGCAGGCTTTGGACGCTCTGGGCATGCGATCGATGATGTCGGCGTCGCGCATGTCGGCGGCAACGGCGAGATAGAAGCGGGAGTTCTCGAACCAGGCGTCCTTGTCGATGGCGCAGGCGTAGATGGTTTCGCGCAGGAGGTTGAGCGGGATCGCCACGAAGTTGCTGGGGACCACGGTTTCCAGCATGATGCGCAGGAGCCGCTCGAGCTCCAGGAAGCAGGGGCCGAGGTTCTCGTGGTCGTAGCGCGGCAGCATGCGCGGGTCGATCTCGGTGGAAAAGGCGGTGAGCGCACCGGCCAGCTCGGAAAGCGAGCGGAACAGCGGCTGCGGCGGAACGGTGCTGGATTCCAGCGAGTGCCGCAGGCCGGGCATGTGGGTGTTGATGGTGTACAGCAGCCAGAAGTTCGCGACGTCGGATGCGGTGAAGTCGGCGAGCGACTGGTTCTTCTGGCGGCGGCTGCCGGAAAGCTGGCTGGAGCGCGTGACCAGCAGTTCGAGCAGGCCGCGCACCATGCCGAGCAGGATGTCGCTGCCGTGTGCGTCGAGCAGCGGCGGAACATAGGCTGGGTCGAGCTGGTAGAGGCCAGTCTCGGTCTTGAGGATGTTGGCGCAGGGAAGCAGGACCGAGCCTTCGAGGTTCTCGCCTTCGCAGAGCAGCTGGACGTTCTTGCGGGCCACCTGGACAGGCTTCTCGCTGCCTCCGCTGTTCTCGTCGCGCAGCATCTGGTTGTGCGCGAAGTAGCGTGTGCTGACGCGGCCGCGCTGCAGCGAAACGTTCATGCCGCCCTGCAGGTACTGCGGGATGGCGAGATAAAACATGCAGCTGGTGCGGCCGTCGCGAAAGCACTCTTCGAGGACGCGCGACGGCGGCGGAACGTCCGAGGCGGGAATGTCGAGCGGAAGCGCGTCCGGGAAGATGCCGCTGGCGATGGCGAGCGTCAGCGTGCCTTCGGTGAGGGCTTTGGCGTCGATTTGGATGTGCTGAAAACCCCAGGATTTGGAAACCAGCGAGTCGAGATAGAAATGGAGGGTGTCTTCGACGAAGCGCTCCTGGGACTGGAGATGCTGCGGCGAAAGAAACGTTCCCTTGGACCAAATGACAGGCTGGAGTTGTCGCATTTCCGGGGAGTTGCTCCGCGACCTACGGGGTGTTGGTGGCTGTAGCTTACTCCATCCGGAAGGGTGCCGAGTGAAAAACCTCTTGACGATTCCATCGCGGGCTCGTACAAAGGGAATCCTCCGCAAACACTGCCGAGAGTTTTGCGCTGTGTTTTACAGGCCCCCAAAAATCTGAAACGATGAGCGTCATATTTTCACTAGACATTCGTCAGGGGATGTGGTCTTGTAAGGGGCACCGCAAACAATAAAGAAACCGAGGGGCACATGGCTGAAAGCACACAACATAAGCTTGATCGAGTTCGGTCACCGCGTGTTCATATCACGTATGACGTCGAAGTCGGCAACGCGATCGAAATGAAGGAACTGCCGTTCGTGATGGGTGTTCTGGGCGACCTGACGGGTCAGCCGGAAACTCCGCTGGTGGCGCTCAAAGACCGCAAGTTCGTGGAGATCAACCCCGACAACTTCGACACGGTGCTGAAGGGCATGCAGCCGCACCTGGCGTACTCGGTGGACAACAAGCTGAGCGACGACCCGAATGCGGGGCAGGTGAAGGTCAACCTTCACTTCGAAAGCCTGGACGATTTTTCGCCGGAGAACGTAGCCCGGCAGGTGGATCCGCTGAAGAAGCTGCTGGATCTCCGCACCCGGCTTTCCGACCTGCGCGGAACGCTGCAGGGCAACGACAAGCTGGACGCGATGCTGTATGAAGCGGTCTCGAACACGGAAGAGCGCGACCGGCTGCGCACCGAAGTCGCCGGACCTGAGGAGGAGGGCAAATGAGCAGCGCAGCAGCCGCCAACCCGACCGCAGCCGCGGCGGAAACAGTCGAAGGACAAGCATCACTTCTCGACCAGATTGTCGCCCAGGGCCGCTTTAGCCGCGAGACAGGCGATCTGGAGCGTGGCAAGGACCTGGTCAAGGAGTTCGTCCAGCAGGTGCTGGACGGCCACATGACCCTGAGCAAGGACGCCGAAGCAACGATCAGCGCGCGCATCGCGCCTTCGGCGGCGCGATCGGCCTGGGTGACGGGCG
>CAXSHQ010000235.1:0-3535 GCA_964236875.1 uncultured Acidobacteriaceae bacterium | reverse complement strand
TTTCCATCGGCGAACGCATGGTGGACCTCACCACGGCGCTGGAAATCGTGCGCGTCTGGCTGGAAACGCCTTTCGAGGGTGGACGACACGCGGCGCGCATCGCGCAGATCGACCGGCTGATCTCCATCCAGCTCAACGAAGTCATTCACCACCCGTCGTTCCAGAAGCTGGAAGGGACGTGGCGCGGCATCAAGTACCTGATGGATCAGAGCGAAACCAATGACATGCTCAAGATCAAGGTGCTGAACGCCTCGAAGAAGGACCTGCTGCGCGATCTGCAGCGCGCGCCGGAGTTTGACCAGAGCGCCCTGTTCAAGAAGGTGTACGAAGAAGAGTTCGGCGTGTTCGGCGGCGCTCCGTTCGCGGCGATGGTCGGCGACTACGAGTTCGGTCGCGGACCGGAAGACCTGGAGCTGCTGGAGAAGATCGGGCAGGTGGCTTCGGCCGCTCACGCGCCGTTCCTTTCCGCGGCGGCACCGCAGCTGATGAACCTTTCGGATTACACGCAGCTGGGCGCCCCGCGCGACATGTCGAAGATCTTCGACAGCACGGAATACGCGAAGTGGAAGTCGTTCCGCCAGTCGGACGACAGCCGCTACGTGGCGCTGACACTGCCGCACATCCTGATGCGCCAGCCGTACGGGCAGGACACAAAGCAGATCGAGGCGTTCGCCTACGAAGAGGCTGTGGATGGGCGCGATCACTCCAAGTACCTGTGGGGCAACGCGGCGTATGGCCTGGCTGCCCGCATGACCAACTCCTTTGCGAAGTCCGGTTGGTGCGCTTCGATTCGAGGCGTGGAAGGCGGCGGGCTGGTGGAAGGCTTGACGGCTCACAACTTCCTGACCGACGAAGGCGATGTAGCGCTGAAGTGCCCGACCGAGGTCACGATCACCGACCGCCGTGAGAAGGAGCTGGCCGACCAGGGCTTCGTGCCGCTGGTGCACTGCAAGGGAACCGACAAGGCCGCGTTCTTCAGCGTGCAGACAGTGAACAAGCCGAAGCTCTACGACAAGCCGGAAGCCAACGCGAATGCGCGGCTTTCCGCGCAGCTGCCGTATATCATGGCGATGTCACGCTTTGCCCATTACCTGAAGGCGATGATGCGCGACAAGATCGGCAGCGCCATGAGCCGCGCGGAAGCCGAAAAGTTCCTGAACCAATGGGTGAATCAGTACGTACTTGCGGACGATACCGGCTCGGCGGCAGCCAAGGCGGAGCGGCCGTTGCGTGAGGCACGTATCGAAGTCATGTCGGTTCCGGGAAATGCAGGCGCTTTGCGTGCGGTTGCGTTCATGCGGCCGCACTTCCAGCTCGACGAGCTGACAGTGTCGCTCAGGCTTGTTGCAGAATTACCTGCGGCCGCGAAGTAACGGCTGGCGGGAAACTTTCACTATCAGTTAGCAGGTTCGGCTGTACATCGAAAAGGAGAGAATCATGGCAGTAGACTTTTTTCTGAAACTGGACGGGATCGACGGTGAATCCCAAGACGACAAGCACAAAAACGAGATCACGGTGATGTCATTCAGCTGGGGTGCCAGCCAGACAACTTCCGTGCATGGATCGGGCGGTTCGGGCGCCGGCAAGGCTAGCCTGGCCGATCTGAGCATCATGAAGAACTACGACGTGGCCAGCACACCGCTGTACAAGTCGCTTCTGCTCGGAACCCACATCAAGTCGGGCACCCTGACAGCGGTGAAGTCCGGCGGCGACGGCAGCCCGTTCATGACGATCGCGCTGGCCGAGCTGTTCGTGACCAGCATCCAGATCAGCGGCTCGTCGGAAGTGCCGATGGAGAGCGTCTCCTTCAGCTACAACGAGATCAAAACCCAATACGCGCAGCAGGATGAGACCGGCAAGCTGAACGTGAAGGCCGCCGTTACCTACAACCTGAAGGCGAACAAGGTTTCGTAAGCGAAAAGATGACCGCATTAGAGCTATACCGCAACGGACAGTTGCAGGAAGCCATTAAGGTGCTTGGTGACGAGTTGAGGACTTCTCCTCTCGACACCAAGCGCCGCACTTTTTTGTTCGAGCTGCTGTGCTTCGCGGGCAACTACGACCGCGCGGAGAAGCAGCTTGATCTGCTCGCCGGGTCCGGCGGGCAAACGGCCGCGGGCGCGCTGCTGTATCGCAGCGCCTTGCACGCGGAACGAACCCGGCAGGAGCTCTTCGCGAAGAAGGAGTATCCGGAGCCGCATGGGGCCGTTGTTGCCCAGGGCGGGAGCTGGAACGAAGAGCCGTTTACCGAGCTCCGCGACGCTGATCCCCGTATCGGGGCCAACCTTGAGGTGTTTATCGCGGGCGGCTACACGTGGATTCCGATGCAGTACATGGAGCACCTGGAGATCGAGCCGCCGGAAAGCCTGCGCGACCTGATCTGGGCCAGGGCCCGCGTGCAGACCAGCCCAGCGTTTCGCCTGCAGGATCTGGGGGAAGTGCTGATCCCGGTGCTGGCGCCGTCCTCCTCGCAGCATGCCGACGATGCGGTGAAGTTCGGTCGTATGACGGTGTGGGAGTCCACGGACGGAAAGCAGGAGCAGGAGGTCCCGTTGGGGCATCGCATGCTGCTGATCGACGGCGAAGAGATACCCATCCTGGAAGTACGCAGCGTGGTGTGGAACAAGCCTGAGGCGGAGGAAGCAGCCGATGCCGTTCAGTGATGGGCTGCTGGAGCCGGTAGCCGGCGAGAATCCATCGGGCGCGAACCTCTATTACGACAAGGCCTTTGATCAGATCAAGGAAGCCCGCACCGAAGATGAGGAAGTTGGGTCCTCGGGCGCGTGGGGCCGCACGCTCAAAAAAGCAGACCATGTGCTGGTCATTAAGCTGGCCACGGAAACGCTTTCCAAGCGCACCAAGGACCTCCGGCTGCTGGGTTGGCTGATCGAGGCGCACCTGAGGCGGGAAGGCATCCTCCTGCTGCCGAAATCCCTGGAGCTGCTCTGGAAAATCCAGGAGGAGTTCTGGCCGACCCTGTTTCCGGAGATCGACGAAGACGGGGACCTGGGGCTGCGGGTGAGCGCCGTGGAAGCTCCGGTGAGCCGGATGGCTATGCTGCTACGGACTCTGCCGGTCACCAAGGCGGGGCACAATGCGGCGCAGTACACGGAATCGCGCAAGCTGGGGTATGAAGAGGCGGCGGACAACTCCGATAAGCGTGCCGCGCGCGAAGATGCGATCGCGCATGGGGCGCTGACGCCGGAGGAGTTCGACACGGGCCTCAAGGCAACGCCCAAGACGGCCCTGCGCAGCATCGAGGGGGCCTTGGATGCGTCGCTGACCATGCTGGGAGAGATCGGCGCCTTCCACGAAGAAAAGTATGGCGACGACTACCCGGCGATGAACAAGCTGGAAGCGACGATCACCGAGGTCAAGCAGGTGGTTGCGGCGCTGATTTACGAGAAGCTGAAAGACGATCCCGACGCAGTGCAAGAGGCAGAGCCGGAGCCGGAGGAAGAGGCGGCGCCGAGCATCTTCGATGAGCCGGAACCTGCGGCGGAGGTGGAAGAAGCTCCGCGGGCTGTGGCGGCCG
>CAXSHQ010000234.1:0-7904 GCA_964236875.1 uncultured Acidobacteriaceae bacterium | reverse complement strand
CCCCGATCTGCGCAGCCAGCCCCAGGCCAGTCAACTGGTCGGAGCTCACCCACCGAGGAGCCCGCTGCGCCATCCACTGCAGCGCCCGCCGCTCCAGCCCAGCCGTCAACGACTCATTCACCCGCCGCGCCGGCCGAAACCCGCTTACGCCCGCGTCCGCTGCCGAAAGATCGAACCGATACTGCGTCACCATCTCTGTTTGCCTGAACTGCTCTTCCGCCATCCAGCCTCCTCGCGAACTGCTCCGCCTGCGATATGTTGTGGGATAACAGGCTGGCGGCGACGGACCTAGTGGACGCTTTCTGAACTGTCACACCTGCTTGCGGCAAAGCAAAGCCCATGGAACCCGTTTACCTCGGCATCGACGTTGGCAAAACGAACATGCGGATTGCTGTGTTCACGCAGGACCTGGACGAGCTCGCCCGCAGGTCCTTCATCGCGGCAAACGTTCCCGACGCGCTGCGGAAACTTCGTAGCCACTTATGCGCCCTTTGCCGGGAACACACCGTGCTTTCTGCAGGCCTGTCTATCTTTGGGCCGCTCGATGCAGACATGGACAGTGCCACGTACGGCGCGATCACCATCAGCTCCGAGCCAGCATGGTCGGGAGTCAACCTGCCCCGCTTGCTGGCTGACGCCATTCACGCTCCTGTGCGTTTTGATTACGATGTCAATGCCGGCGCGCTTGCCGAACACGCTCTCGGAGCCGCAGTCGAACTCAAACGGTTTGTCTATCTTTCGTTAGGCACGGGCATAGGAGCGGCTTGTTACAACGACGGGATCGCGCCGGGCTTCTCGCCTCAATTTGGTCACATCTTCATTCCGAGAGAACTGGACGATCCGGCCAGCGCCTTTCCTGGAAGCTGCCGCCTGCACCGGGACTGCCTGCAGGGTCTGGCCTCTGGCAAAGCCCTCGCCGAGCGCTGGAAATGCCCAGCCGAAAAGCTCGCACCTGAACATCCCGCTTGGGATCTGCAGGCCCGCTACATCGCTCGTGCCTGTGCAAATCTGGTGTACACGATGCTGCCGGAACGCATTCTGCTGGCCTCCAGCGTCGCGCTTGTGCCGGGGCTCGTCGATGCTGTGAACCGTCACCTGAGCCTTCAACTAAACGGCTTTCTTGATGCCACAACGGCTGCACGCTACGCGATGCGGGCACCCGTTACGCGCGCCGGGCTGGCTCCGGACTCATCTCTCTTCGGCGCGGCTATCCTGGCCCGCGACAAGACCGGCCTGCTCTATAGGAACTCTGTTCTAGATGGCGGAACCGGGTAAAGCCTAGAAGTTGAAAGCCAGCCCACCCATCACCGCACGAGGCACCTGCGCCAGGTACAGCGTGTGACCATCCGGCGCCAGTACTGGCGTATACCCCTGCTCCAGCAGATTGGTCGCCTGCACCACGGCATCCACACCCGCCGGCAACACGTGTCCCAGCCGCAGCCGTTGCCGCACCATGAAGCTCAGCAACGCCTCATCCTGCGCCGCGTTATAGGCGTTTACTTGCGTCAGCGTCCGCTTCGGCTGCCACCGATACTCTCCCTGCACCGCCGTTCCGGTGCGCAGCACCTTGCCGCGCAGCGCCAGGCTGGCCGCCTGCACAGTCTCGGTGTGCATCGCCGCCAGTGTGTCGGCTAGCGAAACCGCATCCGCAAGCTGCGTCCGCAACGCCGTGCCCAGGTTGTACTCCCCGGTCAGGTCCAGCGAAGGCGTCAGCGCCTGCACCATCGTCGCATTCACGCCCCGCCCCGTGTACCCCATTGCCGCCAGCCGGAACGTACTGGTGGTCGGGTCCGCCACCACCGCCGAGTGCTGCAGATCGGCCTTGGCCAGCGACCCGCTGCCCGCAATCCCCGCGTTCGAGATCGAATCCCGGTACGCCGCCAGGCTCACCGTCCGGCTGCCCATCTTGCGGCTCACGGAAACCTCATGGTGGCTGCCCTTCCCGCTCAATGGCCGTCCCGCCGCATCGGTCAGGATGTCCGCCGCTGGCTTCAAACGGTCCAGGTCGCCCGAGCTCTGCAACGATAGGCCGGTCGCATAGCGGTACTCCAGGATCACTCCATTCGCGGGCCTTACCGCCACCCGCGCAAATGGCTCTGTCACCATGCGTGTCGCCGCCAGCCGCTCGGCCTGCATCAGCGTCCCCGCGTCGATCAGCACCGCATCGCCCAGCCGCACCTGGTTTGTGCTCGCCAACCGCAGCACCTGGAACCCGTTCCCGGCCCCGTACGCTGCCTCCGGATGCGACTGATAGCTGGTCACCAGCCGCGTGCTGCTCATGCCGGAGCGCTTTTCGTATCCCGCGCTGGCTTCCATAGACGGCCGCACCGGAAACCCGATACTCGCCGAGTCCCCCATATCCACTCGCAGGATCGCGCTGTCGCCGTTCTCCACTGTGCGGTTCAGCACCAGCATCTGGTGCACGCCGCCCTCGCCGAACGCGCCGTCCCCGCTCATCACTGCCACGCGCGCCTGCGAGCTCGCCTTGGTGTGCTCCGTCGCGCTGCTCGAAACCTGGATGCCCGCTCCACCACTTCCCGGCTGGTTCGGATCGATGTACCGCAGCAGCGGCCGGTTCGCATTCGACCGCAATGCCCACTTCCAGTCGTCGGCCGGCTCGTCCGCGCGGCGCTTCTGCGCCGGCAGCCAGCTTTCCGCTTCAAACAGTGTGCTCATCGTCAGGTTCACGATGGCTTGCGCACCCGCCTGCAGCCGCACATTAGCTCGGCGAGCCGGCATCAGCAAGGTCGCGGTTGCGTTCACCGTGTACCGCCCCGGCAGCAGCGCCACAATCGCATAGCGGCCATGATCATCGGTAAAGGCGGTGGCCACCACGGAGGCATCCGCAGCCAGCAACTCCACCAGTGCGCCCATCTGCGGTGTGCCGTGCGCGTCGCGCACTACGCCGGAAAGCATGGCCGCTGCACCGGAACCGCCCGCCGCAAAGCAGGGGGTTACCGCGCACAAAAGCAGCAACGCCAGGCACGCGTACCACCGCGTTCCCTCGTCCGAGCGCCTGCTCACGAACCTAGCTGCCGGCTCGTTCTTCCGCAAACCTGAGAAAGCTCGTTCCACCCATCCTCGCGATACGTCGTGCGCGTCCGGCTCTCCGGAAGGAATGGTTGCTTCTGAAGCTGCGGCCACCGCGCTTGAAGTCCCGCGTGACCTTGCTTCCCTCGTGTGCTGGGAGCGCCTGCGGGAGTTTTCCGCGCTTGCGCTTTTCTTCGGTTTCGGTGTCTTACTGCTCGACGATGAAGGGCACCGACTCTGCAATCTGCTGCTTGGAAACTCCGTCGTTCACCTTGATCGTTACCTGATACCGGCCCGGTGTAAGGCTTGCCAGCGGCATCGTCTTTTCCAGCGTCAACTGATCGGCATTCGGGTTCAGCTTGGCGGCAGACTCCTGGGCTTCCAGGATCTGCTTGTTCGTCGCCATGTCCAGCACCTGGTACTCGATCGTGGCGTCGTTCTTACGATTGTCGCCAATACCCAGATTATAAACCTGCATCCAGAAGTTCAGGTTCTGTCCCCGATGGAACGTCACCGGCGTCGTCACGGTCGGCGGCACGCGCGGCACCACCTTGGTGTTGCCGATCACGAAGTTCCCCGTGCCCACATCCTTGCTCGGCACCCGCTCCATCTGCGCCGCCAGGATCAGCGACGAGTGGCCCAGCCGGTCGTCGTCAAACTTCGGCACTTCCAGGCTGCGCAGGAACTTGCCCACGTGGTCCGGCGCGTTCACGTCCTTGATCGCGATCTCGATCTTGTAGTGGCCCGGCGGCAGCGGTAGCGCCTTCCAGTACACATGCACGCCATTCTTGGACTGCGCCAGCAGGGTGCTCGGCGTTTCCAGCTTGACCGTGTCCTCAAACGTCTGCACGATGCGGTGGCTCAGCGTGCTCACCCGGCCCAGGATGTTCACCACGCCGACCGAATCCCCATCCTTGGTCGAGTACGTGACATCCCCGTTGCGGATCTGCAGCGTCAGCGGCACCATCACGGTGTCGTTGGTCAGCCTCACGTAATCCGTGCGCACGTCGAACAGGAACGGCGGTCCGCTCAGCACCTTGGTCGAAGCCAGAAACGCGTCCAGGTCCTGGAACTTCACCGGCGGTGGCGCGAACAGCTTCGCATAGCGGTCCAGCCGGTCGAACTGCTTGGAGTTCTCGCTCTCCGACATCGGTCCCTTGCCCAGCTGCTCGAATCCGCCCTGGAAGCGCTCCGACTGCTTGGCCATGCCCATCTGCTCGTACAGCGTCTGGCCTGCGCCCGGCGTGTGCTTCAGCGCGTCCTTCTCCGAGCGGTCGATCGTCGCGTGGAAGTCGCCGCACATGCAGCTGTCCACAAACTCGATGTCGATGTTGTCGCCTACGCTGGCCAGATAGCGGTAGTGCCACGTCTCGAACGGGAAGGTCGACGTGTTGCCGCCGCCCTCTTCCATGGGCCGTTCATAGTTGCCGCCCGAAGGGTGCGAATCGATGTTATCCGGCTTGCCGAACGCAATATAGATGTGGCCGCGGTCCGTCATCCAGCCCGGCTTGCCTGCCGCGAAGTGCTCGTTGGCGTACGCGATGCGCGCATAGTGCTCGTCGCGGAACGTATTCTCCGGCGACTCCGGATTCGGATTGCGCCGGCGCCAGAACTCCTCGATGAACGCGTCGCGCTCCTCGTCGTTGGCCAGACTCTTGAACGTCTTGGCTTCCTCGTCCGTGATGATCCAGGTCACATCCTGGTTCAGCCACGTCCTGTAGCTGCCCTTCAGCTCGTTCTTGATCAGCGTCCGCCGCTGCTTTTCCTGGGTATCGCTCAGCCGCCGCTTCATCGGGTCCGGCTTTTCTTCCACAGGCTTGGCCTTCACCACCGCCGCGTTGGCGGGGTCGGGCCTTTGTTGCAGGGTCTGCGGGTGCGCCGTCAGCGAGAAACCGCCGAGCGCGCAAAGGGCGATGCCGAAAAGGACGGAAGGACGCTGCATGTGGGCCGGAGGACTCCTGTAGTACTTCGACTCTTGATTCTAAGCGGCGTTATCGCCTTGCACAAGGAAAAGTGAGCCGCTCCGCTGCTATCATCATGGGGAAACTCCCTCCCTTCGTGCGCCAGTTCTCCGTCCGGCTCCAAACCCTGACGGAACCACGGGACCGGCGGGAGCGTATCACCTTGGCGAACGGCCCCTCCGCAGGGAATGTCCCCATGCGGAACAATGCCACCCTAAAAGAGAAACCGCCCGAAAATGACCCTGAAAAAGATCGTTGCCCTGGTGTTTGGCTTGCTCGTTGTGGTGGCTATCGTCGCCGGAACCATCATCCACAGCCGCTCCGGCGTGCTCGCCGTCGTCACCTCCAAAGCCCAGACGCAGGACCTCGTCTCCACCGTCAGCGGCACCGGGCAAATCAAGCCTAAGACCTACGTCAACGTCGGCGCCACTGCCTTCGGCCGCATCACCCACCTCTACGTCAAGGAAGGCGAACACGTAAAAGCCGGCACGGTTCTCGCCACGCTGGAAAACGTGCAGCCTACCGCCACCGTCGCCGCCCAGAACGCCACCATTGCGTCCAGCAAGACCGACATGAACTCCTATGTCGCCGCTGAGCGGACCGCTGCCGCCAATACCGCTGCCGCCAAGGCCGATCTCGAGCAGAAGCAGCTCGACTTCAACCGCGCCCAGCAGCTCTACAACGAGAAGCTCATCGCCCGGCAGGACTTCGACGGCAAGAAAGCGGCGTTCGACATGTCCACCGCCACGCTCGCCCAGCGTCAGGCGGCCGACGCCCAGGCTCTCGCCCAGATCGACTCCGCCAAGGGCCACATCAACCAGGCCGTCGCCAGCCAGCGCTCCAACTTCGACGCCCTCGACAAGACCATCTCCCGCGCACCCTTCGACGCCCTCGTCACCAACGTCCCCGTCCGCGAAGGCGAGACCATGGTGACCGGCATCCAAAACGCGCAGGGCTCCACCCTCATGACCCTCGCTGACATGAGCGTCATCACCGCCGAGGTTAAGGTTGACGAAACCGACATCGTCAACGTCAAGCTCGACCAGAGCGTCGACGTCAGCGTCGATGCCCTGCCCGGCCGCGTCTTCAAGGGCCACGTCACCGAAGTCGGCGACCAGGCCCTGCTCCGCACCACCGGCATGGCCACCTCGCAGTCCACCACCGGCACCGAAGAAGCCAAGGATTTTAAGGTCGTGGTCACGCTCGACCAGCACACCGACGAGCTCCGCCCCGGTCTTTCCTGCACCGCCAAGGTCACCACCGCGCACAAGCCCAACACCCTCACCATCCCCATCCAGGCGCTGGTGCAGCGCAGCCTCACGGAAGAAAACGCCCTCTTCCAGAACAAGGGCAAGCCCTCCACCAACACCGTGCAGGCCAGCGGCGGCCAGCCCATCCTCAGCCAGGGCGTCTACATCCTCACCACCAGCGCCGGCGCCCTGCGCGCCAAGTTCGTTCCCGTCACCACCGGCATCACCGGCACCACCGACATCGAAGTCGTCAGCGGCCTCCACACCGGCGACGACATCGTCACCGGCCACTACAAAGTCCTGCGTACGTTGAAAAGCGGTGTGGCCGTCAAGCACGACACCACGCTAGACGACACCGCGCCCACTACGTAGCACCGCCGCCGTTCGGCCACCGTCCATGGCGTTGTAAGTTGTACAAGAGACTCACCGGTCAGCATCGATTCACCACGTACAGCGTCGAACGTACAACGCCCACCTCCGGAGCTCCCATGGCCACCGCCACCGCCACCCTCGACCCTGCCATCGATACGGAAACCCGCATCGGCGCCAACCCTGACGGCCCTCACCCCGGCGACGTCATCGTCACCAACAATCTCTGGAAAACGTACGAGATGGGCGACCAGCAGGTCCATGCGCTCCGCGGTGTCGACATCCGCATCCAGAAGAACGAGTACGTCGCCATCATGGGCCCCTCCGGCTCCGGCAAGTCCACGCTAATGAACCTCATCGGCTGCCTCGACAGCCCCACGCAGGGCCAGTACTGGCTCAACGGCCACGACGTCTCCCAGCTCACTGACGACGAGCTCGCCCGCATCCGCAACAAGGAGATCGGCTTCGTCTTCCAGACCTTTAACCTCCTCGCCCGCGCCACCTCGCTCCATAACGTCGAGCTCCCGCTCATCTACAACGGCACCCCGGCCGGCGAGCGCACCAAGCGCGCGAAAGAAGTGTTGGAATCCGTCGGCCTCGGCGCCCGCATGGACCACAAGCCCAACGAGCTTTCCGGCGGCCAACGCCAGCGCGTCGCCATTGCCCGCGCCCTGGTGAACCGCCCCAGCATCATCCTCGCCGACGAGCCCACCGGCAACCTCGACTCCAAAACCTCCGTCGAGATCATGGCCCTCTTCGACACTCTCCAGGCCAACGGCAACACCATCGTCCTCGTCACCCACGAGCCCGACATCGCCGAATACGCCCACCGCGTCATCAGCATCCGCGACGGCTCCGTAGCCACCGACGGCCCCAGCAGGCGAGCCCAAAGCATCCGCGAAGCCCGCTAGTCTCCCGCTGTTGCGTACGTTCATGCTTCTGCAGTTGCAGTGCCTTCGTTTTTGCTTTTGCTTTTCTTGCTTGTCATCCCCGAAGGGGACCGCTTTCCCCCGCCCCGCTGGCCTGCTATCCTCCGCCCATGCCGCTGCGCGAGTACCACTTCTGGA
Source organism: uncultured Acidobacteriaceae bacterium (assembly GCA_964236875.1). Taxonomy (GTDB): domain Bacteria; phylum Acidobacteriota; class Terriglobia; order Terriglobales; family Acidobacteriaceae; genus Granulicella. The sequence goes on along the minus strand of CAXSHQ010000234.1, from coordinate 227 downwards.
TTTACATACTCGCCAGCCGCTCCGAAACCTCTATGTGGGCTTCACCAATGCCCTCACGCCGTGTAATGGAGCACCGTGAGCAACACACGGGCACGCACACAGCGCGCTACAACATCCACCGCCTCGTCTATTTCGAGTACTTCCAATACGTCCGAAGCGCCATCGCCCGTGAAAAGGAACTGAAACGCTGGACGAGGTCTCAGAAGATAGCGCTCATCGAGAAGGTG
>CAXSHQ010000233.1:4681-7910 GCA_964236875.1 uncultured Acidobacteriaceae bacterium | reverse complement strand
CATGGCTACGGCGATTTCCAGGTTCCGGGCGAAGGTATTCCAGACGAAGCCGGTGCGTAGGTTTTCCGCCATGAGGATGCCGATGCCTAGATCGATGCCGAGCACGTCCGGGTCATACCAGTCCGCGTCCGGGTGGAAGGCATCGCGGAAACCGTAGCGGCCCCAGACCTTCTCGCCATAACGCTCTTTGAGGGAGCGTTGGACGTGGAGGCACTCGGCGGGCAGGAACGGCAGGGAGCCGGCGGTGGCGTTGGGTACGACCGAGCCATCGATGCGCCCGATCTTCGGTGGGCCGCCCCAGGCTGTGTAGCCCTCTTGCGAGTCGGAGGCGCTGATGCCCCAGTAGTCGGGCGAGTAGGGCTTGCCGAGACCGAGGCAGAAGGCCTTGTGGGCGCGGGTGGCGAGCACCGAGTTCTCGAAGTAGTCGGCATGCTTGTCCCGCTTGTTGCGGAAGTCGAACCAGGCGTGGCTGTACTGGTGAACGAAGAGCGGATCGGTAGAGCCGATATACGTGATGCCCTTGTACGTGACTGTCGGGCGGGACCAGGCATCCCAGCTGGCCGGCGGGATGGGGTGCGTGGGCGAACCGAGAGCGAGCAGGTAAAGCATCATGAGCTCGCAGTAGTGGTTCCAGCGCGAGTCGATCCACTTACCGCGGCGCATGCCCATGGAGAACGTTGAGCCGCCATTGAGCATCCAGGGCCAGTCGATGCGTTCGTACATCTTGGTCGCCAGAGCGACGATCTCTGCGTCGGCATGGAAGTAGGCGCGCGCGGTGAGCACACCGCAAAGCAGGATGGCAGTATCGATGGAGGAGATCTCGCTGTTGCCGAAGAGCTCGCCGGTTTCGATGTCGTTGAAGTGGGAGTAGAAGCCGTGCTCGTTGGGGAGCGTGTCGCAGTGAAAGCGCAGGGTACGGCGCACCTGTTCCAGCACCTCGGTGCGCGGGCGGTAGCCACGCTCTGCGGCGATGCAAAGCGCAGACAAGCCAAAGCCTGTGGCGGCGATGCTGGCCATGCGGCGTGGGTCGCGCTTGCCGTCAGTGTTGGCGGCCACAACGCGGTCGAGCACCTGGCCGTTGGCCGGGTGCGCCTGCTCCTGGAAGAACAGGCAGCCGCGGCGCTGCATGTCGTCTAGGAAGGCTTCGTCGGCGGGAGCGAGGCGTGCCGTGGTTGGCGGCGCAGGGTGCTTCTGCGAACTCTTCTGGGGAGCGGCAAGCAGAGCGCCCGGAAGCGCGGCGGCGCTCGCCATGAGACGCAGGGCGTGGCGTCGGTGCATGGGCTACCTCGCTACAGTTACGACGGCGAGGCCGTGGGCGGGTACGGTGATCTGAAGATGGCCACCGCGCAGGTGAAGGTGTTCCGGGGGGGGCATCTGGCCGGCTGCCTGCAGTTGCTTGACCTGCGCCTGCGTGAGGTCTCCCTGCGGCCGGCCCATAGCGTTGAAGGCCTTGACGACGTTGCCGTGGTCGTCATCTACGCGCCAGACTTCAACAGAAGCGTCCGCCTTGATGCCTTTCAGGTCGAGATCGAATGTCTTGGCCGGTCCGGCAGGGTTCGGTTCCGGAGTGTAGGCCGCGCCGGTTCCGGCGGGCGGTGCGTAGTCCCACAGGGCGATAGCGAGGCCGCCGCTGCTGGTGGCCGTAGCGAGAGCGGAGTCCGACTGGAGCGCGATGCGCTTGTTACCGAGAGTGTGAAGGACGCGGAAGATGTTCAGCGTTGCCTTGGGAATGTTGTCGGCCGCGATCAGGCCGAAGCCGCCGTAGAACGGACTGCGGACGACGCCCTGCTCTTCGAAGACATCGGAGAAGGCCCAGTAATCCATGCTGTCGGTCAGGCCGTCGCAGAGCCTGATGGTGTTGGCAAGCCAGGGGCCCATGTAGGGCGAGTCCGTGACGTCGGGCTCATTGGCGTAGCTGGCGTTGTACTCAGAGAAGATGAGCGGGAGGCTGGGGAAGGCCGAGGCGGCGATCTCGTCGTGCACCTTCTTCACGGAGCGATAGACCATGGTGTCGCGAGAGATCTGCTCGTGCGTGCCGAAGACATCCTCGGCGCGGTCGTTAGCGTAGACGTGCGTGGAGACGAAGTCTATCGGCACGTTGTCAACCTTCGCATGGGCCAGGAAGGGCGCGACCCAGGCCGCCTGCGCGGTGGAAGGACCGCCAATCTGCAGGCGCGGCGATGCCGACTTGAGGGCGCGGGCGGTGTGGTCGTAGAGCTCGAAGTAGGTGGGCTGCTTGGGGCTGCCGGCCCAGAAATCGATGTTAGGTTCGTTCCACACTTCGAACTTCCAGGTGGAGACTTCTTCGAGCCCATAGCGGTCGACAAGGTGCTGCGCGAAGGCGCGGATCATCGCGTCCCAGTCGGCGTAGTTCCTGGGCGGCGAGACGTTCTGCTTGTACCAGAAGGCGTGCAGCGCGGCTGGGTCGGAGGCCAGCTTCCTGGGCATGAAGCTCAGCTCCACGAAGGGCCGCACGCCGATGGCGAGCAGGCCGTCGTAGATCTGGTCGATGTAGGAGAAGTTGTAGATGCCGGTGTCAGTGCCTGCCGCCTGCAGGTTCTTTTGCATCTGCGCGAAAGCAACGGGCCGGCGGTCTGGGTCGTAGAGGCCGACTTCGTCCATAAAGATGCCATGAAAGCGGACGGACTTGAAGTCGGTTGCCTGCTTCACCGTGCGGAGGTCGTCGCGATAGCTCTGCCGCAGCGAAAGGATGGCGCGGCCCGAGCCGAAGGTCTGCTCCCAGAAGTGCGGAAAGGGCGTGGTGGGAGCGTGCGCATCGATGCGCAGGAGCTCGGGCTGCTGCGCGGCACTGTGCAACGCGAAGAGACAGGGAGCGGAGATGGCTGCCAGACAGGCGAGGCGGCACAGAAAACGCATGGGACCTCCCGATATACGTTGAGGCAAGTGGGCGATAGACAAAGAGGATGGCCAATGCAGGCCATCCTCTTACGATTTGCACAAATCACCCGAAGTTAGAACGAGATACGCGCATTGAGTTCGATCACGCGACCTGCACTGGCGGATTGGGGAACTCCGAAATTGGCATTGTTCGTAGCGGCCGCCGGCTGTCCAACGGCGACAAAGCCAGTGCCGGAACCGCCAATCTGGTCGCCGCCAGAATTGAAGGTGAAGGGCGAGTAGTCCAACTTGTTGAAGAGGTTGAACGCCTGCGCCTGGAATCGGAAGAGAGTGCGTTCCCCAAGTTGCGAGATGTGAATCTCTTTCGCGA
>CAXSHQ010000233.1:0-4671 GCA_964236875.1 uncultured Acidobacteriaceae bacterium | reverse complement strand
CGGGCCACGGAAGCTGTTGCGGCCGATGCCAGGACGGTACGTTGCGCCGGTTGGAATGAAAGCCGTGAAGGTACCGACGAATGCCGTGCCGTTGCGGTAAGCGTTGTTGTTGCAGCCCGGGGTCTGATTGCCCGAGTATGCGTAAGGCCGTACGGGGCTGATGGTGGCGGCATTGGGCGCGAGCGGAATGCCGTTGATGGCGTAAGTGGTGGGCGTGAAGGGGAAGCCGGTATGCGCGGTAAAGATACCGTTGGCTTGCCAGCCGTTCAGCGCGGCCTGCATGAGCTTGGAGCCACCATGGTAGTAGTTGGCGTTGTAGGTGGCGAGCATGACAACGCGGTGGCGAACGTCAAAGTCGGACGGACCGAGCTCGTCGTAGGGCCGGCCGGGGTCAGTCTGGTTGGCATTTCCGTCAGCACCGTCGCCGCTCGAGACCTGATCTTCCGACTTCGACCAGGTGTAGGTGCCTTCGAGTGACAGGACTTTACTGTACGTCTTGGTCAAATGCACGTTGAGACCGTTGTAGTACTGGTTGGAATCGTCATGTGCCAGGTAGAGACCGTTGCCGAAGGGGTTGTTGGAGGCTCCAACCGAGGTCGGTGAGATGAACACCTGGTTGACGAGCCTGGAATAGTGACGGCCTGTCGAGCCCTGATACCCGAGGCTTGCAACGAAGTGATGGCCGAGGTCGCTCTGCGCTTCCAGTGAGTAAAGATAGCTGTAAGGCTGGGGCAGATTGAGCAATGCCCCGTACGCTTCGACACCATAATAGGGGCTGCTAGGCGGCAAGCCATTCGGACCGATTGTTGCGATCAGTTTGGAATTGACGGGATAGCTGTTGTAGGCCTTGCTCGATCCCAGTGCATACGTCATGTAGGTTGCGGTAGTTGGCGAGCCGAAGTCACCGTTCGCCGTTGCGCAGCAGATGCCATAGCTGAGGACACCAGGGCCGTCTTCAAGCGCAGGATCGAAGAGGACATCGTCCAAACGGTTGTAGGCGAGGGCAAAGCCGCCGCGAAGCACCGACTTTCCATTGAAGCGGCTGGGTGTGTACGCAAAACCAACCTTGGGCGAAAAGTTCTTGTACTGCGAATTCCAGAGATGGTTGTGCGGAGTAAGTGTTGCATCCACCAGTTCGCGTCCGGGGGTCGTGCCGAGGACCGGGTAGTTAAGGTTCATTCCCTTGTTGTAGAGAGGTTCGAAATACTCCCAACGCAGACCGGAATTGAAGACGAACTGAGGATTGACTTTCCAGTCGTGCTGGACGAAGAGCGAGTAGTAATGATCGTCGAGGTGGCGGCTGACATTGGCGGCCCCACCGGTTGCCGGGTTCACCGAGATGCCTTCGTAGATGGGACGGTCGTTGAAGAAGTTCCAGAGACCGGCGAAGGTGAATGTCGGGCGCGAGCCGCCGACCAGGTTGTTGTTGTTCTGCTCCAAGCGGGCTTCGAAGCCCATCTTGAGAGTGTGGCCTCCGAAAACTTTGGTGACCGTATCGCGGATTTCGTACTGATTTTCGGCGAAGACGCCGGGCGAGGTTGTCCCCGCATTGGCACCGAAATGAATGCGATTGGTCTGGGTGTAGAGGCTGTTTTGCAGTTCGATGAAGGGTATGCCGAGATTCACGCCAGCCTGCTGCGCGTCGTACACGCCGTTCTCGGCGAAGAGCGTGTAATTCGCGCGAAACTCGTTGAGCAGCGTGGGCGAGAAAGTGTGGATGTAGATCAACGTGGTGGCGATGTTCGTCGGGTCGAACGGCAGGGCCTGGTTGGGGCGCGCCGTGTCCGACGGCGTGGTGCGGTAGAGCTTGGTGACGTACGCGGTGCCGGCCAGGGTATCGTGCGGTCCGAGGAAGTAGTCGAGACGGCCGTTGAACTGGCGGGCCACGGAGTAGTTGGAGGCGTCGAGCTGGACATACTGGATGTCAGGGACGCCGTCGAGGCCGTTGCCGACTTGTATCTGGTTGAAGTTGGAATAGCTGACGCCGTTAATGGGCGAAGTGTACATTGCATAGCCAGTTCCGCCGTTATTGCTGAGCAGCACGGGAGAACCGACATCAAGACCACCCGCGACGGCTTGGCACGTAGTGATGTTGACGGTGGCCGGCGGCGGCGCTGGATTGGTAAACGTGCCGGTGTAGAGCTGGTTGACCGGTGAGGTGCAGCTTTGATTCAACACTTGGCGCACCGACGGGATGCCGCCAGTTGCGTTCACGATCTGATCGGCGACGCTGCCCGGGCGCTGGGCGCGGATGGCCGCGCGGTACTGAGCCGTTTCGATGAACGCGTTGGGAAAGGATTCCTGCTTCTGGTTAACGCCTTCGAACGAGGCGAAAGCGAAGAGTTTGTCCTTGATCAGCGGACCGCCGAGGGAGGCAGCATAATCGCGGCTCTTGGAGGCGACACGGACCGGCTTCGCGCCGCTGCTCAGAGGGCCGCCGTACTTGTTGTAGGCATTCAAGCCGGGCTCGTCATACTGAAAGAGCGCGGAGCCGTGCAGTTGGTTCGTGCCGCTTTTGGTGGTGATCTTTACCTGTGCGCCGGTGTTGCGGCCATCTTCAGCGGAGAACGACGTGGAGATGATCTGCATCGCGCCAATGGCTTCGATGTTGGGGTTGATGACGGTGGCGCCGCCATAGCCGAGCGAGTTGACGCTGACGCCATCGACGAGGAAGTTGTTGTCAGTAATGCGCTGACCGGCGGCGGAAATCTGCACTGTGTTCTCGGTGGCGGCTACTCCGTAATTGGAGCCGCCGGGACCAACGGAGTTCGGCAGAAACACGGCGCTGCCGTGGCCGGCACGGGCGCCGTCGCCCGTGATGCCCGGGGCCGTGCGGACGAGATTGTAGGGATCACGCCCGTAGGTGGGCACCTTCTGGAACTGCTCGCTGTCAAGCGTGGTATTGATGCTGGCGTCGGAGGTCTGGAGCGCGACCACATCCGCCGCGTTCACGTTCACCGTCTCAGTGGCGCCGCCGGCCGAAAGGCTTACGTCGAAGTTCCGCGGCTGGCCTTCCTGCACCGGAATGGCCTGAAAGGTACTGTTCTTGAAGCCCGTGGCGGTGACGGTGAGGTCGTACGTACCGCCGGCAAGCGACGGGAATTCGAACACACCGGTGCCGGAGCTCTGACGCGTAACCTTCTGCTGCGTGCTCTCGTTGACGAGCGTGACGGCCGCATTGGGAATGGCGCCGCCGCTCGAATCGGTCACCGTGCCGCTGAAGCTGGCGCCGAACTGCGCCTGCGCGTGCGGTGCGGCGAGCAGCGCCATGCCGAAAGCAACGAGGACGAGCAGTCCGCCACGAACGGTATTTCTGCTGCGAACTGGATGGGAACAGGGTGTCATACAGCCTCCAATAAGGCTCGGAACGGGCGTCTGTGCGTCCGTGTCTTCGTTTAGGCAAACGTTTGAGCCGTCCGCAACTATGCGCCGTTCCGGAGAGGCGTGTCAAGCCCCCGGGGCTGAAAAGCTTTTGGTGGGAACCGACGTGTGTAAGACTCAGCCGGTGAAGGCTCCTTCAGAAAGCGGCGCCCGGCAGCATGGCGAAAGCGCCAAAGCGGCGCCCGGATATGCGCCGGCCAAGCGCTCGCCTCCGGCCTCGCTGACGACGCTTGCCGCGCATCTGGGGCTGTCGCCTGCGGCGATCTCGCGTGTGCTGAACGGCGCTCCGGCGGCCAAGTCCATCCCCAAGGCGACGCAGGACCGCATCTTCGCGGCGGCGCGCGAGTTCAACTACCGGCCTAACGTGCTGGCGCGGTCGCTGCGCCATGGGCGGTCCATGACCGTCGGCGTGCTGGTGCCGGAGCTTTCCGAAGGCTATGCCACGCTTGTGCTCGCCGGGATCGAGCAGGCACTGCTGCAGGCGGGTTATGTGTTCTTCCTGATCAGCCACCACCACCGCCAGGAGCTCATTGAGCGTTCGCAGATCATGCTGGTAGAGCGCTCGGTGGACGGCATGATCGCCGTGGACACCATTCTGCCCGCGCATGTGCAGCTGCCGACCATCACGGTTTCCTGCCCGGACGAGCAGGAAGGCGTGATGAACATCGTGCTCAACCACGCGCGTGCCGCCGAGCTGGCAGTCGGCCACCTGGCCGGCATGGGACACCGGCGGCTGGCGGTGATCAAGGGCCAGGCGTTCAGCTCCGATACAGAGCCGCGCTGGCAGGCGATCCGGAAGGCGGCGGCGCGGTTTGGGCTGCACCTGGACAGGCAGCTGGTGGCGCAGCTCGAAGGCGATGCGCCCACCCATGAGCCGGGGTACTACGCGACGCAGCGGCTGCTGGCGGCGAACACGCCGTTCACGGCGCTGTTCACCTTCAACGACGTGTCGGCCATTGGGGCGATCCGCGCGCTGCGCGAGGCGGGGCTGCGGGTGCCGCAGGATGTCTCCGTAGTGGGTTTCGACGATGTGCAGTCGGCGGCGTTCCAGAACCCTTCGCTCACCACGGTGCGGCAGCCGCTGAACCGCATGGGCGTGCTGGCGGCCGAGGCCCTGGTGCGGCGCATCGGGGGAACGGGCGGGAACCATGAACACCCGCCGCACAAACAGCTCATGGTCGACCCCGAGCTGGTGGTGCGGGAGTCCACCTGCGCGCCGGCGGTGAAGGAGCATGCGGGCCGGGCGCGGTGACCGGGCGTCCCGGAGTGACACAGGGGTGGAGCCACAAT
>CAXSHQ010000232.1:0-7916 GCA_964236875.1 uncultured Acidobacteriaceae bacterium | reverse complement strand
TTCTGGAACCCCTGCCCCCGCGCACACCCCACTGAAAGCCCCAGACACAAGCCCACCCCAAGCCCCAAACACATGCGCGGAAGTGCCTTGGAAACCCTCATTCAGAAGCTCCTGTACGCATATACGATGCTGTCCAGCTCGTCCTTCGGCCAGGCCCAGTTGAGGGTCGCGTTCTTCTTCCCCGTACCGCCCAACCGGCCCCAGTAGCCGGTCGGGTACTTGCCGTGGGCCAGCCCTCCCGGCGTGATCACCACCACATGCCCGTGGCCGGCTTCCTTCCGTCCCGCCACCACGAACATGCCGGCCTCCGCCTTCTGCTTGGCCTCCACGCCATCCTTGGCCAGCGTCCATGGAGCCTTCTTGATCTGGTCCACGATGTCGTTAGCCAAACCCGTCAGCGTAATGCCCAGCGCCGCCGCCACCGCTTTTACAAAGCCGCTGCAATCGTTCTTATGCGCGTCCCACTTGCTTTCGCAGGTCGCCACCACCAGAGCCGACCCGACAAGTTTTGCCATATCGCTTCTCCTCACTTCTGCATCGGCAGAACGCCCCGTTCAACCTCGCTGACGCGCGTCAAAAGCTCCTGTAGGCATACACCAGGTGGTCTCTGTCTTGCTCGTTCCAGGCCCAGTTGATGGTGCTGTCCTTCTTGCCCACGCTGCCCAGCCGCCCCCAGTAACCAGTCGGATATCTGTCATGCGCCAGCGGCCCCGGCGTAATCACCACCACATGCCCATGGCCGGCTTCCTTCATGCCCGCCACCACGAACAAGCCGTCCTCGGCCTTCTGCCTGGCTTCCAATCCATTCTGGATCACCACCCAAGGCTCTCCCTGGATCTCGTCCACAATGTCGTTGGCCATTCCGTTCAGCGTGATCCCCAGTTCGCTCGCCACGGCTTTCACAAAGCCGCTGCAATCGCATTTATGGGCATCCCATTTCTCTTCGCAAGTCGATACCACCCGGCCCGATCCGCTTGTGTCCGCCATCTCGTTTCTCCTCGTATGCGCAGTGGTGTGGCGCTCGCCATTCAACACCCGCAGGGACCGCCGCACAACAGTTAAATCGTCGCCGCAGCAGTTTCCGTCTCATGTGCACCTCCAAAAAGTCACGCAGACGCAAAAGCTGCCGTTTTCGTTATTCCGCAGTAGAGGGATACCACCCGCCGCCGCAGCAGCAAAAGAAGTTCAGCCTTCTGGCACAATAAGCCGAACCCTATGGTGTCGGATCTAGTCTCCTTCGTTCGCAAGTGGAACGCCAGCACGCTCACCGAGCGGCAAGCCGCGCAGCAGCACTTCCGTGACATCTGCGAAGCATTGGGCGTGCCCCACCCCACTGAGCAGGACGAAGTGGGCGCCAGCTACACCTACGAGAAACGCGTCGCCAAAACAGGCGGTGGAGAGGGCTTCGCCGACGTCTGGAAGCGCGGCTACTTCGCCTGGGAGTACAAGTCCAAGGGTGGCGACCTCAAGGCGGCCTACAAGCAACTCAACGAGTACCACGAGGCGCTCGAAAACCCACCCCTCCTCGTCGTTTGTGATTTCGTCCGCTTTGAAGTCCACACCAAGTTTGAAAACCGCCCCACCCGAGTCTTCGCCTTCACGCTGGATGACCTGCTCCAGCCCCGCGACACCGCCACGTCCGCCCTGCCGCCGCTTGAGGTCCTCCGGTATGTTCGGAGACTTCAACCAGCTCCGCCACGAGCACACCGCGCCCCGCGTCACCGCAGCCACAGCTCGTGACTTCCTGCGGCTTGCGGAAAGGCTGGAGATCGAGCGCCGGCCTGAAGACCCCCAGCACAGCAAGCTGGAAATCGCGCACTTCCTCATGCGCCTCGTCTTCTGCCTCTTTGCCGACTCTGTCGAGCTGCTCCCCAACCACACCTTCCGGCAGCTCGTCCGCAACGACCGCTTCTCGCCGCTCAACTTCAACCGCAAGCTGCCTGCGCTCTTCCAGGCCATGAGCCAGGAAGACGGCTTCTTCGGTCCGGAAACCATCCGCTACTTCAACGGCGGTCTTTTCAAAGACAGCGCGACGATCCAGCTTGACCAGGCCGCGCTCGCCATCCTCCACTCCGCCGCCGAACACGACTGGTCCGCCATCGAGCCTGCCATCTTTGGCACGCTCTCGAGCGGCCGCTCGACACCGCCAAGCGCTCCATGATCGACGCCCACTACACCTCTCCGGAAGACATCCTCCTGCTCGTGGAGCCGGTCGTTATGACCCCACTGCGCCTCCGCTGGGCCGCCGTGCAGCAGGAGGTGCTCGCCGCACTTGCGGAGGAAGAGGCCGATCCGAAGCTCTCCAGACTCCCGCCTGGACTGCGGCCCAACCGCCGCCCATTGGCCATCCTCCACGACTGGGCCGTGGAACTCTCGGGCATCCGCATCCTTGACCCCGCCTGCGGCTCTGGCAACTTCCTCTACATGAGCCTCAAGAGCCTGCTCGACCTTTGGCTCGAAGCCCGCCTCTTTGCCAACAACCACACTCTCGCTCTCGGCCTCGACCCGATGCCGAACCCCACCCAGCTCTTCGGCATCGAAATCGACTTCTACGCTCACGAGATCGCCAGCATCGTCGTCTGGATCGGCTTCCTCCAGTGGAAGCGCGAGCACGGCATCGTCGATGAAAGCAGCCCGCTCCTCCAGGAACTTACCAACATCGAAATTGGCGATGCCATCATGCGCTATGACGCAGAAGGCAGGACTTACAAACCAGAATGGCCTGCCGCGAATTATGTCGTCAGCAATCCGCCGTTCCTAGGCGACAAAAAGATGAAACGGGAACTGAATACACCCGAGCGACCAAATTATGTGGAAGCGTTACGCTCGCTATATACCGGAAATGTTCCGGGAGGTTCCGATCTCGTATGCTACTGGTTCGAAAGGGCTCGCGCTCTTATCGAATCTTCTAAAGCGCAACGAGCTGGACTCATTGCCACAAATTCCATTCGTCAAGGTGCGAACCGGAAAGTGTTGCAAAGGATAGAGCAGAGCGGTTCCATTTTCATGGCTTGGAGCGATCGGCCCTGGTTGCTTCATGGTGCTGCGGTCAGGGTCTCGATGGTTGCGTTCGACAATGGCACTGAGGAGACACGCACGCTGGACGGAACGGCTGTATCGGGCATACATGCGGATTTGTCGGGCGAGGACAATTTCGTTTCGGTGTTACCTCTTGCGGAGAACGAGGGCCTCTGCTTCCTGGGGGATGATGAAAGGTGGAGCATTCGACATCTCGTCAACTACCGCGCTGAAAATGCTTGCTGCGCCTAGAAACCCAAATGGTCGACCGAACAGCGACGTCATCAAGCCTCGCCTCCTCGGACGGGACATCTTGAGGCGACCGAGCGAAGGCTGGGTTATTGATTTCACTGGTCTGTCGGTCGAAGAAGCCTCGCTGTTCGAACTTCCTTTCGGATACATCCACAAGGAGGTGAAAGCCAAGCGAGAAGCTAACGACGACCCCTCAATGAAGCGGGCCTGGTGGCTCTTCGGACGCACGAGGCCGGCACTCCGGAAAGCTATTCACGGGTTCGACCGGTGCATCGTGACTTCAGAGATCGCCAAATATCGAGTGTTTGTCTGGATGCGAACAAGCGTCGTTCCAGACCACCGCCTACATGTGTTTGCCCGGCAAGACGATTACTTCTTTGGAGTCCTACAGAGCAATGCGCATGTATTGTGGTCACTGCGGCTAGGTTCTACCTTCGAAGATCGCCCTAGCTATAACTCCGACACAATCTTTGCCACCTTCCCGTTCCCATGGCCCCCAGGCACCGAACCCGCCGAGTCCAAAGATCCGCGTGTGAAAGCTATAGCGGACGCCGCCCGCGAGCTGGTCCGTCTGCGTGATAACTGGCTCACCCCCCGGGACGCTGCTGGGAACCCCATCCCCGAGTCCGACCTGAAGGACCGCACCCTCACCAAGCTCTACAACGCCCGTCCCGAGTGGCTCGCCAACGCCCACCGAACCCTCGACGAAGCCGTCTTCGCCGCTTACGGCTGGCCCACCACCCTCACCGACCAGGAGATCCTCGCCCGCCTCCTCACCTTTAATCACCAGCGGGCAAACGCCGCAAGGGAATAAAAAGCGAATAATGTATACTAATGTTCACCCTGCACCAAAATGTGTGCATGTCAGGATGCGACTATGAGCTTACTTCCGTTCGACGAGATGAAGGCGACACAAGCAGCCGCCCGTTTTCTCATGCTGCGCGGTGAGAAGATGAGCTATATGAAGCTCTTGAAGCTTCTATACATGGCTGATCGCACTGCGTTGCTGCGTTGGGGAAAGCCGATAACTACAGATCGTTGGGTCGCCATGAAGTACGGCCCGGTGCTCAGCAATGTTTACAGTCTCATCGTGGATGAGCAGGCGGCCCAGTCTTCAGGAATTTGGTCTCACTATATCTCCTCGCCGGAGCGGTATGAAGTGTCACTGCTCCAGGAGGTGTCGAACGACAAACTTTCTGTCGCCGAAGAAAAGTTGATCGACGAAATGTACGAGAGTTACGGGCACTACAGCCGCTGGGATCTCGTCGAGCACCTGCACAAGGTGCTTCCAGAATGGAAATCGCCCGGAGACACTTCCGTGCCCATTTCATTGAGAGACATTCTAGGAATCGAGCGCGACGAGAGTGAAGTCAATGAGATCGTGACGGAGTTGAAGGTGTTTGCTCAAGAACACGCCCTCTTGAGCTTTGCCTGATGCTTGCCGTCGGGACCACATTTCTTCTCGGCAGCAGTGAAGATTTTCACCTTAACGTGATTGTGGCTGGTCCGACTGCGCAAAGCGAAGTTGTTCTGGCTTCGATTACAACTCTCCGTCCAATGACCTTCGACCGCTTACTCATTCTGCGGCAGGGCGATCACCCATTTATTCGTCATGATTCTGCCGTGGCATGCTCCTACTCGCAGGTGGTGCGTCTTCCTGACCTGCAACTCAAATTGGATCAACGTTCAATCAAGCTACGCGAACCGATGCAGCCCGATATGGTGAGGCGCATTCGCGATGCGCTGATCGAGTCTGATTTCACTCCTAACGGGGTGCGTGCAGTGCTTCGGGAACTCAGCTAGCGACCTATAATGGAAGTTGAATGCCTGACGATCAGAACCAGCTTCCTCTCGGCCAAAACCCGAACGACCCCCCTTCCGCCCAGGACGCCAACAGCAACAACCCGCCCCCGGGCGGTGCAGGCGGCGACGGCCCCGGCGCGCCCACCGGCCCCGGCGCCCTGCTCATGCTCCCCATCAACATCGAGGAGGAGATGCGCAACTCGTATCTCGCCTACTCGATGTCGGTCATCATCGGCCGCGCCCTGCCCGACGCCCGCGACGGCCTCAAGCCCGTCCATCGCCGCGTCCTCTACGGCATGCAGGAAATTGGTCTGCAGTTCAACAAGAAGTACACCAAGTCCGCCAAGGTCGTCGGCCACGTCATGGGCAACTACCACCCCCACGGCGACTCAGCGATCTACGACACCATGGTCCGCCTGGCCCAGGACTTCAGCCTCCGCTATCCCTTGATCGACGGCCAGGGCAACTTCGGCTCCGTCGACGGCGACCCGCCCGCCGCCATGCGCTATACCGAGTCCCGCATGACCCGCCTCGCCGGCGAAATGCTCGCCGACATCGACTCCGACACTGTCGACTTCGTCCCCAACTACGACGAGTCCACCAGCGAGCCGAGTGTCCTCCCGGCGCGCGTCCCCAACCTCATCGTTAACGGCAGCACAGGCATTGCCGTCGGCATGGCGACCAACATCCCGCCGCACAATCTCACCGAGGTCCTCAACGCCACCATCGCCCTGCTCACAAAAGAGAAGGCCGAACTCCGCAGCGACCTCGAAATCTGCCTCGAGCACGTCAAGGGCCCCGACTTCCCCACCGGCGGCTTCCTCTACGGCCGCGGCAACCTCACCCAGACCTACCGCACCGGCCGTGGCCGCTTCATGATGCGCGCCAAGTGCGGCTTGGAGCCGATGCTTCCGCTCTCGGGTGGCCGCCAGGCCATCATCGTCACCGAGATCCCCTACCAGGTCAACAAGTCCAACCTCATCAAGCGCATCGCCGAGATCGTCAACGACAAGATCGTCGACGACATCTCCGACGTCCGCGACGAGTCCGACCGCGACGGCATGCGCATCGTCATCGAGCTCAAGCGCGGCGCCCAGCACGAGATCGTGCTCAACCAGCTCTACAAGAACACCCAGATGCAGGAAAGCTTCAGCATGATCTTCCTGGCTGTCCACAACGGCCAGCCCAAGGAGCTCTCGCTTCCCGACGCCATCCACGCCTTCATCGATCACCGCATCGATGTCGTCCGCCGCCGCACCGCCTTCCTGCTCGGCAAGGCCCGCGACCGCGAGCACATCCTGCTCGGCTACCAGATCGCGCTCGACCACCTCGACAACGTCATCCGCATCATCCGTCAGTCCAACAGCCGCGCCGACGCCCGCGAAAACCTCTTCGCCTACTTCTCCAACCGCCGCATCAACCTGCGTGGCACCGAGCTCGCCGGCGTCACGCTCGATCCCGGCAAGTACTCGATCGACCTCACCGGCGGCAGCGTCTCCGCCCAGCTGGCTAACAACGCTGCGGGCACGCTGATCCTCAGCTACCGCCAGATCGACGCCATCCTGGAGCTCCAGCTCTACAGGCTTACGCAGCTGTCGATGGACGAGCTCTTCAACGAGCTCCGCCAGGTCCGCGACAACATCGCCGAGTTCGAGTCCATCCTCGCCTCCGAGCGTAAACTCCGCGGCGTCATCCGCAAGGAGCTCGAAGACATCCGCGAGCGCTACGGCGACCCCCGCCGCACCACCATCATCGACGAGGCCGCCGAGCTCACCCTCGAAGACCTCATCCAGGACGAGCAGGTCGCCGTCACCGTTTCCAACACCGGCTACCTCAAGCGCACGCCCATCTCCATCTACCGCCAGCAGAAGCGCGGCGGCACCGGCCGCCTCGGCATGAAGACCCGCGAAGAGGACTTCGTCTCGCAGCTCATCATCGATAGCTCCCACGCTTATCTGCTCTGCTTCACCAACACCGGCCGCGTCTACTGGCTCAAGGTCTACGAAATCCCTGACATCTCCGCCGCCGGCAAGGGCAAGGCCATGGCTTCGCTCGTCGATCTCCAGCCCGGCGAAAAGGTCGTCACCATCCTCCCCGTCCGCGACCTCAACGAAGACGGCAAGTTCGTCCTCTTCGCCACAAGGAACGGCACCGTCAAAAAGACCGCGCTCAAAGACTTCTCCAACGTCATGGCGCGCGGCATCATCGCCATCGGCATCGACAAGGACGACGAGCTCATCATCGCCCGCATCACCGATGGCGAGCAGGTCATCTTCCTCGCCACCCACGATGGCCTCGCCATCCGCTTCCGCGAGCAGGATCTCCGCTCCATGGGCCGCCCCGCCTTCGGCAACAAGGGCATCACCCTCGGCAAGTCCGACTACGTCATCGGCGCCGCCGTCACCCCCTCCAACGAAGCCCGCAACCGCCAGCGCCTTCAGTTCGCCGCCGCCAAGGGCCTCACCAGCAAGGTCGAAAAGGTCTTCGACGAAGCCGGCATCGACACCGCCGCCCTCACCTCCACAACGGCATTGTCATCCTTCGCCGAAGGCGGAGGATCCGCTTCTCTACCGAAGCAGCCCGGCGTGCCGCAAATCGGCGACGTCGCCGCCCGCGACACTGCCCCCGACGGCCAGGAGGTCCTCGGCTCCAACCTCACCCCTGAGCTCTCCGAGGAAGCCGTCGCCAAGCTCGAAAAGCTCGACGCCGAGCTCGGTCTCACCCCCTGCCTCATCCTCACCGTCTCGGAAAACGGCTACGGCAAGCGCACCGACGTCGACGCCTACCGGCTCCAGAGCCGCGGCGGCAAGGGCGTCATCAACATGCGCACCACCCCCAAAATC
>CAXSHQ010000231.1:7337-7925 GCA_964236875.1 uncultured Acidobacteriaceae bacterium | reverse complement strand
GTGGAGCAGACGTACTTCCGCTGGCGCAAGGAGTACGGCGGTCTGCAGGTGGACCAGGCGAAGCGGCTGAAGGAGCTGGAGCAGGAGAACGCGAAGCTGAAGCGTCTGGTAGCGGATCTGAGCCTGGACAAGCTGGTGTTGAAGGACATCGCCTCGGGAAACTTCTAAGCCCGGAGCGACGGCGCAGTGCGGTCGATCATGCGTGTGAAGCGCATGGGGTCAGCGAACGGCGTGCGTGCCACCTGGTGAACCAGCCACGGGGCACGCAGCGCTATCGGCCGGCACGGCGTGAAGACGAGGATGCACTCACGCAGGCGATCGTTCAGCTTGCCGGCCAATATGGCCGCTATGGCTACCGCCGGATCACGGCGTTGCTGAAGCGGGCCGGCTGGTCGGTCGGCAAGGACCGCGTGGAGCGTATCTGGCGTCGCGAAGGGCTGAAGGTTCCACAGAAGCAGAAGCCACGCAGGCGGTTGTGGCTCAACGACGGCTCCTGCGTGCGGCTCCGGCCGGAGCGGCCGAACCATGTCTGGAGCTACGACTTCGTCAGCACACGGACGCACGATGGCCGCAGCGTGCGCATCTTCA
>CAXSHQ010000231.1:0-7327 GCA_964236875.1 uncultured Acidobacteriaceae bacterium | reverse complement strand
TCACCCGGGAGTGCTTCATGGTGCGTGCGGAAAGGCGCTGGTCGAGTGCCAAGGTGATCGGCGCCCTGGCCGACGTGATGGTGTGGAAGGGAGTGCCGGAACATCTTCGCTCCGACAACGGCCCGGAGTTCGTGGCCAAGGAACTGCGCCAGTGGCTTCAAGACACGGGTGCCAAGACGCTGTACATCGAACCCGGCTCCCCCTGGGAGAACGGCTACTGCGAGAGCTTCAACTCGAAGCTGAGAGATGAGTTCCTGAACGGCGAGATCTTCTACTCGATCAAGGAACTGCGCGTGCTGGCCGAGCGCTGGCGGGTCCACTACAACACCGTCCGGCCGCACTCCTCACTGGGCTATCGGCCACCGGCACCGGAAGCCTGGCTGACCTCAACCATGGGGCATGGAGAAGTGGAAACCGCTACGCGCTTCCACTTCTCCACGCCCCCGACGGCGGCTACTTGAACTCAGAAATAGCTGCGCTACACTAACTCACCTACTGGTACAAAACATCGGGCAGGCCAGTTTTCTGGAAGCCTTCGGAGGCTTTGACAGTTACAGAATCGCCTACAGTCAAGACGCAGAAAAAGCAGATGCGTTAGGCGAAATCGCTGCATCTGCTTCAATATCAATGAATTGAAATGGTCGGGGCGATTGGATTCGAACCAACGACCCCCTGCTCCCGAAACAGAAGTGTCCAAAATCGGCAAATCATTGATATTAGGTGACTTGCAAGTTCTTTCGAATCAGTGAGCTTGTTGAAGTCTGTTGAACGCCTACATCCGTGAGGCTTTGACAGATACAAATTCGACTTCCATGTAGCTGTCGTGTCAAGGGGTTCTTTGTCGATCTTGCTGTAACCCCCTGTGCCTTGCTTCCATCCGCACTCTTGGTGGAGTAGTTTGTGTAACTCCGGTGCATGTAGGCGTTCTTCTTTTCAGGGAGCGGGTGCTGCCATCTACAGTGCGGTCTTGAGCAGCCGACCAGTCGAATTTTCGCAGTCACCCGAACTCGGCTTCAGCTCGATCTCCTCTTTTCATCCTGTTAAGCGCTTTGGTCTTTATGTTGCCTGGCCCAACCCATGCAGCGGTTCGTAGACCTGGCCGGTAGACCACAGCTTGTGCAGCAGCACCGCCAACTTCCGTGCGACGGCGATGATGGCTCTCTTCTTGCCGTTCTTGCCGCCGCGCGAGGCCAGTTCCAGGCCCCACCGTCGCAGCCTGCTATCGGACGCCGGCGAGCTGAGGATGTACTGCGCGCCCTGCACCAGCAGTCTTCGCAGGTGGCTGTTGCCGGCCTTGGAGATGCCCAGCTGCGGCGCACTGCTTCCCGACTCCGACTGCTTGGGCCGCAGGCCCAGGTAGCTGCCCACAGAACGGCTGTTGTTGAAGCGCTGCGGATCTTCGATCGTCAGCACATAGGTCAACGCGATCAGCGGGCCGACGCCTTGGACCTGCTGCAGCAGCCTGGTCTCGGGGTACTGCTGCTCAGCCAGTTCGCGCACCCGCCGGTCGCAGCCGGCGATCTGCTCGCTCAGAGCGGCGATGGCCTTCAGCAGTGGATCAAGAGCATGCCGTATCGGCTCGGGCAGGGCGTCCTTCATCTTGGCGGCGAAAACCGCCGTTGTGCTCTTGGGCAACCGTCCGCCCATGGCCTTCACCGTGCCGCGGCAACTGTTGATCAGCTGTGTCCGCGCCGCTACCAGCGCGTCTCGGCCGCGGACCACCGCAAGGTCCGCCTGGGTCTCCGCGCGCCGGTGCCGGATCGGCGCCAGCAGCTCTATGTCCACTCTGCCCAGCTTGGCCAGCATGCGCGCATCCAGCCGGTCGTTCTTGCGGTCGCTCTCGTAGATCAGCCGCACCTTGCGCGCGTTCGCCACCACCACAACGTGGCCTATCGCTTCCAGCACGCGGCTCACCCAGGGCGAGTGCGTGCCCGCTTCGATCACCACCCGCGTCGCCGGTACAGACCCGAACGTCTCCCGTAGACCTTCCGCCGTGGTGCGCACTCGGTCTTCGCGCAACACCGCTCCGGTCTTGTCCAGCATGCAGTACCGGCTCCACTTATCGCCCAGATCCACGCCGATCACTTCCGCCGTGGTCGACTCTCGTACCTGCTCAGTTGCTCGCATCGCTGCCTCCTCTTCGGGAACATCTCCCAGACAAAAAGACTACTGGGGGCTTTCCTAAGGTTCTGACAGCTACATTTCTATCTACAGTAGCGAAATCGCCCCTGGGCAGACTCAACTCGATACAGTTGACCTCACTTCCATTTCGGCGGTCGAAGAGCAATAGTCCTTCAAGCATCGCGAGCTGAGGCTAGGCGTGGGTCCGGAGTTCGTTAACAGAGAGCTCATTGAGTCGCTTACACTAATGTCTGCTATCTCATGCTCGCGGTAGCCTAAAGTAGCAAGTTTAGTAATCGCCGCTGCAAGGCTACCTGCGAGAGGACAGTCGTATCCTTCGGCAAAGGCGCGGTAATCATCGAACCGACCATAAAACACTTCGCGATCTTTTGGATGTTCAAGGTAGGAATCGAGCTCTGACTCGCCTTTTGAAGCGATTTCTTCGAGCATTCGCTTCGTGCTTTTGCAAATTCCATCCCGATTAATATCGTGGTTGCCTGGAACTACCTGAATCGCGGTCAGAGGACATCCCGCGGCCACCGTTAGTCTATCCAGCCATCTTGCGGCTACCTGATATTCTGTCGTAGAACCACCATAAGCTAGATCGCCGCTGACGATGATGCCGTCGACACCCCGGCCAAACTTCGACTTAACGAAGAGACGTACATCGTCTACTACCCGCTCGCGAACATCATTATGCGTAAAGAGTATGCCGCCCTTCTCTTGGCCGAAATGGATATCCGATAAGTGTAGATAAATGAGGGACATGGCGTGCGTCGGCAAGCATTGAGCCGTAGACCTGATGGAATTGTAGTCGCTCAATCGGCTAAGATTCGATAGATAAGTTGTCGGGAGGGCCTCGGGTGAGGGAACACCATCGCTTCCGTTTCCCCCCTTGACGGACCGGACTTGACCGTTTCATCATCCGACTCAAGCTCTGCCTGAGCATGCCGGCGGAACACAACGCGCGAGATCAGCGCTACCTGCTAGCTCAACAAAACCTCTTTTGGGCATCCAAGGAGCCGAATCCGAGGTCTGCAAGCGTTGTCTTAGCTTCCGGATCTGCCTCCCAGCTTTTCGTTCTGTGATGCTGCTGGAACAACTCGGAGGCTTTGACCGTCACAAATTCGACTACAGTTGCGATGCAGAAAAAGCAGATGCTCTAGGCGAGATCGCCGCATCTGCTTCATTCTCAATGAGTTGGAATGGTCGGGGCGATTGGATTCGAACCAACGACCCCCTGCTCCCGAAGCAGATTTGCAGGATTTGGCGAAATGCAGGAATCGGGCTCTTCGGGCCATCTCCTTGAGGGGGAAGAGTTTGCTTACTGCCTTCAAAGCGGCGACAAACGAGAGAATTGCGGGCGTCGCCGCTTGCCGCCCTCGGCTACGCCGACGATTCTGCTTTCTCAATGAGATTGCTTCTCACAAGACGACACATCGGTACTTATAGTCTAAGACGTATGGACCGCTTTGCACATCTTCAAAAGTTTTAGCATTCCCTCGGAACACATCCGACAGTCGCGCAGTGGTAGCAAACTGTCGGATATGTGGTTACTAGTCAAGCCATTTCTTCTGGCGGATCGAAGTCGGACTGAGCGGGCAACTCGACCATCTGTGAATCTCCGCTGAATCCGAAGTCAGGAGACTTGGTGAGCCCGTGTTTGACGATGGTAAGCGGGGCCGACAAGTTGAGTGGCTTTCCATCGCGCAACACGCTGAAGCGCAACGGCGTGCCCACAGGAAACCGAGGTATCAAGATATCGCTGCGGCGAACCAGACCCGTGTTTCTGCCGTTGATGTTGAGCAGAAGGTCATCCTTCTGAAGGCCAGCAGTCGCGGCGGCCGTGTTGTCGCGTACGGACGCGATCTTTACAGCCGTTACCCAGCGTTTCACGGGCTGGTGTAACGTCTCCGCCGTCAGCTCCACCTCCGCAGGCTCCATGCTGGCGCCCCATCGGGGCACGTTCCCTTTCAGCAGGCCTGCTGAGCGAATGACGGGGCCGGTGGCATAGTGGAGCGCTTCATCGCGCACAAACTCGACACTTACGTTCAAGCCGGTAGTGCGCGCGCTGAAGATTGCGTTCAGTTTTTCCACGCTGTCGGTTCGCTGGCCATCCATCGCGATGATGACATCACCCGGCATCAGGGCCAAGGCTTCCGCTGTGTAGTCCTGCATCAGGCTAACCTTCCGAAACGTGCTGCCCGCAGTCAGGATCCGTACGCATCTGTACGTACCGGCGTCCAGCGGGAGCGGTTGGCTGCGCGCCACAGATGCGACCATCGGAGCGCCGGCTGGAGGGATTTCCACTGAAGTGGTCTGCGCGCGGAGCGCAAAACTCCACAAGAAAGCGGCGCACCACAGGACACGACGCATCGCGCAGGTGTTCATGATCTCTTTTTGCCTTTGCAGGAACTTGGATTTCGCAGTGCAACGATTATAGGGCGTTACTCCGCCACCTGTTAGCGCCTTGCGATAAAGCGGTGTTGTACGACGGGTTACCGGCCTGTGGCCGGAGGCTACGATCCCCGAGGCGATCAAGCCCTTTCTAACAGCAAGAGCGTGGTTGCAGGCATTGGCGGACTCAGGGCGGAGGGGCCGAAGGCTCTGAGACAGGAACCATAAACGCAGTTCTCGTCATCTAGCCGCCACTTCCCACAAGCCGACTTGTGACGATTATTTTTGGCTTTTGGCAATTGGAGGAACAGAATTGTGCTCCCTGGAACGCCGTACATGCTTTTGGATAAGCGCGCCGGAGATCATCATTGTGACCGTCACCGAGACGATGGCCGCTCGAATCCAACGATGACGAGCAAGCGAGCTTAACGGTTCCCCCGTCTGTGTGGTCCAAAACAGTTGTCTCAAGGCAAAACGCTCGTGCCAAAGGATCGCAGACAAGAAGAGACAAATGAGTCCCGAGATCAGGTACGGCCCATAGTCATTCACCAAGATGAAGACGTTGATTAAAAGAATGTTCCCCATGACTGGAAGCATCGCCACTGCTCCGAATAGCGTTGTTCTTCGGAACAACAGCAGCGTCCCGCCTAGAATCTGCGTAACACCAAGCAGAACTGCATAGGCTCGCGAATAACCAAAGTAGAACCACGTGAGTTGGTATCCGGTGAGTGAACCGACCGGCTGCTGGGCAAGCTGCGATTGCATGTCGAATTGCAGATGAAGCAACTTGCTGATGCCGTACGTGTACAGCATGAACGCACAGAAGTAGCGAAACCAGTCAAGCTGCAGGGGATATTCTTCGGCCCGAGAATTCGACATCGATGTTCTCCTGACATATCTCGATGTGAGCGCAAGTTCTCGATTTGAGTACGCAAGACTTCGACGCCCTGTTCCCTTGAAGAGGCATTAGTCCCCAGAAACACCGTTCTCGCCACCGATGCGGAGCGCACAAACCTCTGTGTCGGTAGGGAACTCACGTAATGTCCGCCCACCAGCGCTCACGTATACCTTGGATCGGCCTTCGCGCGCCGCCCGGCCATCCAATTGCGGAGCCTCAAATGGCTACGGCGGCGCGCCACAGCCGCTTACCTCGGGCCCAAGTCTGCAGTGAATCTGCGAGATGCCAGGGGGGGCCGACCCCCTGCTCCCGAAGCAGATTTGCAGAAAACAGGCTATGTCTCGGATCTGGCTCAAGAGGTAAACTGCTGATTCTGTTGCTCTTGTTCTCTGCTCGAAATCGGCGATGAACGAGAGAACGGAGGACAGCGCCGCGACGCCCTCGCATTCGCCGACATTTTATCGGTCTTCATTCTGAGATCGATTACTTCCCAGAAGCCGACTTCACAGGACTGATCCCCATCTAGTAAAGTTCAGCATTGCAGGCGCTTTCGGAGTGACTATTGTCGATTGATGAGCATATACAAGCGCTCGAATTGGAGTTGCTCACAAGCGCGACTCGAAAGAACGCGGAGCGCGTCTCGGCTTTGCTGGCCGACGACTTTCGTGAATTTGGCAGTTCGGGCCGTGTCTATTCGAAGAAGGACATCATCTCCACGCTGCAACTAGAACAGCCTGTCATCATTTCCGCAGTTGATGTCGAAATCAGCTGGCTTGCAGAGCACATTGCCCTCGTGACGTACAAGTCAGTGAAGAATGCTCAGGCAACGCAGTCAGACAGCGCCCTGCGTAGCTCAATTTGGGTGAAAAACGGAGAGCAGTGGAATATGGTTTTTCATCAAGGAACGAAGCTCCCGTGACCGCATTCATACAGAGAATGGATTAGTCCTCTTAAACGCCGTTCTTGTCACCGATGGGGAGGGGACGTTGTCTGTGTCAGCAGGGAACTCACGCGGACTCCGCTCTCCACCGGCGCTCCTGCATCCCCTGAACCATGTCTTTCGCGCGCCGCCGGCTCTCCAACGGTGGACCCCATCAGGGTGCCTCCGGCGGCGCGCATCAGCCATTTACCCCCGCCCAAGACAGATCCGAGTCTGCGAGGTGAGCCAGGGGGCCGACCCCCTGCTCCCGAAGCAGATTTGCAGAAAACAGGGTATGTCTCGGATCTGGCTCAAGAGGTAGATGGCTGATTCTGTTGCTCTTGTCCTCTGCTCGAAATCGGCGCTGAACGAGAAAAATGAGGGCAGCGCCGCGACGCCCTCGCTTTCGCCGACATTCGAGGTCTTGCTTCTCGGATCCGATGACTTCTCAAAGGTCACTTGTCGCTACTACCGTTTGCCGTCCTTGGTGGCACTCTATACGCGTCCATTCCTCAAGCTCTTGCTGGGGCTGCTTGGGCCAGGTCCACGCGTACCAGACGATCAGGATTGTAAGAATGATCTCTATTAGTCCAAAGAACAAATAGAAATACCAAGCTCCCCGCATCGTGAGGAGCATGATCGCACTATAGAGAATGCCGAACACAATGTTCGTCCCACGATTGACACGGGGGGACAGGATAAGGGAGAGGAAGATCATGACGCTGGGGATCGCCATAACAGCGGCCATGCCGAGCAGCACGCCTTGGGAGACTTCTCCCAGGGGCATTCTCCCAGCCATCATCATCTGGATTTTTCCGGGTCTGAAAAGGCCAACGAAGTCTCCGTAGACGTAACAGAACATGACTGAAATCCAGAGGGCTGCAAGCTTGAGCTTAACGTGTACTCTTAGGTCCTCCAGCGATGAAGAAGTGTCCCTTGTCAAGGGCGGAGTAAAAGGGAGCCAGTGCGCCGGAGTAAAAGTAGGCCAATAG
>CAXSHQ010000230.1:0-7926 GCA_964236875.1 uncultured Acidobacteriaceae bacterium | reverse complement strand
CAAGTCGCGCATGCCGCACGCGGCCGTCAGCTATGTGTCCGGTGAAAAGTTCACCAACGAGCTGATCAACTCCGTCCGCTACGACAAGATGACCAGCTTCCGTGACAAGTATCGCGGTGTCGACGTTCTGCTCATCGACGATATCCAGTTCCTCGCCGGCAAGGAGCGCACCCAGGAAGAGTTCTTCCACACCTTTAACGCCCTGCACGAGATGAACAAGCAGATCGTCATCGCGTCCGACCGTCCGCCAAAGGAGCTCCAGGACTTTGAAGACCGTCTGCGCTCGCGCTTCGAGTGGGGCCTGGTGGTCGACATCCAACCGCCCGATCTCGAAACCAAGGTCGCCATCCTGCAGAAGAAGGCCGAGCTCGAGCAGACCGTGCTGCCCATGGATGTCGCGCTCTTTATCGCCGGCAATGTGCGCACCAATGTCCGCGAGCTCGAAGGCGCACTCGTCCGCCTCATCGCCTGGTGCTCTCTGCATGGCGTGGAATGCACACTGCCGACAGCCCAGCAATGCCTGAAGCAGTTCATTGACACGCAGGTCCGCAAGATCACGATCGAAGCCATTCAGCGGGCCACAGCAGAACATTTCGGCATGCGCGTCGCCGAGCTCAAGCAGAAGAACAACTCACGCCAGATCGTCGTCCCGCGCCAGATCGCGATGTACCTGTGCAAGCAGATGACCGAGGCCTCGCTGCCTGAGATCGGCCGTCAATTCGGCGGCAAGCACCACACCACGGTGATGCACTCCATCAGCAAGATCGATGAGCAGCGCCGCACCGACAAGGACCTCAACCGCACGGTGAGCAAGCTCATGGAGACCCTCGGTTAAAGCTCTCTCCGCAGGCGATCCAGCTATCCTTCTGGATGGCGTCATCCTGAGCGCAGCGAAGAATCCCCGTATTCTGCCCGAAGCGGCAATACAGCTTCAAGCAGACCCCGTGTCTTTCACTCCTGAGGCACCGCCACCACAACTTCCCACCCGAATCCCCGTCTCTATGCAAGAGGGTTCAAGTCTGTGAAGCGACTTCTTCTTGCAGGAACGGCCATTGCGCTTGCCTTGCTCATCCATCCAGGCGCCCACGCCCAGGTAGGCATTTACGGCATGTTCTCGGCCGACCACTACTCCGGCCTCGGGGTCGGCACGGGCACCGCCAGCAACCAGAGCGGCGGCATCACCCCGCTGGGCGGCACCTTCGGCTTCTATGACGACCTCGTCAACCTCGGCCCCGTGCATCTCGGCTCCGACACGCGCCTGGTCGTCGAGAACAGCGCCAACTCCACGCCCTACGGCAACAAGCTGATTGGTGGCTTCGTCGGCGCGCGCCTCGCCGCCAACACGATCGTCCTGCCCTTCCGCCCTTATGTGCAGGCGGAGATCGGCGGCGTCGGCACCAACAATGGCACCAGCTACACCAGGACCGGCGCGTTCGCCTACCAGTTCCAGTTCGGCGGCGACTTCACGCTCGTCCCGCACGTCGGCCTGCGCCTCGAGTACGGCGCCGGCCAGGTCGAAACCCAATATCAGCGCCACACCCTGCAAAGCTTCGGCGCCGGCATCGTTTTCCGCTTATAGCGTGTTTGTGTACGGCCCTTCCACTGCCACCCGTGGACTCGTCATGGCTTTCCAGGCAAACCGCACACCCCAGAAGATGATGAACAGATTGAACAGGCCCTGCCCGGGCGCATTGATCAGCAGAAGCACCGGCGAGATCAGGCCGAGCCCAAGCAGCATCAGGATCGCCAGCAGAAACGTTCCCACGCCGTGCTTCTGTGCGCCCTGAGACCCGCCCGTAGCCTGTACGGCATTGCTCTGTGCGCCTTGCGCTTCCTTGGCTTCTGACTGTTGCGCCGTACTCTCCTGCGCGCCGCGGTTCTTCGCGCTCGCCTCATGCAGCGCCACGGGCACAAATGCCACCGCCACCGCGGCATAGGTCAGCAACGCCGCTGTGATCTGGTACCTGCGCCCGCCCAGGCCACCGGAGCCTCTCTTCATAGCCCAGCCCACCAGAAACCCTACGCCGATGGCGGCATAGGCCAGTATGATCCCGGTCGTGATCTCGAACAGCGCATACCCGATGCAGCCGGCGATCGCCGCTGCCACGCCGTACATCACGGCCTTGCTGTAAGCGCGGTGAGAGTCCGGTGGCACCAGGCTTTCAGCGTGCTGCGCACAGGTCTCGCAGGCCAGGTGCCCGCCCACGCGGTAGTAGCTGCCGGTCAGTCCGCGCGTGCAGTACACGCACGCATCCGGAGGCGGTGGACTGCCTTCATAGCGCGCCCGTTCGAAAGAAAGATTTGGGGTGGTCGACATGGCGGTTGCAGGGAAAGACTAGCAGACGCGAACGCACGGCTCCTGCTAAGGAGGAGGGCGACCGAAGCCCTCCTTGGATTTTGCTCTGGTGAGGGGCTCCAAGCAGCGTCGCACCGGGATGCGTCAGAGGACCACTACGGCAGTCTCGGATCAATCGCTCGCTCCTCGCAAACTTCCTTGGTACTTTTCCTCACGCCAGCACGAATGCAGTGACAGAGGCAAAGAAGCCAGGCTGGATTCCCTTCGACCCGCGCCCCGACCTGCCCATCTTGGATTTCAAGGATTTGCAATGAAACGTTGCGCCGCTATTCTCGTCTTTGTGTTCACCGCCGCTTCCTGCCTTGCCCAGCAGAGCCTGTCCAGCCGCTACACCTTCCAGAAGATCGACTACCCCAACAGCCTCATCAGCTATCCGCTTGGCATCAACAATCTGCGCACCGTTGTAGGCACATGGTTCGACTTCTCCTTCCTGCCGCACGGCTATCTGTGGAAGGCCGGCAAGTTCACCTCCATCGACTACCCCGGCGCCCTGGGCACCACCTCCGGCGGCATCAACGATCGCGGCGATATCGTCGGCACCTTTCTCGACGAGTACGGCTTCCAGCACGGCTACACGCTGGCTCGTCCCGCCGGCTGCGGCGACGCGGATACCAACGCAGCCTGCAAGCCGGTCTTCAAGCAGTTCGATGTTCCCGGCGCTGTGCAAACCGTAGGCGTCGTCTTCGAGACCGGCCCCGGCCTCGGCACCGCCGGCATCGGCATCAATGACTTCGGCGAGCGCACCGGCCTCTACGCCACGCAGGGCCAGTACTCCAACGGCTTCCTGCAGCTCGGCAGCTTCACCCTGCCCATCGATCATCCGCGCGCCAGCCACACTCCCGGCAACGGCACCAAGTGCTTCAGCGTGAGTAACCTCAGCGTGCTCGCCTGCGACTACCAGACGCAGAAGAACGCGGCCGCTCCGGTCATCACGCACGGCTTTCTCCGCTTCGGCGATCTGAACGTTCCCATCGACTACCCGGGCGCAGCCGCCGAGGGCTTTGGCACCCAGATCTCCGGAATCAACATCTTCGGGGAAGCCACAGGTGTCACCTACACTCAGGGCAGCTTCAACGGCATACTCTGGGTGGACGGAACCTTCTTCACCGTCAACTTCCCCGGCATGCCCTACAACGAGCTTCACTCGGTCAGCGACCGCGGCGACCTCACCGGAGCCTACGCCTCAGACCCTGACGGCCAGGTGCTCCACGGCTACCTTGCCTTTCCGAAGTAAATGCCGTTTAGCTGAGCAAAAGTGAAGGCCCGCATGAAGCGGGCCTTCTGCTCTCTTATGCGAGTCTCCTATGGCGGAGCAAAGCTCAAGCCTGAACTCAATCTAGATGTAATGAGCACATCGCAGGTCAGGGAAAGCGCACAATTCCCAGCCCTCTGGGATCTTTGGCATAAGCAGTCGTGACGCGGATGGGTTCCAGAATGTCGAACGACCGCTCAAGTTCGTATTTCGCTTTAGAAGCTAGCGGAATCTCACTACGGAACAAAGCGAAGGCGCAGAAGTCCGCAGCCTGAATGAAGGGCGATTCCTTCGAATCCCGATAAACGATGTCTTCCAGCACACGATCGATGGGTATGTTTCGATAAGCTTTACCGTCATCCCAGGCCCCGTACTGGCTGAGGATCGGATTGTAAATAGCCATCCTGCGTATGAGGCCGCTATAGTCCTTTCCCTCGTCGTGAAAGATCAGGGCGTGGCTCTTCCATTCCTTCATCGTTCGGTTGATGCGGTTCACCAACCGTTCGAATACGGCGCGCTCATTCGCTCGAGAACAGAAGGCATTCATCAGGCGAACCTTCGGAAAGCTTGCGATCACCGTGAGAGTCTGCTTGAAGAGTTCTACGCGGCGAGCCTTCGTCACCACGGTTGGACTGATTCTTCCTCTCCCTGCGACGAAGTCGGTGGCGTGAAGCTCCTTGGTCACAAACATGCCGTCACTGACTTTCAGCTGCCGCCGAAACGTGCGTAGCTGATTTTGGCATTCTCGCCAGACGCTTTCGTGAATGAGCAAGGCAGAATAACAACGGTGGTGCTCATCACCTGAATCGTCGATGTACACCAGAAACATCTTGCGTTGCACTCACCTTCACTTTACAGTGGAGTCGCAGGGCTGGCCCACTCCTAACAATGGGAGAGGTGTTCGGTTCTGCTTCTCTCTTCAGGGCGATCTCAGATCCGCATCGGCATCAGGATGTACCGGTAGCGCACATCTTCGTTGCCATCTTCCGGCCGCATCTGCCCGGCCGACTGCGCATCCTTGAACTCCAGCCGCACCTCGCCGCTCGCGCCCGTCGCCCGCAGAAAGTCCAGCAGGTACGAGCTGTTGAACCCCACCACCAGCGGGTCGTAGTTGTACGGCGTCTCGATGATGTCTTCCGACTCACCCGAGTCGGTCGACTGCGAGCTCAACTTCAGTTCGTTCGACTCCAGCCGGATCTTGATCGCGCCCGAGCGCTCGTCCGCAAACTGCGCTACACGCAGGATCGAGGCCTGCAGGTCTTCCGAGCGCACGATCACGAACTTGGTATTGTCGCGCGGCAGCACGGCCTCGTAGTTTGGGAACTGCCCGGTCAGCTTGCGGCTCGTCAGCACGCGCCCGCCGATGCGGAAGAACAGCGTTTGGTCGTCGTCCGCGAACTCGATCGTCTCCACGTCGCCCGAGCCCAGCAGCCCATTCAGCTCGGCCAGCGCCTTCCGCGGGATCAGCGTCTTCTTTTCACCCGAGATCCCCTCCAGGCTTTCGCCCGTCTTTTCGATGTGCGCCAGCCGGTGCCCATCGGTGGCCACCATCGCCATCGACTCGGCCTTCAGCACCAGCAGCGCGCCGTTCAGCGTATAGCGGCTCTCCTCGTTCGAGATCGCAAAGATGGTCTTCGCGATCATGTTGCGGAGGCTGGCCGCGTTGATCTTGAACACACCCACGCCGGGGAACTCGGGCACCTGCGGAAAGTTCGCGCGCGCCATGCCTACCATGCGCGTGTTGCTGCGGCCCGCGCGAATCTGCACCCAGTGGTTATCCATCAGCTTGATGCTGATGTCGCCTTCGGGCAGCAGCTTGATGTAATCGAACAGCTTGCGTGCAGGAATGGTGCATGCGCCGGGCTTCTTCACCTTCGCCGCGCAGCTTGTCTTCAGCGACTGGTCCAGGTCCGTCGCGGTGATCGTCAGCTTGTCATCACTTGCTTCGAACAGGAAGTTCGAAAGGATCGGAATCGTCGTCTTGCGTTCCACTACGCTTTGCGCCGCGGTCAGCTCGCGCAGCAGCTCCGCGCGCGACACGGTGATCTCCAGGTTGCCGGTGGGGGCTGGGGCGTTGGTCAGGTCAGGGGTCATGGTGGCGGTGGACACGGTTCGGTCGCTCTCCCTTGCGAGCTCTTAGGGCGCACTCGCGGCGCACACCCGGCAAGCACTCGAGCCGCAAACCAACAAGCGAGCACACACAGGGGTTGGCTCGATTCTAAGCGGTAACCCGCCGCCATGCATGCCACGAAACGTTGTGAATATCCCGGCCCGGTTGTGTGTCCTCGAACGGGTGCCTTCGCTCCTGCGGCTGCCTGCCTGGACTGCTGGCGGAACTGCTTCTAAGAAACACAGTGAAAGAAGACATAAAGACAGTAGTAGTCGTCGTTGTGCGTGGAAGAGTGGAGAACCCGTCCAACCTGCTCTGCTGCCGCACTTTCGTCACCGTCCCGCTTTCCAAAACGTGTCCCTCCGCAGCCGAACACTTCGGACACAACGCGCGCCCGGTGAACGAGGTGTCTCGATTTCCCGTTTCTCAACACTCCGATCCGATGCCTATCTCAGAACGTCCATCCGCTGTGTGGACGAACCGCGACGAACCGCGCCAGTACTGCACATTCCGTACGTCACCTTGCCCACAGGGTGACCGCGGCTCCATGCAAAAGTGGAACAAGGGGTTCCTATGTGCGCAAGTGGAGAACATGGTCGAGAACGTCATGTGAGCCGCTTAGAAACTCACGCTTCGTCCATGACTGCAAACAGCTCAGCGGTAGAACTGCTAAGGATAAATCCGGTTCAGCGTCCGCGCGAACGGGATCGTCTCCCGCACATGTTCCAGCCCGCACACCCACGCGACGCAGCGCTCGATTCCCATGCCAAACCCTGAGTGAGGCACCGACCCATACTTGCGCAGATCCAGGTACCACTGGAACGCGGCTAAAGGCAGTCCGTGGCTTTCAATGCGCTCCTTTAGCAGGTCGTACGAGTCCACACGCTGGGACCCGCCGATGATCTCGCCATACCCTTCCGGCGCGAGCACATCCACGCACAGCGCCTTCGTCGCATCCTGCGGGTCGGGCTGCATGTAGAACGCTTTCACCGCCGCCGGATACCGATGCACCATAACCGGTTTGTCATACTGCGAGCTGATGTACGTCTCATCAGGAGATCCAAAATCATCGCCCCACGTATGCGCGTTCTCGATCTTGCCGTCCTTGTACGCCTGCTCCAGCATGGCGTGCGCGTCGTCATAGCTCAGCCGCGGGAAAGCCCCAGGCGCGACCATCGCCTCCAGCTTCGTCACATCCTTGCCGATCACCTTCAGGTCCGCCCGGTGCGTCTCCAGCACTCTAGTCACGATGTGCGTCAGAAACGCCTCGGCCAGATCCATCAGCCCTTCCAGGTCAAGATACGCAACCTCCGGCTCGACCATCCAGAACTCCGTCAGGTGCCGCCGCGTCTTTGACTTCTCCGCCCGGAACGTCGGCCCAAAGCTATAGACCTTGCCCAGCGCCAGCGCCGTCGCCTCCACATAGAGCTGGCCGCTCTGCGTGAGATAGGCCATCTCCTCATCGAAGTACTTCATCTCAAACAGCTCGCTTGTTCCCTCGCACGCAGCCGGCGTCAGGATGGGCGGATCGGTTCGCGTAAATCCGTTGGTGTCGAAGTACTCCGCTGCCGCGCGCATGATGGTTGCGCGCACCCGCAGGATCGCCGACTGCCGCGGCGTCCGCAGCCACAGGTGCCTGTGCTCCATCAGGAAGTCGACTCCATGCTCCTTGCGCGAGATCGGGTACGGCGTTTCCTCCGAAATGCGCTGCGTCACGGTGACGTCCTGCACATCCAGCTCCACGCCGCTGGGCGCGCGCTGGTCCTCGCGCACCGTGCCCATCACCACCAGGCTCGACTCCAGCGTCAGCCCTTTGAGCGTCTCGAACACGCTCTCCGGCACCGCAGCCTTCGGCACAATGCCCTGCACGGTCCCGCTGCCATCGCGAAAGGTCGGAAACAGCAGCTTGCCCGAAGACCGCAGGTTATACAGCCATCCGCGCAGCGTAACGGCCTGCCCGATGTGTTGTGGAAGCTGTGCGATGGTGACGAGATTAACGGCGGGTGCAACAGTGCTCATATCAGCACAAGTCTACGCGTAGGCAGATGCAATAATGGCCGAGCCGTTACAAAGCTGGACTCGCTCCAGGGCACCCAGGAGGCCTACAAGTTTCGCCCTGAAAAGCGAAACGCCTCGGGGGTGTGACCCCGAGGCGATTCTTTGAGGAGGTAATGAACCCATGAGACCAGTAAGAGTCAAATGGGGAAA
>CAXSHQ010000229.1:0-7927 GCA_964236875.1 uncultured Acidobacteriaceae bacterium | reverse complement strand
TTTTCGTCCTCGCCGCTGCTACGCCGCGTTCGTTCGGCGACCCGATCCTTGTCGACGAATCCATTGAGCCGCTTGACCCACTCACCCTGCAGCCGGGCGATGTTGTCGGCATCAGCGTCCATACCGGCAATGCGCTACGCGGCTACCAGATGGGCCGCCTTGCCGCCGCCCGCGGAGCCACCGTCGCCTATGGCGGCATCCATGCCACGCTGTTTCCCGAAGAACCCTTCGAGCGCGGGGCCGCCAACGCCGTGATCAAAGGCGATGGTGACCTCGCCTGGGCACGGTTCCTGAACGATCACGCCGCCGGCCGCGCCGAACGCATCTACGATGGCGGCAAGATTGAAGGGGACCAGTTCCTGGCCGCGCGCTGGGACCTGATGAATCCGCAGCACTACATGTGGGCGTCGGTCCAAACCATTCGGGGTTGTCCCAAGCATTGCTCCTTCTGCTCGGTCTGGCGTACCGACGGCCAGAAGCCCCGGCAACGCAACTTCGAACGCGTCGTGGACGAGATCATCGATCTCCGTCAGCGCGGCTTCCGCTTCATCGCGCTTGCCGACGACAACTTCTACCCTGTCAGCTTCACCGATCTTCGCCTCGCCCGCGAGCAGAACAATCCCGAGCGGGTCGAATCACTGCTCGCCACACGCGCCGAACGCTTCTCGCTCATGGCCGAGCTCGCCAAGCTTCCGCGCGACATGGTGTTCTTCACCCAGATCACGATGGAGTCGGCCGAAGACCCCGAGTTCCTCGATGCCATGCGCAAGGCCAATATCAAAGGCGCGCTCGTGGGCGTCGAGGCTGTCACCCCCGAGGGGCTCAAAGCGGTCTTCAAGGATTTCAACTACTCTGGCGACCGCCTCGTCCAGCAGCTCCAGACGTTCCGCAAGCATGGCCTGCACGTCCTCGGCTCTTTCATCTTCGGTCTGCCGACGGACAAGCCCTCCACCTTCGACGCCACCGTTGAGCTCGCTTTGAAGGCAGACGTCACCTTTGCGCAGTTCGTCATGATGACCCCTTTTCCCGGAACCGTCGACTTCGGCCGCTGGGAGAAAGAGCAAGCTGCGAATCCCGAAGCGCTCCACGTCGAAGGCACGCCGATCACGCGCTACTGGCTCATTCCGACGGCGGTGCGCCCCAAGATGTTCACGCCCCATCCCTCCATGAGTTCGGCTGAAATCAGCGAGCGAACCCAGCGTGTCTGGGACCGCTTCTACGACTGGGCGAATGTGTGGAAGCGCTCCGCCTGTACGCCTACGCTGCGCGCGCGCCTTGCTTTTGTGCTGCTCTCCAAGCTGTATCGCCAGATGTACGCGGGTACGGGCATTTCCACCGACTCCGCCCGCCGCAAGAAGGCCAAGACCACCGCCCGCTTCATCGCTCGCCAGACCCGTCGCATCTTTGTCGCCAAACCCATGCCTGAGCTTGCGTTTCCGACGTGGTTGCCACGGCCTGCTCCCACGCCGCGGCTCACACAGCTATCCATGCTTTCTACGACCTCCGAGCGGTAGACCACAGCGCCCTTCGACAGGCGCAGGCAGGCTCTTTTGCTGCGCTCAGCGTGACACGCAATCGATGGATGGCTTCCTGATCAGAGAGGCCTTCGGGAGACCTTGACGAGTTCGGCGGAACACCCAGTGGCTGAAGCCGCGCTGATCGCAGACGCTTATAGCTGTTCTCCTGCAGGTGTAGTCGCCCTCACCTGATGCGTCCGTTCCGCTGCAGGCAGACTACAGAGATCCTTCGCTACGCTCAGGATGACGCCTCTTTCCACGAGAGGACTACACCTGAAGGAGAACGGCTCTAATGTCACGGCTAAAGCCGTGACCTAACCGTTCGTGCTGGCTATTTAGGAGACGCCATAAAGCCATATCCATTTCCGCAGCACCTGTTGCCACGGCTGAACAGGCGTGATCTACCGTTCGTGCCGTAGGTCACGCATTCCTCTTGTGTTGCCTGTACTCGCGCCGCTATTCAGAGATGCCCTGAAGCCGTCAGGCGGAGACGATGGCGGGCTCAGGCGGGGCAACGGGCAGGGGATCGGTGAGGCGCATGGGTTGGTGCTTCCAGTAGGTGAGGGAGCGCCAGCACCACTCAAGCGGGCCGAAGCGGAAGAAGCGCAGCCAGATTGTGGAGAAGACCATGTTGGTGAGCCACATGGCCCCTACGGCGTAGTAGAGCTTGAAGTACTCGACATAGCCGTACCAGTGCCATGGGCCCCAGACGAAGACGGTCTTCATGGCGAGGCTGGTGAGGATGTAGTTGCTGAAAGCCATCTGGCCGACGCTGGCGATGCGCGCGAGTAGCCAGCAGAAGACACCGAAGCGCACCAGGAGCAGAAGCACGGCGGCGTTGCCGAGCGCGCCGGAGACGCGGGTGATGTCGTAGGGCCACTGCAGGACCATGGCGGTGGAGATGATGTCGAAGCCATGATGCAGGGAGAAGAGGCAGCCCCACAGGGTGACGGACCAGGAGATGCCGAGGCCGAGGATCGCGCTGAGGACGTAGGTGCGGGTGGAGCACTTGAGCGTGAAGAAGCCGAGGCGGTAGACGGCCATGCCGAGCAGCATGAGGCCCAACCAGTCTCCCCAGCCGAGGAAGGCGCCGAGGGCTTCGCCCTGGCCGGCGTTCATGAAGTCGGCGCCCTGCGAGAGCCAGCCGTGCTGGTGCGCGGCGATGTTTTTGTAGAGCTTCTTGTCGTCCGGACGCCAGTTGTTCTGGGCGTCGTGCCAGCTCTTGAGCGCGGCGGCCTGGTCTTCGGTGATGGGCTTGTGCTCGGCGAGAAGAAGGTTGATCTTGTCGGCGTTCTTCCTGGCTGCGATGTTGCCGAAGGACTGGCCCATCTGCACGCCGAGGGTATTGAGAAGCAGGACGATGCCGGCGGTCCAAAGGACAGCTTTGGGCTTCAGGTTGCGGAACGGGAATACGAAGAGGAGCGCGGCGACGCCGTAGAAGAAGAGGATGTCGCAGCTCCAGATAAGGAAGCAGTGGAGCATGCCGAAGAGCACGAGCCACATGTTGCGGCGGGTGTAGATATCGGCGGCGCGAATGCCGGCGCCGCGCTCCTGCGCGCGAGAGGTGAGAAGGATGACGCCGGCGCCGAAGAGCATGGAGAAGAGGGCACGCATCTTGCCTTCGGCGAGCACCCAGCGGAGGATCCAGATGGCGGTGTTGAGGTGCGCGTGCGGGCCGTTGAAGACGGGCTTGGCGGTGGCGAGCGGGTAGGCGTAATCGAAGCCGGGAAGGGCGAAGTCGGTGATGTTCATCACCAGGATGCCCATGAGCGAGAAGCCGCGGAGGAGGTCGATGGAGGAGATGCGCTCGGCGGTGGCGACCGGCTGGGTGGCGAGGACGGTGTCGGGCGGAAGCTCGGGGACGGAGGCGCTGTGAGGAGGCCCGGCGAGCTCCTCGTTGGCGGCGGTGGCAACGGGGGCTTCGTCGACGAGCATGGGCGTGGTCGCCATGGCTGGTGTCCTTTCAAGCGAGTCAGTTGTGGGGCCGTGTGAGCGATGGTACGCCGGGAAACGATGGTTTGTTGCAGCTCCTGCAGGAAAAATTGATGGCAGGAATGCGGGGACAGGCCTTCGGCTTTGAGCAGGGACGCGCCTGCCGGAACTATGCCTGTGTCACTTGATGTGTCGCGGCGCTACTGGCGAGATGCGGGAATCCCATTCATCTCGTTCAGGGCAGGCTCTTCGCTGCGCTCAGGATGACACCCTCGTTGCCCGTGTAGTACGTCGAAGGTAAACCGCTCTAGTCGGCGGCGGCGAGCTCCTGGTCTTTGTACTGGAGGCGGTAGAGGCGCCAGTAGAGGCCGTGCATGGCGAGAAGCTCCTGGTGGGTGCCCTGCTCGCGGAGCTGGCCTTTGTGCATGACCAGGATGGTGTCGGCGCGCTGGACCGTCGAGAGGCGGTGGGCGATGAGGACGCTGGTGCGGCCAGTGATCATCTTCTCGAGCGCGGCGCGGACGCGAAGCTCGGTTTCGGTATCGACGGAGCTGGTGGCCTCATCGAGGATGAGAATGCCGGGCTTGTGGGCGAGGGCTCGGGCGAAAGAGATCAACTGCTTCTGGCCTGTCGAGAGGCTGGCGCCGCGCTCGATCACGGGTTCGTCGAAGGTGCCGGGGAGGGTGCGGATGAAGTCGCCTACATTGACTTCGTCGGCGGCGTTGGCTACCTCGGCGTCGGTGATGGTTTCGGTGCCGAGGCGGATGTTGTGGGCGACGGTGCCGGTGAAAAGGAAGGAGTCTTGGAGGACGACGCCGAAGCGGCGGCGGAGGGCGGTGAGGTCCTGGTCGCGGACGTCGATGCCGTCAACGAGGACCTGGCCGGCCTGAACGTCGTAGAAGCGCATCATGAGCGCGGTGATGGTAGTTTTGCCGGCACCGGTATGGCCGACGATGGCGGCGGTGGAGTCGGGGTCGATGGTGAAGGAGACGCCGCGGAGGATCCACTCGATGGTGGGGTCCTGGGTGGGGTCGGTTGTGATCAGGCCGTTGGCATGGGCGGGAGCAGACGCAGATCCTCCGCCTTCGGCGAAGGATGACAACAAAGAGGAGTGTTGTTGCAAGGCTTGCTGCTGAACTTCGGTCAGGGGCTGATAGGTGAACCAGACGTTGCGGAACTCGATGCGGCCGGAGCGGTCGCCGGGCGTGGGGAGGGCTGGGCTCTTCAAGCCGGGCTCGGTGTCGAGGAGCTGGAAGACACGTTCGGCGGCGGCCATGGCGGCCTGGAGGATGTTGTATTTGTCCGAAAGGTCCATGATCGGACGGAAGAAGCGCTGTGCGTAGGCGATGAAGGCGATGAGCACGCCGAGCGAGACGGAGCCGAAGAGGCTGAAGCCGGTGGTGGGGAAGTCGTGGGAGTTGTCGATCCAGCGGTGGGAGGTGAGCCAGCCGCCGACTGTGGCGATGAGCTCGGAGTGGAGCACGGCGCGGCCGCCGAACCAGATCACCATGGCGATGGCGATGGAGCTGAGGAACTCGACCACCGGGTAGTAGAGGGCGTAGGCGAAGATGGCGTCAGTCCACGCGGCCTTGTTTTCGGCGTTGACGGAGGAGTAGTCGGTGAAGGCGCGACGCTCGCGGTTGAAGAGCTGCACGATGCTCATGCCGGAGACGTATTCCTGCGTGAAAGCGTTGATTTTGGCGACGGCGGCGCGCTGGCGGCGGTAGCTGTTGCGGACATGGGTGCGGAAGAGGTGCGTCGCGTACAGGATGCCGGGGATGACCGAAAGCGTGAGCAGAGCGAGCGGGAGGCTCATGCCGAGCATGATGGCGACGATGTAGAGGAGGGTGAAGATGTCCTCAAAGATGGCAAGGACGCCGGAGGTGAACATCTCGTTGAGGGCGTCGACGTCGGAGGTGACGCGGGTGACGAGGCGGCCGACGGGCGTGCGGTCAAAGAAGGCGATGTGCATGCGCTGGATGTGGCGGAAGATCTGCGACCGGAGGTCGAACATGATCTTCTGGCCGGTCCACTGCATGAGGTAGGTCTGGACGAACTCCAGCGCGAAGGTGATGAGGAGCGCGGCGCAGTAAAGGCCGGCGAGCTCGGTGACGCCGCGGGTGGGGTCCTGGCTGATGTGGCGGGCGAGCCAACTTAGATTGGAACGGAGGCCGGCGGTGGGGACGAAGAAGGTGTCGACCGCGACTTTGAGGGCGTAGGGGCCGAAGACATCGCTGGCGGACTTGATGACGATGGAGACGGCGGAGACCGCGACCTGGAGCTTGTAGGGGCTGAGATAACGGACAAGGCGGCGCATGAGGCGCGCGTCGTAGGCTTTGCCGACTACGTCGTCGTCTTGCTGCGGCTGTTGCTTCTTCTTGTCGTCGTCGTTCGCCGCCATAGGTTCGATTGTAGAGGGCTGCGTGAAAGAATGTGGGAGTGAGCGGGGCGACGCAGAGCGAGCGGTTGGGAGTGTATGTCAGTGTGCCGTTCTGCAGGCATAAATGCACCTTTGGCAACTTCGCTTCCGGGGTGGGAACGGGCGAGGGGTTGGCCGCCTATGTGGACCTGCTGTGTGGGGAGATTGCGGCGGCTCGTTCGATCGCCGGAGGAGTAGGCGGGGAGCTGCCGGAGGCGGTGGACACCGTGTACTTTGGCGGGGGGACGCCGAGCCTTCTGAGCGCTGGGCAGATGGAGCGGGTGTTTGCGGCGCTTCGAGAGCAGTTTGCGGTGGCGGAGGACGCGGAGATCACGCTGGAGGCGGCACCGGGGCAGATCGGCGCTGAGGTGCTCGCGACGGCGCTCGGGTGTGGAGTGAACCGGGTGAGCCTGGGGGTGCAGAGCTTTGTCGACCGGGAGTGCGCGGCGGTAGGGCGGACGCACACCGGAGACGACTGTCTGCGGGAGTTTGCGCGGCTGCGGAAGGTGGGCGTGCAGAGCGTGGGGGCGGACCTGATCACGGGGCTGCCGTACCAGACGGAGGCGAGCTGGCGCGTGTCGCTGCGGCGGGTAGCGGAGGCGGGGGCAAGGGGCGAGCTCGATCATCTGAGCGTGTACATGCTGGAAGTGGATGAGGAGTCGCGGCTGGGGCGCGAGGTGTTGCTGGGTGGGCAGCGGTTCCATGCAGGGCATGTGGTGAGTGAAGATCTGACGGCACGGCTGTATGAGATCGCGTGCGAGGAACTCCAAGGTGCTGGTTTCGGGCAGTATGAGATTTCGAACTTCGCGCGGCCGGGGTTTGGGTCGAGGCATAACCGGAAGTACTGGGATCGGGCTCCGTACCTGGGGTTCGGGCTGGATGCGCACTCGATGCTGCGGCGGACGGACGGTGGGGTCGTCCGGTTTGCGAACCGAGATGAGCTGTCCGGTTATGCGGGAGCGGCTTCGGAGCGTGAGGTGACGCAGGTAGGGGAGCGGGATGCCTTTGAGGAGACGGTGTTCCTGGGGCTGCGGCTGATGGAAGGACTGGCTGCGGACCGGCTGCGCGGATTTCGGCGGGAGTGGGTAGAGGAGTTAGAGGGGGCGGCTCGAGAGCTGGTTCGCGGCGGGATGATGTGGGGCTCGGACGATCGGTGGGGGCTGACGCTCCGGGGGCGGATGGTGTCGAGCGAAGTGTTCGGGGAGCTGCTGGCTGGGGTAGCGGCTTGAAGAAGAACGGGTTGGAACGAGCTCAGAGCTTTGAGCTTTTGGCTCAGAGTTGAATGCGGAGATGATGGACTCTGAGGATGGGCGGATGATCTCTCCAGTTTCTCGGTTGAGAGCTTCGAGCCTTCAGTTCTGAGCGTGACGTTTGTGGTGGAGGAGTGTGGGTTTGGAGCGGACTGAGTTGATCGATTTGCGGAGCGATACGGTGACGCGGCCTTCGGCTGCGATGCGGCGGGCGATGGCGGAGGCGGAGGTTGGGGACGATGTGTATGGCGAAGACCCGACGGTAAACCGGCTGGAGGCGCGGGCGGCTGAGGTGTTCGGGCGCGAGGCGGCGCTGTTTGTGCCGACCGGCACGATGGGGAACCAGATCGCGGTGCGGCTCCATACACAGCCCGGGCAGGAGGTGATCTGCGAGGCGCGGTCGCATGTGCTTGATTGGGAAATGGCCACCATGGCGGCGTTCTCCGGCGCCATGCCGCGGACGGTGGCGGGTGAGCGTGGGGTGCTGACGTGGGAGCGGATCCGGACCGGGATTGGGCCGAAGATCTACTACCGCGCGCCGACCGGGCTGGTGTGGATCGAGAACTCGCACAACATGGCGGGCGGTACGGTGACTCCACTGCCGGTGCTCCAGGATATCTGGGCGGGCGCGCGAGCTGAAGGGCTGCCGGTGCACCTGGATGGGGCGCGGGTGTTCAATGCGGCGGTGGCGCTGGGCGTGAGTGTGGCAGAGGTGACGGCGGGGTTCGACACGGTGATGTTCTGCCTGAGCAAGGGGCTGGGTGCGCCGGTGGGCTCGATGCTCCTGGGCTCGCGGGAGCTGATGGACC
>CAXSHQ010000228.1:5695-7951 GCA_964236875.1 uncultured Acidobacteriaceae bacterium | reverse complement strand
AATCTGACGCCTCACATCAGTGCGCTC
Organism: uncultured Acidobacteriaceae bacterium; assembly: GCA_964236875.1. Taxonomy (GTDB): domain Bacteria; phylum Acidobacteriota; class Terriglobia; order Terriglobales; family Acidobacteriaceae; genus Granulicella. The sequence continues at coordinate 7,924 of CAXSHQ010000228.1, read as the reverse complement.
AGTTCCGCGGCCTTCACCAGACGCTTACCATGAAACCGCGTGTGGCTTTGATGATCTCATCCGCTACTTGCGGGCTGAAATCAGTATCGTTCCAGACCAATTGGCTATCCACGTGGCTAATCTTGTGCCGCCAAGACTCCTTGACTTGATATAGCAGGGGAACGAGCGCCTCCAGAAGGGGAGAGTTCTTCTGAATAATTGGCGCTCGCTTCGGCCAAGGCTCTTTGATGGAGTCCATCAAAGCCTTCAGTTGCCCCCACCCAGGATGACCCGCCTGAATCTGTACGAGAGTGGCAAGCTGAATCAATCCATACTCCGCGACCAACAAAATATGGAAAACGGAGGCTCCGTATCTGCCGGTTGCAAAGCACTTCGAGCTTTCCTCGATGTTGTATCGAGTCTTATAGAAAACGACTGATAACAGGTTCCCAATGCTCTTCCGGATTTGAGAACTGATTGCCTTCCTGAAGGCTGAGTGAGAGGAACACGCGGCTCTTCAATTCGTGGTCGCAACGCTGCCTTAGATCGTTCAAAAGTCGCTTCATCTCACTTGGCATGACTGTCATGTGTTTGCGCTCTAGCACGGACGTGATTCTTCGACACTGATCTGCAATTGAAATGAACTGGTGCATGTCACACATTCCGCACAGAACGCCTACTTTTGCGTAGACATTCAGCGAAACCTCTTCCTTCACAACGCCTGCGACATCTTCTACGTCGCCGGTGACGCTTTCAATACGGTTCAGCCACGCAAAGGTTTCCACGAAAATCGATCAATCCGCATCGCAGCACGGATGAACAGCGCTTTTTCGTGAAAGAGGCCGCAAGCGCGGCAAACACATATGGGCGGCGGTTTGTTGCTGCGGAAGGCGAAACGTCGATCTATCGGCAGTGGAACGAGAGCTTGGCGACCGATCTCAAACCAAGCTTCGACATGGCCGTAACCGAGGGAATGAACCGGCTCGTGTGGCATGAGTTCACATTCAGCCCAGCCGCCACCGGGCTGCCTGGCCAAGAATACTTTGCGGGTACGCACCTCAACCCGAAGGTCACGTGGTGGAACGCGGGCTCGGCATTCTTCAAGTATCTCAACCGTGTGTAGTTCATGATGCAGCAAGGCGTCCCGGTAAACGATGTCCTCTACTTTTATGGAGACAACGTTCCCGCTTTCGTGCGTCGGAAAGCAGACGATCCAGCCCATGTCTTGCCCGGTTATGACTACGATGTGGTCGACGAAGACGCGCTGCTGCGGAATCTGCATGTGGAAGACGGTCGGCTGGCCGGCCCTTCGGGCGTGCGCTGGCGTGTGCTCGCGACCCCGGTAAGCCGGCGGATATCTCTCGCAGCACTCCAACGGGTCAGCGACCTCACCGCGCCAGGTGCGACCGTGGTCGGACTACCGCCGGCCTCTGTCGGGCCAGGCTCTTCCCGGCGGTGAAAGGCGCTTTGATGCGCTGGTGAAGACTGTATGGGGCGGTGACTGCGCGCCTCAATGCAGGCACGCTTACGGTCGGCAGATCGTCTGCACAGAAATTACGCATGACGCGCTCACTCAGCTGGGCATTCCTCCTGACGTTGAAGTGGCACACGCTGACGCGCAAGAGCAGCAGGCTTCATTTACCTCGTCCTGCGATTCTGTGCCTCGGCACCTCGGTACCCAAGGACGTCTACTTCGTCCGCAACAGACTGGAGCAGGATTCGAACTATCGATAGAGATTTCTCTCTATTGATGGTTCGAATCCATCACTCTTATCGATGAAGATTCAAAATCTCAGTAGAACTTTGCGAGCTCCCGGCCATCAGGCATGGAGGCCTAAGCAGCGAGAGAATCCCTGCGTCAGACTTGGCCTTCAAGGGCAAACAGTATCTCTCGCCATTCGCGCTAGAGAAATGAAAAGAGCCCGACTCCGGGGGAATCTGGGCTCTTCTGTCCTTCTTAACTTGCTCATTATAAAGCACTTAACTATATGTGGCGGAGAGTGGGGGATTCGAACCCCCGATAGAACTTTTGGTCCTATAACGGTTTAGCAAACCGCCGCCTTCAGCCACTCGGCCAACTCTCCTGCGGGGTAGAGCACGATTATACCTGAACGCCTTCCCCGGAACGCCCGCGGCGCAAGCTCCCGGCCTCACCTCCGATGATACCCTGCACCCCAGAACACCCAGCAGGAGACCACCATTCCCCACACCTCGCCAGCGAAGAAGATGCGGCTCTTCCCGCTTGTCGCC
>CAXSHQ010000228.1:4642-5685 GCA_964236875.1 uncultured Acidobacteriaceae bacterium | reverse complement strand
TACTTCATCGTGTCCGGCGGCCCCTACGGCATGGAAGACATCATCGGCATGGCCGGTTATGGTCTGGCCCTGCTGCTGCTCGCGGTGGTTCCGATCTTCTGGAGCCTGCCCACAGCGCTCATGGTGGGCGAGCTGGCTAGCGCCATCCCGGAAGAAGGCGGTTTCTACGTCTGGGTCACTCGCGCGCTCGGCCGCTTCTGGGGCTTTCAGGAAGCCTGGCTCTCCCTTGCCGCCAGCGTCTTTGACATGGCCATCTACCCCACCACCTTCACCCTGTATCTCGGACATGTCGCACCGGCGCTCACCGCCGGGCACCGCGGTCTTGTCATCAAGCTCGCCATTGTCGCGCTCGCGGCGCTCTGGAACCTTCGCGGCGCCGCCTCGGTCGGACACGGTTCAGCCCACATGATGGCGGTTTCACTCTCCCCCTTCGTTCTGCTCGTTTTCATCGCGTGGTGGCGCGCTCTGCATGGCGGCCTCCACCTTGCGCACGAGACTCTGTCCGCGCACGATCTCCGCGGCGCCATCCCCATTACCCTTTGGAACTACATGGGTTGGGACAACGCCAGCACCATCGCCCAGGAAGTCGACAACCCGCAGCACAACTATCCGCGCGCCATGTTCGCCGCGGTGTGCACCGTCATGCTCGTGTACATAGTGCCGCTGGCGTCCATGTGGGCCGTCGGCATCCCCGCGCAACGCTTTTCTACGGGAGCCTGGGCGGATGCCGCCACGCTGGTCGTGGGCGCGTGGCTCGCCTACGGCGTAGTGCTGGCCGGTTCGCTCGATGGCCTCGGCTCCTTCACCGCCCTTACCCTCACACTCACCCGACTGCCCTCCGCCATGGCCGCCGATGGCTTCCTTCCCGCCCTGCTCCGCCGCGAAAACAAGCGCGGAGTTCCGTGGGTCAGTGTGCTGGTCTGCGCGACCGCCTGGGCGCTCGCGCTCGGCCTCACCTTCGAGCGCCTCATCTCCATCGACCTTGTGCTCTATGGCGGTGCGCTGCTCCTGGAGTTCATCGCGCTCGCCGTTCTGCGTTATCG
>CAXSHQ010000228.1:306-4632 GCA_964236875.1 uncultured Acidobacteriaceae bacterium | reverse complement strand
TTCCGCGTCCCCGGCGGCAAGCCCGGCGCCATTCTCGTCGGCCTCGGTCCTGCCGCGCTAATCGCATTCGCCCTGTGGGCAGCGCGCGACGAGCGCGTCATGGGCCTCAACGCCCTTCTCTTCGCGTTCCTTGTCGCACTCGCCGGCACGCTGGTCTATCTCGTCGCGCGCTTCTTCCGCTCCGGCCCACCCGCGTCTGGAGATGTTCTCGCCTGACGACGGCAGCCAGCTTCGTGAACGCTGGCATCCTGCCCTTGAGCAACGCGAGGATGGTGACGTATCTCCGCATCACCCGGAGCGTTGATACCACCAGAGGACAGCCTTACCCCCAGTCGTCGGCCTTCTTCTTGTCGATGAAGTTCTGCTGCGCCTTCACAACCACCTTGTGCGCAACATCGGCATCGCGGAAGCCCTTCACCTCGACGTTCTTATTCTCCAGGTCCTTGTAGATCGAAAAAAAGTGGATGATCTCTTTCAGGATGTGCGGGTAGATGTCCGAGTAATTGTGCACATCCTTGTACCGCGGATTCCCCACGCCCACGCACAGGATCTTCTCATCGCCCTCGCCCTGGTCCAGCATTTCCAGCGCCCCAATCGGCCGCACCTCCTGCAGACACCCGGGAAAGCTCGGCGTGTCCACGAGCACCAGCACGTCCAGCGGATCGCCATCGTCGCCCAGCGTGCTCGGAATGAAACCGTAATCCCCGGGGTAGTGCACCGGCGAGTACAGGTTCCGGTCCAGCCGGAACACGTGCAGCTTCTTGTCGTATTCGTACTTCGTCACTCCGTCGCGCGGAATTTCGATCACCGCATTCACCACTTCCGGCGACTTCGCTCCGACCGGCAACGTGAGGTAGTTCAACATGTCAGCATTTCTCTTTCTTCGAATCCGGGTGTGTACCTCTCCAAGCCGTCCCACGAGCAAAGGTGCGCCACAGACGCGCACCATACACGGTACGGGGGTACACAAGTAGTCTACAGCGTTCGTTACTTAGGACTTATGCTACAAAAAGGTCATACAGATTGCACAAGATTCACAGGAGGCCACACCTCCATCGCAGCCTCTCGACACTTCTTTCTCTTTGGAGACTCTGATGCCGTTTCGCTTCCCTGCTCGCGTGTCTATCGTTCCAGCCCGGCGTCTTTTGTTCTCGCTGACTGCGTTTTGCGTCCTTCTCGGCTGCTCCCGCGCCGCGCGCGCTCAGGCCATTCCCACGCAATACAAGACGCAGTCCTTCTCCGTCTTCGCGGGCTACATGTACGACAACATGGACTACTTCCAGGGCTCCAAGGGAAGCGGCGTTTCTTTCGGCGTAGATTTCACACGCCACATCCACTTTCCCGTCCAGCCCTCGCTGGAAGGCCGCATCAATCTCGCCTCCGGCACCCTCTCCAATGAGAGGTCGTATGCTGGCGGTCTCCGCGGCGACTACCGCATCGGCAAGGTCTATCCCTACGTCGACTTCCTGGTCGGCTTCGGCACTATCCATTTCAATTCCGCGGCCGCATTCGGCGCCTACGTGGGCGACAACTCCACCGTGTACGAGCCCGGCGTCGGAGTGGAGTACGAACTCACGCACAGCTTCCGCGCCAAGGCCGACTTTCAGCACCAGTACTGGAATATCGGCCACAATGCCAACACGGAGTTTCAACCATCGCTGTTCACCGTCGGCGTCGCCTACGCGGTTCCCTTCCGGCCCTTTCATCGCCACGGCGAGCCCCATTACTGAGCGGTTTCAAGGGCAGTGCTAGCCTGAACAGGTAGCTTGTCCACGACTGTGCCCACGAACCCCCTCCCCCCGCAATCCTCCAGCCGCTTCGTGCGTGCCTGCCTCCGTCAGCCTGTAGACCGCACGCCGGTCTGGTTCCTCCGCCAGGCCGGCCGTTACATGCCGGAGTACATGGCGGTCCGCCGCCATCACACCCTGCTGGACATCTGCCGCACCCCGGACATCGCCGCAGAAGTCACCATCACCGCCGCGGAGCGTCTCGGCGTCGACGCCGCGATCATCTTCGCTGACCTCCTGCTGCCCTTCACCCCCATGGGTCTCGACTTCGAGTTCGTCAACGGCGAAGGTCCCGTGGTCCGCAATCCCGTCCGCAACCCGGATGCCGTCAAGGCTCTCCGCACCGACCGCACCGCCGAGCTCGGCTATGTCGCCGAAGCCATCGGCAAGGTCAGCTCCCACTTTGCAGGCCCGCGCGCAGACGGCGACCAGCTCGGCATCATCGGCTTCTGCGGCGCGCCCTTCACCCTCGCCAGCTACATGATTGAGGGCGGCAGCTCCCGCAACTACATCGAGACCAAAAAGCTCATGTATTGCCCCAGCCCGGCGTGGGCCTGGCTCATGGAAAAGCTCGTCACTGTCCTCTCTGACTTCGCTCATCAGCAGGTCGAAGCCGGCGCCGACGTCATCCAGGTTTTCGACTCCTGGGCCGGCGCGCTTTCCCCTACCGATTTCCGCCAATACGCGCTCGGCCCCACCACCGAGCTCATTCGCCGCATCCAGGGCTTCGGCGTGCCGGTCATCTACTTCGGCGTCGACACCGCCACACTGCTCCCCGCCATGCGCGAAACCGGCGCCGATGTCATCGGCCTCGACTGGCGCGTTCCGCTCGATGAAGGCTGGCGCGCCGTCGGCGCCCACACCGCAGTGCAGGGCAACCTCGATCCCATCACGCTCTTTGCCCCCGAGGATGTCCTCGACGCCCGCGTCACCGAGATCCTCACGCTGGCCAACGGCCGCCCCGGCCACATCTTCAATCTCGGCCACGGCATCGTCCCCGGCACGCCTGTCGAAAGCGTCCTGCACGTCGTCGACACCGTAAAGCGCTTCCACGCCCAACAACCAGCCCACGACTGAAGGCGCGCTGTATCCCGTCGGCATGCGGAGCGCATCGCCGCGCTCGCACGCGAACTGGCAGCTCACAACTCGTCACTCGCCACCGGTGAGAACACGCCTTTCTCCAAACTCCCCAACAAATTCTCCCGAGCGCTTTCCTTCCCCGCCCGTCTTTCCGAGTACAAGGGCATTGTGGTCGAGGAACTCAGCTTGGCGTACGCACCAACCGACACCACCACCGCCGAGGCCGACCTCCCGGCGCTGGTGGCCGACTACTCCGCGCTCCTCTTCCGCGTCGCCCACTCCATCCTGCGCAACCGCGCTGAAGCCGAGGACACCGTGCAGGACACCTTCGTTCGCGTTCTTGAACACCGCCGCAGCCTCCCCGCCATCCGCGACCGCCGCGCCTGGCTGGTCCGCATTGCCTGGAACCTTGCGCTCGACCGCCGCCGCCGCATCCGTCCCGACCAGATGGACGACCTCGCCGCCGCAGCACTCCAGAGCCCCGGCGTTCCAGCCGATCAGGCGCTTGCTCACGCCCGTGAAGCCGCCGAGGTCTTCCGCGCCATCGACCGCCTCCCCGCTCCGGAGCGTCAGGCGCTCCTCCTCACCACGCTCGAAGAGATCAGCATCACCGAAGTCGCCATCGTCATGAGCCGCAGCGAATCCGCTGTACGCGCCCTCGTCTTCCGCGCCCGCACCCACCTCCGCAAGCGCCTCACTCCGAAAGGCAGGTCTTGATCATGCCCTTCCGCAAACACTCTTCAGAAGAGCCCGTCGACGTCATCCCAGATATCGGGTGCCCCACTCATGCCGAAAGTCCCACCGTCGGCATGCGTGGGCTTCCACCGGAACCTGACGCCACAGACCCCATCGCCCGCGCCCTGATCGCCCTCCGCCATACCGCCATACCCACCGGCCTCGAGCAGCGTGTTCTCCGCGCGGTCGAGCTCCGCCAAGCCGAGGCACCCGCGGCCAGCCGCTGGCGCGCACTACGCCGCGTCTGGACTCTCCCTGCGCTGACGACCCTCGCCGCCGCATTGCTCCTCTTAGCCGTGGCATTCACACGCAAGCATCCTCAGCCCACTCCTGCCGCCACGCTCCACCTGCCCCAAACTCCCTCTTCGCTGCCGCCTGGTCCCGTTTTCGTCACGCAGACTCCACCTGCCCAGCGTGCCATCCGCCCCGCGCTCCCCCGCATCCACACGGCATTGGCAGCTGGCGAGCTCAAAGCTGGCGACTGGTCGGCTTCACTCGTCTCCATCCGTACACAGCCTCGAACGGCAGAGCCCGACCACCCCGCTCCCGAGCTCCCCCTCACCCGCCAGGAGCGCCTGCTCGTCCGCTTCGCCTACGGCCCGCAGCCCCAGCAGCAGCAGCTCGCCCTCCTGCTCCGGGAGTGGTACTTGCACCCGAACGGCCAGATCCCGGCCTTCGACTACGACCTGGGCAACGTCAATCCGCCAATCCACGCCTGGGCCTG
>CAXSHQ010000228.1:0-296 GCA_964236875.1 uncultured Acidobacteriaceae bacterium | reverse complement strand
CCTGCGCCCGCCCGCCGAAGACGACTTCGACTTCAACAGCTTTTTCGAACCCTACACCACGCCCCTTACTGAAGGAGACCCGCAATGACATCACCTCTCGCCCACAAGCGCCTCACCCTCGCTCTCGCCGGCCTTGCTCTGCTCGCTGCCCCCACCCTCCGCGCCCAGAGCACAAGCAGCGATCCCAAAGCTGCTCAGGATTCCAAGACCCCCGAAGCCAAACCGGCAAACACCCCGCGCAAACCCGATGCTCGCGACTTTGCGAACAACTACCCCGCCGACTGGACCGTAAAGAC